>VGIA01000052.1 GCA_016868105.1 Betaproteobacteria bacterium | reverse complement strand
AAGCGCGCGCCGGGGGCGAGGCGCGCGATGCGCAGGCTGCGGATGAACTCACCCGGCAGCAGCGCGGTCTTGCGATAGCCGGTGTAGAAGTCCTCCAGCGCCATTTGCCGCTGCACGGTGCCGCGCTGCAAGGTGAGCGTGCAGCCCAGCGCCAGCAGCAGCGGCATGCTGTCGCCGATCGGGGAGGCATTGGCGATGTTGCCGCCCAGCGTGCCCGCCGCGCGCACCTGCGCGCCGCCGATGCGCCGCACCAGCTCGCCGGCATCGGGGTGGATGCGCGCCAGGGCGTCGAAGGCCTCGGCGTAGGTCACCGCCGCGCCCAGTTCCAGTGCCTGCTCCGATTCGTCGATCCGCTTCAGTTCCGCGACCTTGCCCAGATGGACGACGCAGTCCAGGTCGCGATACGCCTTGGTGACCTCGAGCCCAAGGTCGGTGCCCCCGGCAAGCAGGCGCGCATGCGGGCGCTCCACGAGCCAGGCCGAGAGGTGGGCGACGCTCGTCGGTGCAAAGAACTGCTTGCCCTCGTGCTCGTAGTCGAGCGCCGCCTGCGGCGCGGCGGCCGGCGCCACGGCGGGTTGCACTCTCCCCATCGCCGCGCCCGCGGCGAGGATCGGCGCATAGCCGGTGCAACGGCACAGGTTTCCGGCCAGCGCATCGCAGAGCGATTGCCGGTCGGCCGGCCCGCCGGACTCGTAGTGCGCGTAGAGCGCCATGACGAACCCCGGGGTGCAGAAGCCGCATTGCGAGCCGTGGCAATCGACCATCGCCCGCTGCGCGGGGTGGTTCTTCAGATGGTCGACGGTAACGAGCTCGCGGCCATCCATCGCGCCCAGCAGGGCGATGCAGCTCGCGATCGGGCGCACCGCGCCGTGCTCCCGCAGCGCGATCGTGCAGGCGCCGCAGTCGCCCTCGGCGCAGCCTTCCTTGGTCCCGGTCAGGCCGCGCGCCTCGCGCAGCCACGCGAGCACGGTCCGCGACGGATCCACCGCGGCGAGCGCGACGCGCTCGCCGTTGAGGATGAATCGGATCGCCCGGCCCAATCCCGCCCGGGCCGCTACGGCAGCGTCTTGAGGACGTCCCGCACGGCAGCAAACAGCCGGTCGATCTCCGGCTTCTGGATGATCAGCGGCGGCGCCAGCGCGATGATGTCGCCCGAGACGCGGATGTAAGCGTCTTTCTCGAACGAGCGCACGTGGGCTTCCAGCCCGCGCCGTCCGGGCCCCTCGGCCGAGGGTGCGAGCTCAATGGCCGCGATCAGGCCGATGTTGCGGATGTCGATCACGTTGGGCAGGCCCTTGAGCGCGTGCGCCTGCTCCTCCCAGTACGGCCAGAGCTCGGCGGCGCGCGTCAGCAGCCCTTCCTCCTCGTAGACCTCGAGGGTCGCCAGGCCCGCGGCGCAGGCGAGCGGGTGCGCCGAGTAGGTGTAGCCGTGCGGCATCTCGATCGCCTTCTCCGGTCCGCCCATGAAGGCCTGGTAGATCTCCTCCTTCATGAGTACCGCGCCCATGGGTACTGTGGCGTTGGTGATCCCCTTGGCGCAGGTGATGAGGTCCGGCGTGACGCCGAAGTGCTGCGAGCCGAAAGGCTTGCCCAGGCGGCCGAAGGCGGTGATCACCTCGTCGAATATCAGCAGGATGCCGTGCCTGGTGCAGATCTCGCGCAGGCGCTCGAGGTACCCCACCGGCGGCACCAGCACGCCCGTGGAGCAGGCGACCGGCTCGACGATTACCGCGGCGATGGTGGAGGGATCGTGCAGGTTGCACAGCCGCTCCAGGTCATCGGCCAGCTCGGCGCCGTGCTTGGGCTGCCCGCGCGAGAAGGCATTGCGCTCCAGGTCGTGGGTATGGCGGATATGGTCCACGCCGGCGACCAGGGCGCCGAAGATCTTGCGGTTGCCGACGATGCCGCCCACCGCGGTGCCGCCGAAATTGACGCCGTGGTAGCCGCGCTCGCGGCCGATCAGGCGGGTGCGGTGGCCCTCGCCGCGCATGCGGTGATAGCCCAGCGCGAGCTTGAGCGCGGTGTCCACCGACTCGGAGCCGGAGTTGGCGAAGAAGACCCGCGTCAGGCCCTTGGGCGCGAGCTTGATCAGGCGGTCGGCGAACTCGAAGGCCAGCGGGCTGCCGAGCTGGAAGTGCGGCGAGAAATCGAGCTTCGCCACCTGCTTCTGCACCGCCGCCACGATCTTGGGCCGGCAGTGGCCGGCATTGACGCACCACAGGCCGGAGGTGCCGTCGATGATCTTGCGACCGTCCGCGGTGTAGTAGTAGACGCCCTCGGCACCGGTGATCAGCCGCGGCGCCTTCTTGAAGTGCCGGTTCATGCTGAACGGCATGAACAAGGCGGAGTTTTCCAGCGAAGCGCCGGTGCTGGCGCCGAGGGCTTCGGGGCGGGCTCGTTCGTTCATGGCGGAGGACTCCTGGCGGTTGAGGCTTGCCCTGGAAGCTTACTCCAATTTAGACTTCGACAACCCTGTCCGTGGAGAACGCCCATGCGCCTGCAGAAATGCCTTCTTGCCGCTAGTTTCGCCGTCCTGGCCGCGCTGCCTGCCGCCCCGGCGCTGGCGCAAAAGCTCACCCCGGTGCGCTTCGCCCTCGACTGGCGCTTCGAGGGACCCGCAGCGCCCTACTTCGTCGCCATCGACAAGGGCTACTACAAGGCAGAGGGGCTGGAGGTTTCCATCGACCCGGGTTCGGGGTCGGTCGAGGGCATCAACCGGGTGGCCTCGGGGGCCTATGAAATGGGCTTCGCCGACATCAACTCGCTGGTGAAGTACCGCGACAACACGCGCAACCTGCCGGTAAAGGCCGTGATGATGGTGTACGACACGCCGGCCTTTTCCATCGTTGCGCTGAAGAAGTCCGGCATCTCCAAGCCCAAGGACCTCGAGGGCAAGATCCTGGGCGCGCCTGCGCCCGACGGCGCTTATGCGCAATGGCCGATCTTCGTCCAGGCAAACGGCATCGACGCCTCGAAGGTGAGGATCGAGAACGTCGGCTTCCCGGTGCGCGAGCCCATGCTGGCGCAGGGCAAGGTGGACGCCATTACCGGCTTCTGGTTCTCCTCGTTCATGAACCTGCGCGCCAACAACGTGCCCGCGGACCAGATCGTGGTGCTGCACATGCGCGACCACGGCGTCGACCTGTACGGCAACGCCGTCATCGCCAACCCGGACTTCATGCGCTTTTCGCCCAAGGCGGTGGCCGGCTTCGTCAAGGCCACGATCCGGGGCATCCAGGACACGCTGAGCAGCCCGGAGACCGCGATCGACTCGCTCATGAAGCGCAACCCGATCGCCAAGCGCGACGTCGAGCTCGAGCGCCTGAAGCTGTCGCTGCAGAAAAATTTCGTCACGCCGGACGTGCAGAAGAACGGGCTGGGCGCGGTGGACATGAAGCGCCTGGAGCGTTCCATCGACCAGATCGGCCTCACCTTCAACTACACCGCCAAGCCCAAGCCAGCGGACGTGTTCACGGCGCAATACCTGCCGGCGAGAGAACACCGGCTGGTGAAGTAGAAGCAAAGGGGGCGCTTCGGCGCCACTCGTGCCCCCCGTGCCCCCCGCCTTGGTACAGCTCGACCAGGTCTCGATGGCCTATGGCCGCGGCGCCGCCGCGCTCAAGGCGATCGAGGGGGTCAGCCTCGAGATCGCCAAGGGCGAGTTCATCGCCGTGGTCGGGCCCTCCGGCTGCGGCAAGTCCTCGCTCATGAAGCTGATCTCCGGGCTGCACCCGCCGGCCTCGGGCGCGCTCACCGTGGAGGGTCGGCCGGTATCCGGGCCGCTCAGGTCGGTGGGCATGGCCTTCCAGAATTCCAACCTGCTGCCCTGGCGCACCGCGGTGCAGAACGTACTGCTGCCGCTGGAGATCGTCGAGCCGCACCGCAGCCGGATCGGCAGGGAGCGCGCGCAGTACCGCGACAAGGCGCTCAGGCTGCTCGAATCGGTGGGCCTGGCCGGCTTCACCGACAAGCACCCCTGGGAGCTCTCCGGGGGCATGCAACAGCGCACCTCCATCTGCCGCGCCCTGGTGCACGAGCCCGACATCCTCATGCTGGACGAGCCCTTCGGCGCGCTGGATGCGTTCACGCGCGAGGAGCTCTGGTGCACGCTGCGCGACATCCAGGCCGAGCGCAAGGTCACGGTGATGCTGGTGACGCATGACCTGCGCGAGGCGGTGTTCCTCTCCGACACCGTGTACGTCATGTCCCAGCGCCCCGGGCGCATCCTCAAGCGCTGCGAGGTGGGGCTGGCGCGTCCGCGCGACCTGGAGGTGACCTACACCCAGCCTTTCCAGGACATCGTGCACGAGTTGCGCTCGCTCATTGGCGGGCGCCACTGACGATGGACCGCGGCGAGTTCGCCATCAAGCTGCTATCGCCGGCCGCCTTCGTGGTCGGCATGTTCGCCATCTGGGAACTGGTTTGCGTGCTGTTCTCGTTACCGCTCACCATCCTGCCGGCCCCTTCGGAGGTGTTCGGCGCGCTGTGGCAGTACCGCGACCCGATTGCGTCTAACTCCGTGGTCACGTTGTGGACCACGCTGCTCGGATTCCTCATCGCCACGGTGTTCGGGCTGCTGTTGGGGATCGGCGTCGGCTGGCACCGCGCCATCTATGCCGGCATCTACCCGGTGCTGGTGGGCTTCAACTCGGTGCCCAAGGTGGCGGTGGTGCCGGTGCTGATCCTGTGGTTCGGCATCGGCGAGATCCCCGCGGTGCTGACCGCGTTCCTGATCTCCTTCTTCCCCATCGTGGTCAACGTCGCCACCGGTCTGGCCACCACCGAGCCGGAGCTGGAGGACGTGCTGCGGGCGCTGGGCGCCTCGAAGCTGGACATCATGAAGAAGGTCGGCATCCCGCGCTCGCTGCCCTATTTCTTCGGCTCGCTCAAGGTGGCGATCACCCTCGCCTTCGTCGGCGCCGTGGTTTCCGAGACCGTGGGCTCCAACCGCGGCATCGGCAAGCTGATGCTGGACGCCCAGGCCGCGTTCCAGGTGCCGATCGTGTTCGCCGGCCTGCTGGTGCTGGCGGTGCTGGGCATCGCGCTCTACGCGATCACGGCGCTCGTCGAGCGCCGCTTCACCCGCTGGGCCTTCCGCGGCCAGAACGCGCACTGAGTAAACTGCCGCCGTGGGCGGCCTGTTGTCGCGGCCCAATGCGATTGCGAGCTGCTGGGCCTGGACCGCAGCGATGTCCCGGCACTGGTGAAGTCGAGCCCCGCCTTCGGCCTGGCGATGCTGACCGCCATCGCCGCCCGCCTCAGCTTCATGACTTCACACCACAGCTAGCTAACCCGCCCAGGCCCTCACTTTGGTCCGCTGCTCGCCCAGGCCGTGGATGCCGAAGCTCACCACGTCCCCGGGCTTCAACCACACCGGGTTGGGCTTCACGCCCATGCCCACGCCCGGAGGCGTGCCGGTGGTGATGACATCCCCGGGCATCAGGGTCATGTACTGGCTGACGTGCGAGACGATCTGCGCCACCGAGAAGACCATGGTGCGCGTGTTGCCGGTCTGCATGCGCTTGCCGTTGACGTCCAGCCACATGTCCAGCTTCTGCGGATCGCCCACCTCATCCGCGGTCACCAGCCAGGGCCCGATCGGACCGGCGGTGTCGAAGCCCTTGCCCTTGTCCCACTGCACGGTGGCGAGCTGGAAGGTGCGCTCCGAGACGTCGTTGATGCAGCAGTAGCCGGCCACGAAGCCGAGCGCGTCCTTCTGGCTCACGTACTGGGCCTTGGAGCCGATCACCACGCCCAGCTCCGCCTCCCAGTCGAGCTTGGTGGAGTTCTTCGGCTGCACGATGTCGTCGTGCGGGCCGCTGATGCAGGTGGTGGCCTTCATGAACACGATCGGCTCGGAGGGGATCGGCATGCCGGCCTCCTTGGCGTGGTCGGAATAGTTCAGGCCGATGGCGACGAACTTGCCGATGCCGACGCAGGGCACGCCCAGGCGCGGGCCGTTGGCCACCAGCGGCAGCGAATCCGGCTTCACCTTGGCGAGCATCTTCAGCCCGCGCGGCGAGATCTCCTTCGGCCCGATGTTTTCCAGCACCTTGGACAGGTCGCGCAGGCGGCCTTCCGAGTCGATCATGCCCGGCTTCTCAAAGCCGTTCTTGCCGTACCGGCACAGCTTCATATGGTCATGCCTCCGTCGATCGAATACATGTTTCCGGTCGCGAACTTCGCCTCGTCGGAGGCAAGGAACACCAGGATGCCGGTGATGTCCTCGACCGCGCCCAGCCGCCCCATGGGCTGGCGGGCGATGAAATCCTTGCGCGCCTGCACCGGATCGGCGAAGGCGTTGATGCGCTCGCCCAGCGACGGCGTGTCCACCGTGCCCGGGCCGATGCAGTTGCAGCGGATGCCCTGCTTGACGTAGTCCGCGGCAATCGACTTGGTGAGGCCCACCACCGCCGCCTTGGTAGCGCCGTAGACGAAGCGGTTGGGCAGGCCCTTCAGGCTGGAGGCGATGGAGGACATGTTGATGATGGAGCCGCCGCCCTTGTGCAGCATCCCGGGCAGGAAGGCCCTCGTCACGAGGTACATCGACTTGACGTTCAGGTTGAAGCTGAAGTCCCAGTCCTTGGGCGTGCACTCGAGGATGGTGCCGTGGTGCACGAAGCCGGCGCAGTTGAACAGCACGTCGATCGCGCCCACCTCGCCGGCAATCTTGCGGATGGCCGCCTCGTCCGTAGCGTCGAGAGTACGGGTCCTGAGACCTTCCTTTTCAAGATCCGCAAGCAATTTCCCGTTAACGTCCGTAGCCCATACCGTGGCGCCCTCGCGCGCGAACGCAAGCGCAGCACCGCGCCCGATGCCCTGACCGGCCGCCGTCACGAACGCGGTTTTCCCTGCAAGCCTGCCCGTCACTTGCGATTGCCTCCCGGTTGAACCCCGCAATTATAAGGCTGCTGCTGCGCCGGCCTAGATAGCGGCTGCGCTTTTCTCGTCGAAGAAATGCACCCGCGCCGGGTCGACCGCGAGCCGGATGTTCTCGTGCGCCCTGACGCGGACCGCGGGATCCACGCGCGCCACCATGGGCGCGCCGCCCGCCCGGAAATTCAGCAGGATCTCGTTGCCCAGCGGTTCGACCACATCCACCGCCGTATCGAAGCAGTAGCCGGCGGGATCCGCGCCGCTGGCGAGGCGCAGCGCCTCCGGCCGCACGCCGAGCGTGAGACGACCGCCGAGATGCGCGCGCACCCGATCCTGGTGCTGCGGCGGCACGCTCAGACGCAGCATCTGCGCCTCTGCGTACAGCGCCCCGCCCAGCTCGTTGATGATCACGTCGACGAAATTCATCGACGGCGAGCCGATGAAGCCGGCGACGAACCGGTTGGCCGGCTTGCCATACAGTTCCAGCGGCTCGCCCACCTGCTGCACCCAGCCGTCCTTCATCACCACCACGCGGTCGCCCAGCGTCATCGCCTCGACCTGGTCATGGGTGACATAGATCGCGGTGGTTTCCAGGCGCTCGTGCAGGCGCTTCAGCTCCACGCGCATCTGCACCCGCAGCTGTGCATCCAGGTTGGAGAGCGGCTCATCGAACAGGAACACTTCCGGGTGGCGCACGATGGCGCGCCCAACCGCGACCCTCTGGCGCTGCCCGCCGGAGAGCTGCCGCGGCTTCCTATCGAGCAGCGGGCCGATGCCGAGGATGTCGGCCGCCTCGCGCACGCGCTTCTCGATCTCCTGCTGCGGGTACTTGCGCATCTGCAGGCCGAAGGCCATGTTCTGGTACACGCTCTTGTGCGGATAAAGTGCATAGTTCTGGAACACCATCGCGATGTTGCGATCCATCGGCGGCAGGTCGTTGACCACGTTCTCGCCGATCAGGATCTGCCCGGAGGTGATTTCCTCCAGGCCGGCCACCATGCGCAGCGTGGTCGTCTTGCCGCAGCCCGAGGGCCCGACCAGCACCACGAATTCCTTGTCGCGGATCTCGAGATTGACGTCCTTGACGGCGTGAAAACCGTTGTCGTAGTTCTTGTTGAGATCCCGGATCGTGACGTTGGCCATTCCTCTCAGCCTTTCACCGAGCCGGTGAGGCCCGTGACGTAGTACTCGACGAAGAAGGAATACACCAGCGCAACCGGAATCGAGCCGAGCAAGGCCCCTGCCATCAGCTGTCCCCAGAAGAAGATGTCGCCGCGGATGAGCTCCGACACCACACCCACGGGCACGGTCTTCAGTTCCGCGGAGGACATGAAGATCAGCGCGTAGATGAACTCGTTCCACGACAGCGTGAAGGCGAAGATGCCCGCCGACAGAATGCCTGGAATCGCCACCGGGAAGATGATGCGGATCATCGCCCCGAAGCGGGTTGCACCGTCGATGCGCGCGCACTCCTCGAGCTCCCTGGGGATGGTCTTGAAGTAGCCCATCAGCAGCCAGGTGCAGAACGGGATCAGGAAGGTCGGGTAGGTCAGCATCAGCGCCCAGGGCGTATTGCCGAGCTGCATGTTGCGGATGATGTCGGCAAGCGGGATGAACAGCAGCGTCTGCGGCACGAGGTAGGTGATGAAGATGATGGTGCCGAGGAACTCGGACCCCCTGAACTTCAGGCGCGCCAGTGCATAGCCGGCGAACATTCCGCAGATCAGCGAGATGATGGTGGAAACGACCGCGATCAGCATCGTGTTCCACAGCCACTGCGGGAACGCGGTGGTCTGCAGCAATCCCTTGAAATGCTCGAGCGTCGGCTCCAGCGTCCAGAACGGGGTGGCGTTCGCCTGGCGGAACGTGCGGTAGAGCTCGCCGTCCGGGCGCATCGCGGTCACCGCCATCCAGTAGAACGGGAACAGCGTGAAGACGATGAACACCGCCATCGGAATGTAGAACATCAGCCACTTCTTCCACTTGCGCTCGATCACCATCGCTCAGTGCCCTTCCATGCGCTTCATGTAGCGCAGCTGTACCCAGACCACGGCGAACAGCACCGGGAACATGAACAGCGACAGCGCGGCGCCCTCGCCCAGCAGCCCCGAAGCGACGCCGACCTGATAGGCGTAGGTGGCGATCAGGTGCGTCGAGTTGGCGGGGCCGCCGCCGGTGAGCACGTAGATCAACTGGAAATCCGAGAACGTCTGGATCACCGAGAACACCACCACCACCAGCGTCACCGGCAGGAGCAGCGGCCAGGTCACGTGCCAGAAGCGGTGCCAGGCGCTGGCGCCATCGAGCGCCGCCGCCTCGTGCAGGTCCGGGCTGATGGTTTGCAGCCCCGCCAGCAGGGTGATGGCGAAGAACGGCATGCCGCGCCACGTGTTGACCGCCACCGCGCACCACATCGCCCAGTCACCGTCGGACAGGAACGGCAGCCGGTCGGTGATCACGCCGCTGTGATACAGCACCCAGTTCATGACGCTGAACGTCGGATCGAACATCCAGCGCCACGCAAACGCAGAGAGCACCGTCGGGATGATGAACGGCAGCAGCATGGAGGCGCGCACGATGCGCTTGAAGCGGAAGCTCCGGTTGAGCAGCAGGGCAAGCCACATGCCCAGCGCAAGCTTGAAGATGGTCGCCCAGAAGGTGTAGAAGACCGTGTTCTTGAAGGCGGTCTGGAAGATGGTGTCGTTCCAGGCCTTGGCGAAATTCGCCAGCCCGACGAACTGCCCCGCCTCGCCGACGCGAATGCTGGTGAGCGAGTACCACAGCGCCATCACGAACGGGTAGGCGATGAACAGGACGAGAATCAGCACGCCGGGCACGAGCAGAGCCGTGGCGAGCACCGACTCGCTCTCCAGAAGCCTCACCAAGGGCGAGACGCGACCGCGCTCGGTGGGGGCCGCCGCGCTCACGGCGCCCCCGCACCGGCGAAAACGCAATGCTTCAAGGCTGGTCGATCAGGTGTAGATCTTGCCCAGCTCGCCCGCGGCCCACTTCACCGATTGCTCCGGCTGCATCTTGCCGCTCGCCGCTTGCGCGTACATCACCGTGACGATGTACTTGTTCCAGGCCTCGGCGGCCTTCTTGTCCGGCTGGCCCGCAAAACCCATGAGCCGCTTCTGCGCGAGTGGCGCGGTCTTGAAGGGCAGCATCACCTTGTCCTGGTTCCACATGGAGTGGTTTTCCCACTCGCGCGTGGGCCCCGTGGCGAAGCCCTTCTGCACCACGAACCACTTGTCGTAGTTGGCCTTGGTGTGCGCCCAGCGCAGGAACTCCACCGCGCCCTTGGCGTTCTTCGAGTACTTCATCACCATGTGGTTGAACGCGGTATGGTAGGCGTGCGCACCCTTCGGACCCGCCGGCAGCGGCGCGTGCAGGATGTCGGTATGCAGCGGGGCGCCGGTCTCGGTCTTGAACTTGTCGGCGCCGTTCAACGCCGCCACGTAGATCGAGGCGCCATTGAGCGAGGCGCTGACGTCGCCCGAGAGGAACGCCCGGTTGTTGTTGCTGTCGTCCCAGGCAAGGCCGCCCTCGTCATGCGCGTCCTTCCAGAACTGCGTCATGAAGCGCACCGATTCGAGCGTCTCCTTGGAGTCGATCACCACCTTGCCCTTGGCATCCACCTCCTGGCCGCCGAACGACCACAGCAGAGGGTAGGTGAAGGTCGGCGCATCGCCGAAGGTGTTGCCCAGGGTCTGGCCGATCGGGCGCTTTTTCTTCTTCAGGAGGACGCCCGCGGCGCGGTACTTCTCCCAGGTATCGGGAAAGGTCTTGTAGCCAACGTCGTCGAACCACGATTTCCGGTAGGCGATCAGCGCCGGCACCAACGACCAGGGCATCGAGACCCACTTGCCGCCGACCTTGTTGAGCTGCGCCGCAGGATCGTAGATGCCGCCCTGCGCCTTGCCAACTTCGTCCGCCAGGCTGCTGACATCGACCGCGGCAGAGGAGTAGAGGTGCGGGAGGTTATTGAGCAGCATGATGATGTCGGGACCGTTGCCCGACTGGATTGCCGCGGTGGCGCGCGCCGGCAGGTCGTTGGCGTTGACCGTCTCGATGTTGAGCTTGAGTCCCAGCGCTTTCTGCACCTCGGGTGCGAAGACCTCGCGCAGCACTTTGTCGGCTGCCGGCACGAAATCGTTCCAGCGCAGAATGTGCACCGTATTGGCCTGCGCGAACACCGGCGCGCGATGCGCCGCCAGGATGCCGGCCAGGCCTGTCGTTGCGATACCGGCGCCCGTTGCTTTGAGGAACTTTCTGCGTTTCATCTTCCCTCCCCCCAAAAAAAACGAATGTTGGTTGCGACCGTTGCAGCCGCACTAACCTCTAGCCTGCCTTTTGGGGCGAGCAAAGTCAACGATCTCTCCGGCATCGCCGCATCTGCTGCTATGCAGCATTCGCGAACCGATGCCGGTTCGATAAGCTGCGTCACATGCCGAACGCGCTGGCTTCTCTTCCCGGCGGCATCGTGCCGATGCAGTACGCGTTCTTTGACGCCGGCGGTGCCCTGGATCTGGGCGCTTTCCGCCTGCAGGTCGGCGCCTGCCTGCGCGCCGGCGTGCAGGGCATTGCGATCCTCGGCCTGGCCACCGAAGTCGCCAAGCTCGCGCGCGAGGAACGCTCCGCGTTGCTCGCGGCAGCCGCCGACGCGATCGGAGGGCGGGCGCCGCTCTGGGTCACGGTGTTCGGGCAAACGCCCGATGAACAGATCGGTTTCGTGCGCGAGGCCGAGCGCGCGGGCGCAGCCAGCGTCGTGTTGCAGCCGCCGCGCGCCCCGGGCATGCAAGAGGCAGAACTGCTGCGCTTTTTCGGGCGCGTCATCGACGCCGCGGGCATTCCCGCGGGAATCCAGAACGCGCCCGAGTACATCGGCATCGGCCTGGGTGTGGAGTCCATCGAGTCCCTGCGACGCAACCATCCGAACTTTCGCCTCCTGAAGGCCGAAGGGTCGGCAATGCTGGTCCGCCGCACCGTCGAGCAGACCGGCGGGAGGCTGGCGGTGCTCAACGGACGTGCGGGGCTGGAACTGCCGGACAATCTGCGCGCCGGCTGCAGCGGCATGATCCCGGGCGCCGAAACCTGCGACGTTCTGGCCCGTGTCTGGGCCGGCTTGCAGGGCAACGGGACGGCAGCGGCGCAAGCGGAGGCCCTGTACCGCGACGCGCTGCCGCTGCTCAGCTTCCTGATGCAGTCGATCGACCAGATCGTCTGCTACGGCAAGCGCCTGCTTGCCCGGCGCATCGGCCTGGAGGCGATCCATGACCGCGCGCCCGCCCAGGCGCCGACGGACTTCGGCCTGGCCTGCCTCGAGCGTCACGCGGCGCGCCTCCCGGCGTGGCCCTGACGGCCGGGCGACACGCCGTTGGCTGAGCCGGGCGGATTGATGCTGGCCGCGAAGGTGATCGCGGCGGCGGCCATCGTCGTCACAGCCTCGCGCGCGACCGAGCGCGCGGGCCCGCTGCTGGGCTCGATGATCGCGACCTTGCCGGTCTCGGCCGGCCCGGTCTACGTGTTCCTTGCGCTGGACCACGGCGCCCCCTTCGTCTCCGAGAGCGCCCGCATGAGCGTCGCCGCCACGGCCGCCACCGCGGCCTTCGTCGGCGCGCACGCGCTCGCCGCGCGGCACTTCGCCACCGCCGCTTCGCTTGCGCTGGCCACGCTCGCATGGTTGGCGGTAGCGATTGCCCTGCAACTCCGCGCCTGGAGCTTCGCCGAGGCCTGCCTGCTGTTTGCAGGCGTGTTCCTGGCGGCCATCCGCGCCCTGCGGCACTACGCCATCCCGGTCGAAGCGCCGCCGGTGCCCAAGGCGCGCTTCGACCTCGCCTTGCGTGCGCTTCTGGTCGCTGCGGTCGTGGTCGCAACGACCTTCGCCAGCCACGCCTTCGGCCCGGAGGTGGCCGGCGTGCTGGCGACTTACCCGGTGGTATTTACCTGCCTGGTCCTGATCCTGCAGCCACGCTGTGGCGGCCGTTTCACCGCCTCGGTGCTGGTCAACGGCCTGAAGGGGCTGCTCGGCTTCGGCCTTGCGCTCGCCGTGCTGCACCTCGCCGCGGCCCGCGCCAGCGCCGCCGTGGCGCTGCTCGCCGCGCTGGCGGTGGCGGTGGGGTGGAACGCATTGCTGACCCTGCGCGCCCGCTATCGACTCAAACGCGCGGCCAGGCCTCCGCATTGACGATGTGCGCCGGCCGGCGGCCGAGCGAGAAATCCACCACGCTCTGCAGCCCTGAGGAGGCAATCGCGTGGAAACATTCGTCGGTCCAGCACAGCGCGTGCGGCGTGACGATCACGTTGTCCATCGTCAGCAGCGGGTTCGCCGGATCCACCGGCTCCTGCTCGAACACGTCCAGCCCGGCGCCGGCGATCCGGCCCGCGCGCAGCGTGGCGATCAGCGCCTGCTCGTCGACGATCGGCCCGCGCGCGACATTGATGAAGTAGGCGCCCGGCTTCATCAGCGCGAACTGCTTGGCGCCGACCAGGTGGCGGGTTTCCTCGTTCAGGAGGCAGGCAACCACGACGAAATCGCTCTCCGCCATCAGGCGCTCCAGCGGCACGACGCTTGCCTCCAGCGCCTGCAGCGCGGGCAGGTTCGCATACGGGTCGGCGACCAGGCGGCGCATGCCGAACGGCGCCGAGACCTTGAGCAGCTCCTGCCCGATGCCGCCCCCGCCGACGATGCCGAGCGTGCGCCCCACCAGTCCCTTGCCCATCAGGTCGTTGCGCTCGGCCCAGCGCCCGGCGCGCGTGATGCGATCCTTGGCGTAGAGGCGCCCGGCGAGCGCGAACAGCAGCGTCAGCGTGGCCACCGCCACCGGGCGCCGGATGGCGAGCGGCGTATTGGTCAGCACCACGCCCTTGGCGGTGAGCGCCGGCACGTCGACCGAGTCGTAGCCGATGCCGTGGCGCGCGACGATGCGCAGGCGGCAGTCCGCTCGCCCGACCGTGGCGGCCGTGACACGGGCGGAGTTCACGTACAGGCCGTCGTAGCGTGCCGCCAGATCCGGGGTGAGTTCCCTCACCACCGCGGGCGTGTATTCCCACTCCAGCGCCGGGTTGCCCTTCAGTACCTCCAGTGCCGCGCTGCCGAACGAGGGCTCCCCCGCCGCGTTGAGCAGGTCGCGCATGATGCCCAGCTTGAACGTCATCGCAGGACCTGCAGCGTGGCGCGGATCGCCGACTGGAGCAACGAGGAATCGAGCCCCGCAGCGATCATGTTGAAGCCGAACTCCCGGTAGCGCCTCGCCCAGCCGGCGTCGGCCGCCATGAAGCCCAGGCCCTTGCCGTGGCGGCGCGCGGCGGCGACCACCGCGCCAACGGCGTCCAGGTATTTGGGCGAGTCGAACTCGCCCGGGATGCCGAGGAAATTGGTCAGGTCGAAGTGGCCGAGCCACAGCACGTCGATGCCCTGCGTGGCGGCGATGCCATCCACCCCCGCCAGCCCCCGCTCGGACTCGATCTGCGCGATCACCAGCGTGCGCGCATCGAGCGCTGCCAGCTTCGCCTTCACATCGCCGCCGGTGTAGTCGTCCTGGGCAACGCCGAAGGCGGCGCCGCGCCGGCCCTGCGGCGGGTAGTGCGTCGCCTCCGCGATGCGACGTGCTTCCTCGACGCTCTCGACCATCGGCACCATCACTCCGGTGGCGCCCACATCCAGCGCGCGCGCCATGAAATGGTATTCGCTGCGCGGCACGCGCACCAGCGGCTCGATGCCGATGCCGCGGCAGCCCGCCGCCAGCATCTTCAGCGTCTCGAAGCCGAGCCCGGCGTGCTCCATGTCGAACAGCGCGAACTCGCAGCCCGCGGACTTCAGCACCTGCGGCATGCCGGGCGTAAAGAACTCGAAAATCATCGCGCCGGCCACCGTTTCGCCGGCAAGCACGCGCTGCCGGATCGCGCTCGGGCGCACCCCGGTCGTCTCAGCCATCGGAAGCCCTCCTCCGGAAACGGCGACAATGATAACGCCCGGCGCGCTACGATGGCAGCCCATGGTCAAGACGCAGCCGATCGTCGACGCGCACCAGCACTTCTGGGACCCGCGCCTGAACTACCACCCGTGGCTTTGCGACCAGCCGCCGATCCCGTTCCGCTACGGCGACTACTCCGCGCTGCGGCGCCCCTACCTGCCGGCCGACTATTTCGCGGACGCCGCGCCGCACCGGGTCGTGAAGACCGTCTACGTCGAAACCGAGTGGGACCCACACGATCCGGTCGGCGAAATGCGCTATGTGGAAAAACTGCGCCGCGAGACCGGCTTTCCGACCGTGGCGGTCGCGCAGGCGTGGCTGGACCGCGACGACCTGGGCGGGACGTTGGCGGCCCTTGCCGAGTTCGATTTCGTGCGCGGCATCCGTCACAAGCCGCGGGCCGGGCAGATGGATGACGCGCGCTGGCGGGCGGGGTTTGCGCTGCTAA
Source organism: Betaproteobacteria bacterium (assembly GCA_016868105.1). Lineage (GTDB taxonomy): Bacteria > Pseudomonadota > Gammaproteobacteria > Burkholderiales > SG8-39 > RBG-16-66-20. The sequence continues at coordinate 945 of VGIA01000052.1, read as the reverse complement.
AGCCGAACGGGCTGCGCTTCGACCTGCAGGTGCCCTGGACGCAGCTCGGGGAGGCGGCGCGGCTGGCGCGCGACTTCCCCGGCTCGCGCATCATCCTCAATCACACCGGCTTGCCGGCCGACCGCAGCCGGGACGGCATCGCGGGCTGGAAAAAGGCGCTCGGGTCGTTTGCTGCCTGCCCCAACACCGCCATCAAGATTTCAGGTCTCGGCATTCCGGGGCAGGCATGGACCGCGGTGGCCAACCGGGAGGTCGTGCTGGCGGCGATCGACATCTTCGGCATCGGCCGCTCGATGTTCGCAAGCAATTTCCCGGTCGACGGCCTGTGCGCGAGCTACGGCACGATCGCTGGCGGCATGGCGGAGATCCTGGGCGATTTTCCACCGGCCGAGCGGCAAGCCTTCTTCCATGACAATGCGGTGAGCATCTACGACATGGAGAAACGATGAGCGGAAAAATGAAACTCGGCTACGTCGGCGTCGGATTGATGGGCCTGCCGATGGCCAAGCGCCTGCTTGCGCTGGGCTATTGCGTGCGCGCGTTCGACATCGCGCCCGGCCAGCTTGCGGCGGCGCGCGAGGCCGGCGCAGCGGCGGCTTCGTCTGCCGCCGACACGGTGCAGGGCGCGGACCTCGTCCTCCTCAACCTGCCTACGCCGGAGGCGGTGGAGGCCGCGGTGTTCGGCGAGCGCGGCCTCGCCTCGGCGCTGCGGCCGCCGCAGCTGTTGATCGACTTCTCCACCATCAAGGTTGTCCAGTGCAAGGCCTTCGCGCAGCGGCTGCGCGTGGCGACCGGCGCGGGGTGGATCGACGCGCCGGTCTCGGGCGGGCCGCCCGCCTCGGGCAGCGGCACGCTCACCGTGATGGCGGGCGGGGAAGCCGCCGAGATCGAGCGCGCCCGGCCGCTGTTGGCCGATGTCGCAGGCCGCTTCACGCACATGGGGCC
>VGIA01000051.1 GCA_016868105.1 Betaproteobacteria bacterium | reverse complement strand
CAGTCCCGCCGGGTCCGCGTGCGCGCCGTAGCCGATCACGACATCGAGCAGCACCACCCCGACGCGGGGATCCGCGAGCGCCTCGCCGAGCATTTGATTGCGCAATTCGGGGTCGATCATCGGGTGCGGCCGGCCCTGCGTGTGCTCGTCGTCGCCAAGGTCGAGCAGCACATGGCCGGCGGCCTTGCCCCCGGATGCCTTCGCCCCCGGCACTGGTGCATTCGAGCGCACCTCGAGTCCGGCCTCCTGCAGCACCAGCTGGGCCTCGGCGCACAGCGTGCCGCCGCAGAACAGCCCCCGGATCCAGCCCTTGCTCGGCGCCACCGCAGCGGTGCGGGGGGCGCGCAGGCGCCTGCCCGCCGCTTGCTCGGCGGCGGCAAGCAGCGTGGGCGCGAACCGGGCATTGCGCGGCAGCTTCGCGCCGCGCGCCCCGAGCAGACAGACGGTGGCCGGCTTGCGGCTGCGGCCGAGGCGCCCGAGGAGCTTCGCCGCCACCTTCGCCGAAGGCGGCTTGGAAATGATCACGATGTGACGCGTGGCCGGGTCCGCTTCCAGCGCATCCAGCGCCGCGAGCGACATCAGCCCACCCACCTCGTCCTTGAGGTCGCGGCCGCCGACGCCGATCGCCTGGGACACGCCGCGACCGGCGCGCGCGAGCAGCGAGGACACTTCCTGCAGGCCGGTGCCCGAGGCCGAAAGGATGCCGATGTCGCCGCGCGGCACCGCATTGGCGAAGGCAAGCGGCGCGCCGCCGATGATGCTGGTGCCGCAGTCCGGGCCCATCATCAGCAGGCCCTTCGAGAGCGCCAGGCGCTTCAGCGCCACTTCGTCCGCCAGCGGGACGTTGTCCGAAAACATCATGACGTGCAGGCCGGATTCGAGCGCGCGGCGCGCCTCGGCCGCGGCGAACGCGCCGGGCACCGAGATGAGGGCGAGGTTCGCCTCCGGCAGCGCCGCCGCGGCGGCGGCAAAGCCGCGCGCGCGGGGAAAACCGTCCGTCGCGCGCGACGGGCGCGCTTCCAGCAGGCGGCCCGCTTCCTCGAGCGCTGCGCTCGCGGCCGCCGCGGATTTCGCCCGCACCGCGATGACCAGGTCGTCGGGCCTGGCGCCCTCGCCCGCCTTCGCCAGCAGCCCGGATTCGCGCAGCAGCGACTTGTTGGACGGCGTGCCGATCATGAGCGAGGCGGCTTCCACGCCGGCCAGCGCCGCCACGCCGCGCGAGACGCGCATCAGCGCGACCGAATCCGCGTAGTGGCCGCGGCGGATGACATTGGCGACGGTGCTCATGCCTTCACTCCCAGCGTCGCGGCAAAGGCCCCGAGTGCTTGCTCGAAGCACGCCAGCGGCGCGCGCGCGATGCCCGCCCCCACCTGCCCCACGCCCGGCTTGCGGTGCGCGATGCCGGTGTTGATCGCCGGCTGCACCCCGCTTTCCACCACGCGGCGCACGTCGATCCCGGAGGGCACGCCTTGCATATCGAGCGCCGGGATCGCCCACTTGGCGTTGCGTCCGATGGCGATCTCCGCCATGGCCCGGGTGTAGGCCACCGCATCGCTCGCCGAGCCCGCGCCGACGAACCCGGCCACCGCCGGCGCCGCGGCCATGGCGAACGCGCCCAGGCCGACAGTTTCCATGATGGCCGAGTCGCCCATGTCCGGATTGGCGTCCTGCTGCGAGTAGCCGGGGAAATACAGGCCCTGCGGCATCTCCACCGGTGCGGTGAACCAGGCCTCACCGGTGCCCGAGAGCCGCACGCCGAACTCGGTGCCGTTACGGCACATCGCCGTCACCAGGCTGCAGGCCTCGACATCGCGCACCGGATCCATGACGCTCTTGCCCATCGCCATGCCGACGTTGAGGAAGAACTGCTCGTTGCCGCCGATGAAGGCAAGGGCGCGCGCCGCCGCTCCGGGCGCGCGGCAGGACATCGCCAGGTGCGGCGCCAGCGCGCGCAGCACGAGCGCCGAGCAGGCCACGTTCCTCTGGTGCATCTCGTCGCCCATGGCCAGACCGCGCGCGATCAGCGGCGAGAGTTCCAGCCCGCCCATGGCGCGCAGAGCCGCGCCCAGCGCCGGGCCAAACTCGTCGCGCAGCCAGCCGATGCGCTCCAGGACGGAGGCGTCGTTGGCCCCGAAGCGCATCACCTTGCCCAGGCCCTCGTTGATCGTGCAGTAGGCGCGGTTGCCCGCGCCGATGCCCTTGGCCCGGTTCTCCACCACCATCACCGGCATCGAGCGCGTGGTGATCCCGGTCATCGGGCCCACGGCGCCGAAATGGTGGTTGGGATGGAACTTCACCCCGCCGGAGGCGGCGAGCTTCGCCGCCGCGGCCAGGTCCTTCGCCCAGCCCTCGAACATGATCGCGCCCGCGACCGCACCCTGCATCGGGCCGCACATGCGCTGCCACGCGATCGGCGGACCGGAATGCAGCAGCACCCGGTCCTTCAATACCGGCATCTCCTTGCCTGCCGGGACGACGTCCAGCAGCACCGGTTCAGCGGCGAGCATCCGGCGCAGTCCTTCGGCGTTCGATCTTGCGATGCGCTTGTCGTGCGCCGCCAGGCGAGCGAGAAGGTCCGCCAGGTCCGGTCGGCCGCCGGCCGGCGGGCGCCAGTCCAGCTGCGAGACCGCGACGCCGCGCGCCGCGAGCTCGGTGGCGAAGCCTTCGAGGCCGATATTGAGCACCCGGGGCGCGCCCTCGAACAGGTTCGACTTGGTCATGGGGGCGCTATTATCGCAACATGAGCCAGCGCCTCGTCGTCGCGATCGGCGGCAATGCCACCCACCCGGAGAACATCCGCGGCACCACCGAGGAACAGGAAGAGCTCGCCGCGCGCAGCGCGCGCGCCCTGCGCCCGCTGGTGGAGCGCGGCGGGGAGCTCGTCATCACCCACGGCAACGGTCCGGTGGTCGGCAAGATCCTGCTGCGGCAGTACTACGCCCGGGAGCACATCGCGCCGATGCGGCTGGATGTCTGCGTCGCCCACAGCCAGGGCGGCATCGGCCACCTGCTGATGCAGGGGCTGGAGGACGAACTGGCCCGCGCGGAGATCGACCGGCAGGTGGCCTGCCTCATCACCCGGGTGGAAGTGGCCGAAGACGACCCCGCCTTCCACAAGCCCACCAAGCCCATCGGGCCGTTCTTCTCCGCCGAAGAGGCGCAGAACCTGCACCGGACCCTGGGCTGGAACATGATGGAGGACGCCGGCCGCGGCTGGCGCTACGTCGTGCCCTCGCCGCGGCCGAAGGCGATCCTGGAGCTCGGGCTCATCGCTTCGCTTGCGGCGCAGGGCGTGGTCGTCATCGCCGCAGGCGGCGGCGGCATCCCCATGGTCCACCGCGCCGACGGCTCCTACTCCGGCATCCCGGCGGTGGTGGACAAGGACCTTACCTCCGCGCTCCTCGGCAGCGCCCTGGGCGCCGACACCCTGCTCATCCTCACCGCGGTGTCCAAGGTCGCCATCGGCTTCGGCAAGACTGACGCCAAGTGGCTGGAGACCGTCACCGCCTCCGCATTGCACGCCTACGAGAAGGAAGGCCACTTCGCCGCCGGCAGCATGGCGCCCAAGGTCGAGGCGGCGCTGAAATTCATCGAGCACGGCGGCAAGCGCGCCATCATCGCCCACCTCGACCAAGCCCTCGCCGCCCTCGATGGCCAGACCGGCACCCAGGTCGTCCCGGGTTGAGTGGGTCATCGCCCTGCATGCCCTGGGCAGGAAGGCGGTAGCTCAACGGGTAGCCAGCTGGGCACTTGGGCTTGCAAGGACCCTCACCAACCGCATCTCCCGCGCCCACCTCGCCTGCGCCGCCGCCGGCCAGGGCCACGAAGCCCTTTCACCTGGCGCTGGCGGCGATCCTCGCCGGACGCAGCAGCCTGAGGAAGGAACTCTCCGCCCTGAGGCGCATCGGCCACAGTTCGGGCATGGACGCGCTCGGCGGCGCGCTGCTGACCCTTAAAGTAACCGATCCCCTCGGTTGCATACGGGCGGCCTAGGCCAGGTACTGTACCTGCACGTTCTCCGGCGCCAGCCACGCCGCCAGCGCCCCGATCAGGGCCGAATCGGGCTTCACCTTCCACTCCTGCCCCAGCACCACGTCGCAGCTCGCCGCGCCGTTCTGGTAGTGCACCAGCACCGGGCAGCCGCCGCGGCCGCCGGACTTGTAGGGCGAGAGCATCTCCATCAGGCGCTTGGCGTCGGCCTGCCCGTTGATGGCGATGCGCAGCGACGAGCCGTAGCGCGCGCGCAGCGAATCGAGGTCGAAGATCTCCTCGGCGGTGAGGCGCAGAGCGCCGATGAACGGGTCCATCTGCACCTTGCCGGCGACCACGACCAGCGCGTCCTCCTTTAGCTTGTCGCGGTGCGCCTCGAACAGTTCATTGAACACGCTGATCTCGACCTGGCCGGTGCCGTCCTCGACCACCACCGCGATCATCCGGCCGCGCCGCGTCATCTGCACCCGCGACAGGGTGACCACGCCGGCGATGCAGGCGCGGTCCGAGGCCGCGAGCTTGCCGAGCGGAGTGCGCGGAAAGCCCTTCAGCATCGGCTCGTAGACCGTGAACAGGTGCGCCGAGAGGCAGTAGCCGAGCGCCACCTTCTCCTCGGTGAGTTTCCTCTCCAAGCTCCAGGACGGCGCCTGCACCAGCGCGAGCTGCGCGGCCTGCGCCGCGTCGGCCTCGCCGAACAGGCTCACCTGGGCGGCGTCCCGCTCGGTCTTCTCGGCGGCCTGCATCGCGCGCCCGACCGAGGCAAGGACGCGGGCGCGGTTGGGCTCGACGCCGTCGAAGGCCCCGGCGCGCACCAGCGCCTCGACCGCGCGCCGATTGACGATGCGCTTGTCCACGCGCTTGCAGAAATCGAACAGGTCGCTGAAGGGACCTGCCTTGCGCGCTTCGATGATGCTGTGCGCCGCGGATTCGCCGGTGCCGCGCACCCCGCCCAGGCCGTAGCGCACCGATTTCGCCTCCACCGGGACGAAGCGGTAGTCCGAGACGTTGATGTCCGGCGGCAGCACGCGCACGCCGTTGGCCTCGGCATCGTCGCGGAACATCCGCACCTTGTCGGTGTCGTCCATCACCGCCGACAGGTTGGCCGCCATGAAGGCCGCTGCATGGTGTCGCTTCATGTAGCCGGTCTGGTAGGCGAGCAGCGCGTAGGCGGCGGCGTGCGACTTGTTGAAGCCGTAGCCGGCGAACTTCTCCATCAGGTTGAACAGTTGCGTCGCCTTGGCGCGCGCGAGGCCGTTCTTCTGCGCCCCGGCGACGAAGATGTCGCGCTGGGCGTCCATTTCCTCCTGTTTCTTTTTGCCCATCGCGCGCCGCAGCAGGTCGGCGCCGCCCAGGGTGTAGCCGCCGATCACCTGCGCGATCTGCATCACCTGCTCCTGATAGACCATGATGCCGTAGGTGGAGGCGAGGATCGGCACCAGGCGCGGGTCGAGGTACTCGACGCGATTCTCGCCATGCTTGCGCTTGATGAACTCGGGGATCAGGTCCATCGGGCCCGGCCGGAACAGCGCCACCAGCGCGATGATGTCCTCGAAGCGGTCGGGCCGGGCGCGCTTGATCATGTCGCGCATGCCGCGCGATTCCAGCTGGAACACCGCGGTGGTGTTGCCCGCCGCCAGCAGCCGGTAGGTCGGGGCGTCGTCCAGCGGCACCGCCTCGAGCGAAAAGTCCTTCTCGCCCAGCATGCGCACGTAGCGCTCGGCCCGGTCGAGCACCGTGAGGGTGGTGAGACCCAGGAAGTCGAACTTCACCAGGCCGACGGCCTCGACGTCGTCCTTGTCCAGCTGCGAGATGACGTTGGCCGTGCCTTCGGCGGCATAGAGCGGGCAGAAGTCGGTGAGCTTGCCCGGGGCGATGAGCACGCCCCCGGCGTGCATGCCGACGTTGCGCGTCAGGCCCTCGAGCTTGCCGCCCAGTTCCAGCAGCTCGCGCACCTCGTCCTCGTTGTTCTCGCGCTGGGCGAGCAGCGGCTCCTGCTCGCGGGCATCGGCCAGGGTGACCGGTTTGCCGGGCTGGAACGGAATCAGCTTGGCGATCTGGTCGCAGAAGTTGTAGCCCAGGTCCAGCACCCGGCCGGTGTCGCGCACCACCGCGCGCGCCGCCATGGTGCCGAAGGTGGCGATCTGCGACACCGAGTCCCCGCCGTACTTCCTGCGCACGTAGTCGATGACCTTGTCGCGCCCCTCCTGGCAGAAGTCGATGTCGAAGTCGGGCATCGACACCCGCTCCGGGTTGAGGAACCGCTCGAACAGCAGGCCGTACTTGAGCGGATCGAGGTCGGTGACGCCCAGCGCGTAGGCAACCAGCGACCCGGCGCCCGAGCCGCGCCCCGGCCCCACCGGCACGCCGTTGCGCTTCGCCCAGTTGATGAAGTCGGCAACGATCAGGAAGTAGCCGGCGAAGCCCATCTGCGTGATGGTGGCGATCTCGAAATCCAGCCGCCCCTGGTAGCGCGGCTGCTCGGCGGCGCGCTTGGCGGGGTCCGGATACAGGCGCCCCAGGCGCGCGGCCAGCCCCTGCTCCGACTGCTGCCGGAGGTACTGCTCCAGGGTGACCCCCTTGGGCGTCGGGAACTGCGGCAGCCGGCTCCTGCCCAGCTCGATGACGAGGTTGCAGCGGCGCGCGATCTGCACCGCGTTCTCCAGCGCCTGCGGGATATCGGCGAACAGTTCCGCCATTTCATGCTGCGATTTGAAGTACTGCTCGGGCGTAAAGGCGCGCGGCCGGCGCTGGTCGCCCAGCACGTAGCCCTGCGAGATGCAGACGCGCGCCTCGTGCGCCTTGAAATCCTCCGCCGCCAGGAACTGCACCGGGTGCGTGGCCACCACCGGCAGCCCGGTCTTCGCCGCGAGCGCCAGCGTGCGCCCGACCAGGGACTCGGATTGCGGGGCGCCGGCGCGCTGCAGCTCGAGGTAGTAGCGACCGGGGAAGCGCTTGTGCCACTGCCTGGCCAGCTTGGCGGCGGCGGCCTCATTGGTCGCGGCCAGGGCCTGGCCGACATCGCCGGCGGCGAAGCCCGACAGCGCGATCAGCCCGTCGCCGCCCAGCTCGTCGAACCAGGCCGCCGCGAGCTCGGCGCGGCCGCGGTGCTGGTTCTTCAGCCAGGCGCGCGACAGCAGCTCGCACAGCCTGAGGTAGCCCGGGCGCGAGGCGCACAGCAGCAGGATCCGGAACGGCTTGTCGCGGTCGGCCTCATTGCGCACCCAGCAGTCGGCGCCGATCAGGGGCTTGACCCCCGCCTCGCGCGCCGCGCGGTAGAACTTCACCATGCCGAACAGGTTGGCGCTGTCGGTCAGGGCCAGCGCCGGCATGCCGTCGGCGGCTGCCGCCGCCACCGCCCCCTCGATGCGCACGATGCCATCGGATACCGAGTATTCGCTGTGCAGCCTGAGGTGGACGAAGCGCGGCGCAGGCATGAAAAAATTCTACCACCGGGGCCGCGCTAGACTGCACCTGCCATGAACCTCGCGCTCGTTGCGCTGTTCGCCGGCGCGACCTGCATCGCGCTGTCGCCGATCTGGGTGCGCCTGGCCGATGTCGGGCCCACCGCGAGCGCGTTCTGGCGCGTGGCGCTCGCGGTGCCTGTGCTCTGGGCGCTGCACGCCGCGTCCGCGGCGCGCGCCGCTCCCGGCCCGGCGCCGCGCGCGCACCTGGGCTACCTTGCGGCCGCCGGGGTGGCCTTCGCCGGGGACCTCGCGTTCTGGCACTGGTCCATCCAGTACACCTCGGTGGCCAACTCGACGCTGCTGGCGAACCTGGCGACCATCTTCGTCACGCTGGCCGCCTGGCTGCTCTGGAAGCAGCGCCCGAGGCGCCTGTTCTTGGCCGGGCTCGCGGCGGCGCTGGCGGGGGTCGCCATGCTGGTGCGCACCAGCCTCTCGTTCTCGCCCAGCGCGCTGCTGGGGGACGCGCTCGGGGTGGTCACCGCGATGTTCTACGCCTGGTACCTGCTGTCGGTGAAGGAAATCCGCGATCGCGGCACCGCCACCCTGCAGCTGATGGCCGTGACCACCACCATCACCGCCGCGCTGCTGCTGCCGGTGGCGCTCGCCTCGGGGGAAACCCTGCTGCCGCAGGGCCCGGAGGGCTGGCTGGTGCTGCTGGGCCTGGCCTGGGTGTCGCACTCGGCCGGCCAGGGCCTGATCGCCTATGCGCTCGCCCACCTGCCCGCCGCCTTTTCCTCGGTGAGCCTGCTGTTCCAGCCGGTCATGGCCGCGGTGTTCGCCTGGCTGCTGCTGGGCGAGCCGCTGGCGGCGCTGCAGGTGGCCGGCGCCGCGGTGGTTCTGGCCGGCATCTGGATCGCGCGGCGCGGTTCGCAGTAGCCCGCACGGAAGCCGCGGCGAACCGTGAGAGACTAGCGTTCATGAGCGACGAACTGAAGATGGACGAGGTCACCGACCTCATCGCCAGCATCGAAATGCACCGCAAGGAAATCGAACGTGAATCCGGCCTGGACGCCTCGCGCACATACGCGCTGCGGCGGCTGAACCAGGCGCTGCAAGAGGAGCAGGAGGCGGCGAAGCAGGAAAGCGCCGGCCCGGTGCACGCCGCCGCCGCGGAACTGTTCGCCACCGAGGTGCGCAGGGTCAGTTGCCTGTCGCGTTCTTCGGCTCGGCGCCCGGCGCAGGGGCAGAACCAGAACCCGCCGCAACAGCAGCAACAGCGCAACTTCCGGCCCGGCGGACACCGCCCGCAGCGCAAGCCCGGCGGCGGTCGGCGCAACCAGAGGCGCGGCGGCGGGCGCTAGCGCACCGCCGCGCCGCTCAGACCACGACCGCTTCCGGCTCCCCGTCGTGGCGCTCGATGCGCCCGATGCGGTAGGCCGTCTCGCCGGCCGATTCCAGTTCCTGCACCGCCCTGGCGGCTTCGGCTTCCGCGACCACCACCGCCATGCCGATGCCGCAGTTGAACACGCGGTGCATCTCCTCCTCGGCGACGCCGCCGGCCCGCTGCAGCCAGTCGAACAGTTCGGTGCGCGGCCAGGCCTTGCGCTCGATCACCGCCCGCGTGCCCGCCGGCAGCACGCGCGGCACGTTACCGGTGATGCCGCCGCCGGTGATGTGCGCCATGCCCTTGAGGCGGACCGACTGCATCAGCGCGAGCAGCGGCTTGACGTAAATCCGCGTCGGCGTCAGCAGGTCGATCCCGGCCGGGGGTTGCGATCGTTCCAGGATGCGCCGCACCAGCGAGTAGCCATTGGCATGCGCGCCGCTGGAGGCCAGGCCCAGCACCGCGTCGCCGGGCGCGGTGGATTTGCCGTCGATGATGGCCTCGCGCTCCACCACGCCGACGCAGAAGCCGGCGAGGTCGTACTCGCCCGCCGGATACATGCCCGGCATCTCGGCGGTCTCGCCGCCGATGAGCGCGCAGCCGGCCTGCTCGCAGCCGCGCGCGATGCCCTTGATGACCTCGGCGGCGACACCAGTTTCCAGCTTGCCGCAGGCGAAGTAGTCCAGGAAGAACAGCGGCTCGGCGCCCTGCACCAGGACGTCGTTCGCGCTCATCGCCACCAGGTCGATGCCCACGGTATCGTGCCGGCCCAGCTGGAAGGCGAGCTTCAGCTTGGTGCCCACGCCGTCGGTGCCCGAGACCAGCACCGGCTCGCGGTACTTCTTCGGGATCGCGCACAGGGCACCGAAGCCGCCGATGCCCGCCAGCACCTCCGGGCGCAGGGTCCGCTTCGCGAGCGGGCCGATGGCCTCGACGAGCGCGTCCCCGGCGTCGATGTCGACACCCGCGTCGCGGTAGGAAAGGCCTTTGGACATGGCAGGATAGAATGGGGGTTTGCCTGACGATTCTACGTGAAATGAACGGCGCGATTCCCAAGCTCTGGGCCTGGCTGGCCATCGGCGCGGCGTTCCTCGCGCTGCTCTACCTGCTCTCGCCGATCCTGGCGCCGTTCCTCGCCGGCGCGATCTTCGCCTACATCCTCAATCCGCTGGTCGGGCGTATCGCCGGACGGCGCATCAGCCGGACCGTCGCCGTGGTGCTGGTGCTGCTGCTGTGCCTGCTCGCGCTGGTGGCGCTGCTGCTGGTGGTGCTGCCGCTGTTGGCCAAGGAACTGCGCCTGATGGCCGAGCGCCTGCCGGCGTTCCTGGACTGGCTGAACCGCGTCGCCGCGCCCTGGCTCGCGCAGCACCTGGGCCGCGAGCTGCAGTTCGACCTTGGCACGCTAAAGCAGCTCGCCGGCGAGGCGCTGCAGAACAACCAGGACCTGTTGCCGAGGCTGCTGGGCTCGGCGCGCATCGGCGGCATGGCGCTGCTGGGCATCGCGGTCAACGTCCTGCTGATCCCGGTGGTGCTGTTTTTCCTGCTGCGCGACTGGCGCGGCATCGTGGCGCGCGCCGAGCACCTGATCCCGCGTCCGCAGATCGACCGTGCGCGCGCCATGCTGGCCGAGATCGACGCGGTGCTGGCGGAGTTCCTGCGCGGCCAGGTGCTGGTGATGCTGGTCATGAGCGCGTTCTACGTCGGCGCGCTGTGGCTCGCGGGCCTGGAATTCGCCCTGCCGATCGGCCTCATCACCGGCATGTTGGTGTTCATCCCCTACCTCGGCGCCATCACCGGCGTGGTGCTGGGTACCATCGCCGCGCTGCTGCAGTTCGGCACCCTGCCGGAGATCGCCTGGGTCTGGCTCGCTTTCGCCGCGGGCCAGGCGCTGGAGGGCATGCTGGTGACGCCCTGGCTGGTGGGGGACCGTATCGGCCTGCACCCGGTGGCGGTGATCTTCGCGCTGCTCGCCTTTGGCCAGGTGTTCGGCTTGTTCGGCATCCTGCTCGCGCTGCCGGCGAGCGCCGCGCTGCTGGTGGCGCTGCGCCACCTGCGCCGCGCCTACCTTGAGAGCGCACTCTACACCGGCAAGCCATGAAGCAGCTGGCGCTGGAGATTTCGCCGCCGCCCGAGCCGACCCTCGATAATTTCGTTGCCGGCGACAACGCCGAATTGCTCGAGCGCCTGCGGGACCTCGCCGCCGGCCGCCTGACCGAGAGCATCGTCTACCTCTGGGGCGAGCCCGGTTCCGGCCGCAGCCACCTGCTCGCCGCCTGCGCCGCGGCCGGCGTGCAGACCGCGGACGACGTCGAGGCGCTGGAAGAGCCGGCGCAGGTCGACCTGTTCAACCGCATCAACGCGGCGCGCCAGAGCAGCGGCTCGGTGCTGTGCGCGGGCAACCTGCCGCCCAGCTTGCTGCCGCTGCGCGAGGACCTGAAGAGCCGGCTCGCCTGGGGCCTGGTGTACCGGGTGAGGGCCCTGAGCGACGAGACGCGCGCGCATTACCTCGCCGGCGAGGCGGCGCGCCGCGGGCTGCGCATCTCGCCCGAAATCATCGACTACCTCCTGGCGCAGGTGCGCCGCGACCTGCCCAGCCTGCTCGCGATCATGGCGCGCCTGGACCGGCGCTCGCTGGAGCTGCAGCGGCCGCTGACGCTGGCGCTGGTGAGAGAAACGCTGCGGGAGGCGTGATCGCCGTGAACCTTGCCCTGTTCGATCTCGACAATACCCTGCTTGCCGGAGACAGCGATTACGAGTGGGGTCAGTTCCTGGTCGACCGCGGCGTCCTGCTGCGCGAGGAATACGAGGCGCAGAACGCGGCGTTCTACGACCAGTACAAGGCCGGGACCCTGGACATCCACGAGTTCCTCGGCTTCGCGCTGCGGCCCCTGGCCCGGCACGCCGGGGAGGAGCTGGAGCGCTGGCACGCCCGGTTCATGGACGAGCGCATCCGGCCCATGATCGGCGAGGCGGCGCGCGCGCTGGTGCGCAGGCACCTGGCGGCAGGCGAGCTCTGCGCCATCGTCACCGCCACCAACAGTTTCGTCACCGCGCCCATCGCGCGCGCCTTCGGCGTGGCGCATCTGGTGGCCACCGAGCCCGAGCGTGTGGCGGGCCGCTTCACCGGCCGCGTCGCCGGCACGCCCTGCTTTCGCGAAGGCAAGATCGAGCGCGTGCAGGCCTGGCTCGCGCGGCTCGGGCATCGCCTGGAGGATTTCCCGGTGTCCAGCTTCTACAGCGATTCGCACAACGACTTGGCGCTGCTGGAGCGGGTCAGCCGGCCGGTCGCGGTGGATCCCGACGCGGCGCTGGGAGCCGCCGCCCGGGCCCGGGGCTGGCCCGTGATTTCCCTGCGATAATCCGCAGCCCCGTGATCAAACGCTTCATCCAGCGCGTTTTCGGATTCAAGCAGGCAGGCCCGCTGCGCATGCCCAAGGGCAAGCATGGGCTGGCGCGCGACAGCATCAGCCCGCCGGCCCTCAGGGTCTGCGAGGGGCTGGCCGAGCGCGGCCACGCCGCGTACGTCGTGGGGGGCGCGGTGCGCGACCTGCTGCTGGGCATCAAGCCCAAGGACTTCGACATCGCCACCGACGCGCGGCCGGAGCAGGTCAAGCCGCTGTTCCGCCGCGCGCTGCTGATCGGCCGGCGCTTCCGCCTGGTGCACGTGATGATCGGCGGCGAAACGGTGGAGGTGTCCACGTTCCGCGCCGCCGACACCGGCGAGGCGCAACGGACCGAGCACGGCCGCGTGCTGCGCGACAACGTCTTTGGCACCATCGAGCAGGACGCGCGGCGGCGCGACTTCACGGTCAATGCCCTCTACTACGACCCGGCCACCGAGGAAGTCATCGACTACCACGGCGGCCTCGCCGACCTGCGCAGGCGCCGTCTGCGCATGATCGGCGACCCCGAGGCGCGCTACCGCGAGGACCCGGTGCGCATGCTGCGCGCGGCGCGCCTGGGCGCGAAGCTGGGGCTGACGCTGGACGCGGACACGCGCGCGCCGATCCGGCGCCTGGCGCCGCTGCTGGAACACGTGCCGCCGCCGCGCCTGTTCGAGGAGATGTTGAAGCTCCTGCTCTCGGGCCATGCCAGCGCCTGCCTGCGCCAGCTGCGCGAGGAAGGCCTCTCCAAGGGCCTGCTGCCGCTGCTGGACGTGATCCTCGAGCAGCCGCTGGGCGAGCGCTTCGTGACGCTGGCGCTGGCGCAGACCGACGAGCGCATCCAGACCGGCCGCCCGGTGTCGCCGGCCTTCCTGTTCGCCGCCCTGCTCTGGCACGAGGTGCTCTCGGCCTGGCGCGCGCACCAGCTGCGCGGCGAGCACTCGCTGCAGGCGCTCGAATCGGCCATGGACGAGGTGCTGGAAGTGCAGTGCGCCAAGCTCGCGATCACGCGCCGGCTCACCTCCGCCATGCGCGAGGTCTGGGGCATGCAGCCGCGCTTCGAGCAGCGCTCCGGGCAGCGGCCGCAGCACCTGGTGGAGTCGCCGCGCTTCCGCATGGCCTACGATTTCCTCGCCCTGCGCGCGGCGAGCGGCGAGGTGCCCGCCGAGATCGAGGCCTGGTGGCGCGCTTTCCAGACCGCCGATCCCGGGACGCGCCACGCCATGCTGCTTCCGGACACCGGGCCCAAGAAGCGCCGCCGCCGGCGCCGCAGGAAGGCGCCCGGCCAGGGCGCCGTGTCGGCCGCCTGACCCCGGGCATGGCGACCGCCTACGTCGGGATCGGCTCCAACCTCGGTGAGCCGCGCCGGCAGATCGAAGCCGCGCTGGACGAACTGGGCCGCGTTCCGCGAACCTGCGTCGCGCGCCGCTCGTCGCTGTACCGCAGCGCGCCGGTGGGCCACACCGACCAACCGCACTTCCTCAATGCCGTGGCGCGCCTGGAAACCGGCCTCGCCGCCGAGGCCCTGCTCGCCGAGCTGCAGGACATCGAACGCCGCCACGGCCGCGAGCGCAGCTTCGCCAATGCGCCGCGCACGCTGGACCTGGACCTGCTGCTCTACGACGGGTGCGTGCTCGATACCACGCCCCTTACCCTGCCCCACCCGCGCATGCACGAGCGCGCCTTCGTCCTCGCACCACTCGCCGAGATCGCCCATGATGCCCAGGTGCCCGGGCATGGCAGGGCGGACGAGCTGCTGGCGCGCTGCGCCGGGCAGCACCTGGCCCGCATCGCCTGAGACCGTGGCGAGCTTCCGCTACCTCGCCGTCGAGGGTCCGATCGGCGCCGGCAAGACCAGCCTGGCGCGGCGCCTGGGCGAGCGCCTTGGCGCCGACCTGATGCTCGAGCAGCCGGGCGAGAACCCGTTCCTCGAGCGCTTCTACCGCGACATGGCGCGCCATGCGCTGCCGACGCAGCTCTTCTTCCTGTTCCAGCGCGCGCGGCAGCTGGAGCCCCTCGCGCAGCCGGACATCTTCGGCCGCCCGGTGGTGGCCGATTTCCTGATCGAGAAGGACCCGCTTTTCGCGCGCATCACGCTGTCGGCCGACGAGCTGGCGCTGTACCAGCGCATCTACGACGCGCTGCGGCCGCAGGCGCCGGCGCCCGACCTGGTGGTGTACCTGCAGGCCCAGCCGCGCACCCTCGCCGAGCGCGTCAAGCGCCGCGCCTGCGCCTGGGAACGGGGCATCAGCGAGGAGTACCTCGCATTGCTCGCGGAGGGCTACGCGCGCTTCTTTTACCACTACAGCGCGGCGCCGGTGCTGATCGTCAACTCGGAGAACCTGGACTTCGTGAGCCGGGACGCCGACCTCGACCTGCTGATCGGGCGCATCCGCGGCATGAAGAGCCGGCGGGAATTCTTCAGCCTGGGCTAGGCAGGCTAAGTCGGATACGGCTCGAACATCATCGACTCCACCGCGCAGCCCATGGCCTGCGCGATCCTGTCCATCACCTCATCGGTCAGCGACACCGGCCGGAAGCCGGGCTTCGGGAACCCGTCGGACTTGCAGGTGCTCGGGTACATGTTTGCCGTTTCTTCCACACCCGCTCAGTATCCCGCGACGCACCCGTCGCCGCGAGGATCGGCCGCGCCCTCCAGCGCGCCGTCGGCGTGGCGAACCAGCGCGCCGGCATGGCCCATGACCTCGTCGTAGGCGCCCACCGCTTCGAGCTCGTGCCCGCGGCGGCGCAGTTCCTCCGCGATCGCGCCGGCGAAGCGCGACTCGAGCTTGAGCGTCTCGGACGCCGAGCCCCAGGTGCGGCCGAGCAGCCAGCGCGGCGCCGACACCGCCTGCTGCAGCGGCTGGCCGAACACGGCATGACGCGTGAACACCGTCGCCTGCGTCTGCGGCTGGCCGTCGCCGCCCATGGTGCCGTAGACCATGACGCGGCCGTCGGCCAGGCGCGCCAGCGCCGGGTTGAGCGTGTGCAACGGCTTCTTCCCGGGGCGCAGGCAGTTGATGCGCGAGGCATCGAGCGAGAAGCTGCAGCCGCGGTTCTGCCAGTTGACCCCGCTCGCCGGCAGCACCACGCCCGAGCCGAACTCATGATAGATGCTCTGGATGAAGCTCACGGCGCGGCCGGCGCCGTCGATCACCCCCATCCAGATGGTGCCGCCGGGCTTCGAGCCGCCGGGCCAGGGCCGGGCGCGTTTCATGTCGATCTGCGCCGCCAGCGCGGCCAGGCGCTTGTCCTCCAGGAGCGCCTGCGGCCGCACGGCCATGTCCGCCGGGTCAGTGAGGTGCGGATCGCGGATGTCGAGGAACGCCGCCTTGGTCGCCTCGACGATCGCGTGCACGTGGTCGGCGCTGTCAGGCTCGAGGCGCGCAAGCCCCAGCCGCTCGACAATGCCCAGGATGGCGAGCGACACCGCGCCCTGCGTGGGAGGAGCCATGTTGTAGAGCATCCCCGTGGCATGGGCGAGCTCAAGCGGCTGCACCTCGCGCGCCTCGTAGCCTTGCAGGTCCGCGAGGGCGAGCGGGCTGCCCAGTTCGGCGAGATCCTCCGCCATCGCGCGCGCCAGCTCGCCGCGGTAGAAATCGCCCAGTCCGGCGCGCGCCAGCCGGCGCAGCGTCGCCGCCATCGCCGCCTGGCGGAACATCGTCCCGCGCCGCGGCGGTTCGCCCCCGGGCATGAAGCGCGCCGCGAATCCGGGAACGGGTCCCAGTTCCGCGCGCTTGGCGCGCGTGTTCGCCTCCTGGCTCGCGGTGGCCGGCACGCCGGCCTCGGCGTAATGGATCGAATCCTCCAACAGGCGCGCAAGCGGCAGGCTTCCGCCCCATCGCGCGCGGCTGAGTTCAAGCGCCAGCGCCCAGCCCCCGACGGTCCCGGCGACGGTGTTCGCGGCGAGCGGCCCGCGCGTCGGAATTCCGTCCAGCCTCCGTTCCCGATACGACGCCACGGTCGCCGCGCGCGCCGCCGCTCCGCAGGCATCGATCGCGGTTGGAGATTCCCCAGGCGCGGAGATGAGCCAGAACGCATCGCCGCCGATGCCGTTCATGTGCGGATAAACAACGGCCACGGTCGAGGCCGCCGCGACCACCGCCTCCAGCGCGTTGCCCCCCTCGCGCAGCACCGCCAGCGCCGACTGCGCCGCGAGCGAATGCGGGGCGACTGCGATGCCGCGCCTGGCGTAGCTGGTATGGATCATTTCGTCCAATGTTCCGTGGAAAATTCCCTCCCCAGCTGGATCTTCTCCATGGTCGGTCAGTTTAGACCAGATGTTCCGGTGCCTCAGCGCCGGCCGGGGTGCGCCCCCCCCGGCCCCCGTCCACTGAGCGCGCGGAAGTGATGCCACCCGGACCTCCGAACCAGGCGTACATTGCGCATCATGGGCAACCTGATTTCCGTGCCGG
>VGIA01000050.1 GCA_016868105.1 Betaproteobacteria bacterium | reverse complement strand
CCTCACCGGAACTGCGCATCGACCGGGATGCGCAGGCCGTTGGCGAGGCGGTTGGTGGCATTGGCGAGGGCCGTCACCGCCATGAGTTCCATCAACTGGGCCTCGGTCATGCCCCTGGCGCGCGCCGCCGCGGTGTGCGAGTGCGTGCAGTATTCGCAGCCGTTGGTGGCGCTCACCGCCACATAGACCATCTCCTTCACCAGCGGGTCGAGCGCGCCGGGCGCCATCACCTGCCGCACGTCGTCCCAGGTCCGGCGCAGCAGCGCCGGGTCGTTGGCGAGCGCCTTCCAGAAGTTGTTGATCCAATCCGTGCCGCGGGCCCTCATGATTTCGTCGTACACCGCCCTGACCTCGTCACCGGCCTGCGCGTACTCGACCAGTTTCACCAGCGCCATGCGCATGCCTCCCCGGGAGGTGAACCGGAAATCCGGCTTTGCGCAATAATAGCGCCATGCTGCTGAAGGGATCCTGCCACTGCCGGGCGGTGCGCTTTTCGGTGCGCAGCCACACCCCGGTGCCTTACCTGCACTGCTACTGCTCCATCTGCCGCAAGACCGCCGGCGGCTCGGGCAGCGCGATCAACATCCTGGGCGAGGCCGCGAGCCTGAAGATCACCGGCAAGGCGCATGTCGCCGTCTACCGGCCGAGGCGGGGGCTGCGCCATTTCTGCCGCAAGTGCGGCTCGGCGCTGTGGATCAGCGATGCGCGCTGGGCGGAGTGGGTTTATCCATTCGCCTCGGCGCTCGACACCCCGTTGCCCGTCCCGCGCGAGCGCCAGCACATCCTGCTCGACTCGAAGGCGCCCTGGGTGCGCGTGCCCTCCGGCGGCGGCGAAAAACGCTTTCGCGGCTATCCGCGCGAGGCGATCATCGACTGGCACCGCAAGAGGAAGCTGCTCGCGCCATGAAATTCCTGTTCGACATGTTCCCGGTGATCTGCTTCTTCGCGGTCTACTGGTTCAGCGACATCTACGTCGCCACCGCGGCCGCGATCGCGGCCACGCTGGGCCAGGTGGTGTGGCTCAAGCTGCGCGGCCGGCGCATCGAGCCGATGCTGTGGGCGAGCCTCGCCATCATCGTCGTCTTCGGCAGCCTGACGCTGGCGCTGCAGGACCGGATGTTCATCATGTGGAAGCCGACGGTCCTGTACTGGCTGTTCGCGGTGGTGCTCGGCGTCTCAGCCGCCGCGTTCGGCAGGAACCTGATCCGCGCCATGATGTCCGGCCAGGTGGTGCTGCCCGAGGCGGTCTGGGTCCGGCTCAACTGGAGCTGGGTGGCGTTCTTCGCCGTGATGGGCGCGGTCAACCTCGTGGTGGCCTACAACTTCTCGGAGGCAACCTGGGTGCAGTTCAAGCTGTTCGGCGGCCTGGGTCTGATGCTGCTGTTCGTGATCGCCCAGGCCTTTTTTCTGGCTCGCTACATGGAAGAGGGCAAGCAAGAGGGCAAGCCGTGAGCGTCGCCGAGGAGATCGTGCGCCGGCTGCAGTCGCTGTCCCCCACCCGGCTGGATCTCGAGGACGAGAGCGCACGCCACGCCGGCCACGCCGGCGCCGCCCCCGGCGGCAACACCCACTGGCGCCTGCGCATCGAATCGCCGGCCTTCGCCGGCAAACCCACCGTCGCCCGCCACCGCATGGTCTACCAGGCGCTGGGTGACCTGATGCAGCACCCGATCCACGCGCTCGCCATCAGCGCCCGGTCTCCGGGCGAAGTTGACGCATAATGTCGCCCTCACTAGGGAACTCGCGACAATCGTTGTCCAACCATGCACAGCTTGGCCGGCGCGCAGCTGACCCAGAGCTGGATCGGCCGGGGTCCGTCGCCCGCCTGCGGGTACACCGGCCGGAGCAGCTCGCACAGCCCGGCCCCGGGCACCGCAGGATCCATCTGCGCCAGGAACACCACGCGCCGCGCGGCCTTGGAGTACTTCTCGAATCCAGCGCCCCGCCAGCGTCATCCGTTTGTCGTTGGTCGCCGTCTCCCGTGCTTGTTCGATGGGCGCCTCAGCGCTTCTCATCGGACAGCCAACCGGGGGTCTTGTCCAGAGATTCCCTGGAAAGGAGGGCCATGAAGGTGTATTGCGGCGCGATCCTGGCCGCGTTCTTGTCGCACGCCCAGTTGGTCGCCGCGCAGGCGCCCGCCCCTGCCAAGCCCGCCGCTACCCCAGTGCTGCCGACCCAGGAGCCCGCCAAGGCCGCCAAGCCGGCCCCCGCCGCCACCGGTCCGTTGGCCACAGTGAACGGAGTGCAGATCCCGCGCATCCGCGCCGACATGATCCTGCAGCAGCGACTGCAGCAGGGCATCGCCGACAGCGAGCAGCTGCGCTCGGCGGTCAAGGAAGAACTGGTCAACCGCGAAATCATCCAGCAGGAGGCCGCCCGCAGCGGCTTCACCAAGCGCGCCGAGCTGCGGCAGGAGCTCGATTTCGTGCGCCAGACCGTGATCGTGCAGAGCTACCTGCGCGACTGGGCCCGGCAGAACCCGGTGACCGACGCCGAGGTGCAGAAGGAGTACGACCGCGCCAAGGCGCAGACCGGCTCCACCGAGTACCGCGCGCGCCACATCCTGGTGGCAGCCGAGGACGAAGCCAAGAGGTTGATCGCCGAAATCGCCAAGGGTGCCAAGTTCGAGGAGCTGGCGCAGAAGAGCTCCATCGACGACGGCTCGCGCCCGCGCGGCGGCGACCTCGAATGGAACCTCCCCGGCACCTTCGACAAAGCATTCGCCGACGCGATGGTGAAGCTGGAGAAGGGAACCATGACCGGCGTCCCGGTGCGCACCCGCTTCGGCTTCCATATCATCCGTCTGGAGGACGTGCGGCCGGTCAACTTCCCGCCGCTGGCGCAGGTGAAGCCGCAGATCCAGCAGCGCCTGACGCAGCAGAAGATCGACCTGCTGGTGCGCGAGATGCGCAGCAAGGCGAAGGTCGAGTAGCCAGCGACCACGCGCGACTCTGGCCCAGCAGACACCCATGAAGACGCTCATCCTTGCCCTCGCTTTCCTGATGCCCGCGGCCGCCCACGCCCAGGTGAGCGCCAAGGCCACCTTCGCCGGCGGCTGCTTCTGGTGCATTGAGGAGGCGTTCGAGAAGCTGCCCGGGGTCACCGCCGCGGTCTCCGGCTACATGGACGGCCGCACGCAGAACCCGACCTACGAACAGATTTCGACCGGCACGACCGGCCACACCGAGGTGGTCGAAGTCACCTACGACCCGGCCAAGGTCAGCTACGAGAAGCTGCTGCAGCAGTTCTGGATCAATCACGACCCGACGACGATCGACCGCCAGTTCTGCGACCGCGGTTCGCAGTACCGGCCCGGGATCTACTGGCACTCCGAGGAGCAGCGCAAGCTTGCAGAGACCTCGAAGGCGAAGTGGGAGAAGGACAAGCCCTTCAAGGAGAAGATCGTCACGCCGGTGGTAAAGGCCGGGCGGTTCTGGCCCGCCGAGGACTATCACCAGGACTACTACAAGAAGAACCCGTTGCGCTACCAGTTCTACGTCTCGGGCTGCGGGCGCTATGCGCGCCTCGACCAGCTCTGGGGCAAGCTCAGGAAATAGCGCGCTTCAGGCGCTTGAGCGCCTCGGCCTCGCCGCGCACCCGAAAGGTCGCGCCGTCGTTCCCGGAGCGTTCCTCCAGCACCTCGCAGTTGCCGAAGATCTCCCCGCGCAGCTGCTGCGCGCTCCAGGGCAGGAAGAGCTCCGCCTCGACCAGGTCCTTGCGGAAGAAGGCAAGGATCGTCTCGCGCAATCGGGCGAGGTCGTCCTCGCGGCGCGCACTCATCACGATGCAGCCCGGATGCAGCGCGCGCAGCGCGGCCGCCTTCTGCACCGCCGCTGCGGGCTGCAGGCGGTCGATCTTGTTGAATACCAGGATGCGCGGCACCTCCCGCGCGCCGATTTCATCCAGCACCTTCTCGGTCACCTGTCGCTGGCGCTCGCCGCCCGGATCGCTTGCGTCGAGCACATGCAGCAGGAGCAAGGCCTCCAGCGCCTCCTCCAGCGTGGACCTGAACGAGGCCACCAGCTCGTGCGGCAGGTTCTTGATGAAGCCGACGGTGTCGCTCACCAGCACCCGCGGCTTGCCCTCCGGCTGCAGGGCGCGCACCGTGGTGTCGAGCGTGGCGAAGAGCTTGTCCGCGACCAGGGTGTCGCTGCCGGTAAGCGCGCGCATCAGCGTCGACTTGCCGGCGTTGGTGTAGCCCACCAGCGCCACCCGCGCCGGTGCCTCGCTCCCCTGGCGCCGCGCGCGCCGCGTGCGGCGCTCGGCGTCCATGGCGACGATCTCCTGCTGCAGCTCGGAGATGCGGTCGCGGATCTTGCGCCGGTCCAGCTCGGTATGCGATTCGCCGGCGCCGCGGCCGCCGACGCCGCTGCGCTGCCGGCCCTGCGGGCCGGCCAGCTTGGCGGCCTCGCGCATGCGCGGCGCCAGGTAGCGGAGGCGCGCGATCTCGACCTGGGCGCGCGCGGTGCGCGAACGGGCGTGGCGGTGAAAGATCTCCAGGATCACCATGGTGCGGTCCATCACCTCGCGCTCGACCACCTTCTCCAGGTTGCGCGCCTGCGAAGGCGAGATCTCATGGTCGAGGAGGACCAGGTCGGCGTTCTCGGCAAGCGCCCTCAGTTCCTCGCGCTTGCCGGCGCCGAAGTAGGCCGTCTGGTCGAAGCGGGCACGCTTCTGGGTGAAGGTCGCGACCACCTCGAAGCCAAGCGTCTTGGCGAGTTGCTGCAACTCGCCCAGCGAGGCCTCGAACTCGGCATCGCTCGCGCCGGGCAGCTGCACCGCCGCGGCGATCGCCCGCCTGGGCTTGTCCTTGGTGTCCTGCATCATGGGGCGCGCAGGGTAGCAGATCGGGGATCGGACCCGAATTGATATTAAAGTCCATTTAACTGCTCGATGCGGCGATCGTCTGGGCGGTGGTGCACAACGACCTGCCGGCCGTGCGCCAAGCCAGCACGTTGCCCTAGTCTGAGAGCGGGTCGGGCTCGCCGGCGATGCCGAGGAACACCCCCCCCGCTCATGCCGCGCTGGATGCTGATGTCGTTGGAAAACGAAAGGCCCTGCGGCGGGGCCAGCACCAGAGGCAGGAGCCGCGTCCTGTCAGTCGTATCGGCCTAAACGCACGAGGGTCGTTCCCGGTTTCAGGTGCTTCACCGATGGCATCACCATGACGCAGTTGTCGTAGGGGGTCTTCCAGACCGTGTCGCCATCCGTGGCGAGCACGGTCCCGGCCTTCGGAATCACCTCCAAGCCCTTGAAGGCCCATGCGAATCTGAATGCCATGGATTTGGCAACCACGGCCTGCGTCACCCGGACCAGGCGCTGGTGCTTCGGCGGCGCGAGGGCGATCCGGGCATCTGCCCAGCCGGGCTCTACCGCCCCGGTGAGCTTGAGCAAGCGCAGCACCGTGTCCTTCGCCACCGCCTCGGAGGACCTCTCCCAGTGCTGGCCGCACTCGATGAGCACCGCCGTGCGGGGGCTCGCCGGATCGCCGAAGCCGCCCCGCTCGATCATGCGCAGGCCGGCTGGATGCCCGGTATCGATGAGCAGGTCGCCGGGGACGCCCAGCTTGCGTGAAAAGGCAGCGCTTTTCTCGCTCGTTCCGCAGACCATGATCGGGCGGCAGGGCTCGTGCATGGAGTGCAGGTCGAGCAAGTAGTCGGCGGCGTCCACGAAGGGCTGCAGCTGGCGCGCGCGGCGCAGCTCGATGGAATCGCGCTTGCCGAACAGCGCCTCGTCGGCCCAGACGCGGTTGTAGTCCTCGTCGATGTAGCGCGAACGGTCCGGGTCGTCATGGTCGAAGCGCGCAAATGCCTCCACGTTGGCGAAGGCGAGCGTCAGCCTGCCGCGCGCTGGCCTCACCTTTTCCCGGAACAGCCAGACCAGGGCCAGGGCGCCGCAGATCTCGTTGCCGTGGCTGAGCGCCTGGATCATGACATTCGGCCCCGGCTTGCGGGAATCCAGCACGTGCACGTAGTCGACGGCGGTGTTGCCCTGGCGATAGGGTGCAATCTCCGGGGGCGAGAGATCGACGGGATAGTGGTCTGTCGTCATAGGGCCTTGCGAATCTCCTCCAGGAGTGTGGTCAGGTCCTTCTGCAGCCTGCCGAATCCGGCGCTCTTGGCGAGCGCCGCCTCGTCCATGTACAGGCGCTTGCTGATCTCGATCTGCAGGCTGTGCCGCCCGGCCATGGGGTCCGAATAGGCGCGCACCAGTTCTACGCCCTTGTAGGGATCGTTGACCTTGACCGAGTAGCCCATGCCGGCGAGGGTCCGGCGCACCAGTTCGGTGAATCCCGGGTCGCAGGTGGTGCCGTCGCGGTCGCCGAGGACGAAATCGGCGCGGACATTGCCTTCGCCGTCCTCGCTCTGCCTGCCGGCGGTGCCGCGCATGGAATGGCAGTTGATGTGCCAGACCTTGCCGAAGCGCTTCACCGAGGCATCCAGCAGCCCACGGATCGCGGCGTGGTACGGGGCGTGGCAACGCTCGATGCGCGCGCGCACCGCCTCCGGCGACAGGCGGCGCGCATAGATGGGCCGGCCGTCCTCCAGCGTGCGCCACAGCAGCGCCTTGCCGAGCCTCGCCTTGCCGCTGGGCACGTACGCCCACGGCCAGGGGCCGTCGATCAGGTCCAGGTCCACGTCGCCCGCGTGGCGGTTCGGATCGAGGTAGGTGCGCGGCCAGAGCGCGGCCAGCAGCGGCGCGCCCATCTCCGTGGCTCCCGCGTAGAGCTCGTCCACGAAGCAGTCCTCGCCTTCGCGCAGCTCGGATTGGCTCACCAGGGCCCCAAAATCATCCGGAAAGCGGTTGCCGGAATGCGGCGAATCCAGCACCAGCGGGATTGCCGGCAGCTTCGGGCCGCGGATCTCGTAGGGCGCGCTCACCCCGGGCCCCGGAAGCGCAGCAACCAGTAATGCTGCAGCAATTCCACGCCTGCGTCCACGCCGCGGCGCGACGCGCGCGCGATGAGTTCCCCGGGGTGCGGAAAATTCTTCAGCACCTCGTGGCTGCTGCCATCGGCCAGCTTGCGCAGCTGGTAGCTGTTGCCCTGTGCATCGCGCCGAGAAACGGGGGTGCTCGAGCCCTCGACATAGCGGTTGTCGAGGAAGGCGACCAGCGCGCCGGGGGCGAGCGCGGCCACCGCAGAGCCGAGGAACGCATCCAGTTCCTCCAGCCTCACATGCGACCACCAGAAGCCGGCGAACAGGGCGTCGTGCCGGCGGCCGAAATCCGGGATCTCGAACGCGCTGCCGCGCACGAATTCGACCTTCCCGGCGGGAAGGTCCTTGGCGCGCGCGATCGCCAGCACTTCCTCGTTCAGGTCGAGCGCGGTGACCCGCGCCGCGCCCTGCGCGATCACCGGCGTCCACCAGCCGGTGCCGCAGGCGAGTTCCAGGACCGAGCGTCCGGCAAACATCCCGCCGATGCGCTCGCGCAGCGCCGAGAGGTCCGCCTGGCGCTCGGGCCTGGCATAGATCCGCTCGTACTCCGAGGCGCGCCTGGCGTAGTAGGCGGCGAGATTGTCCGCTGATTCAGGCATCGAGATGGCAGGCGGAAACGCGCCCGGGCGCGACCTGGCGCAGCACCGGCGCTTCCTGGGCGCAGCGCGGCATGGCGTGCGGGCAGCGGGGATGGAAGTGACAGCCCGGGGGCGGCGCCAGCGGCGACGGAATCTCACCCTTGATGGGTGCAAAGCTCCTGTTCTTGCGGTCCAGCCGCGGCACCTCGGCCAGCAGCGCCTGGGTATAGGGATGATTCGGCTTGGCGAACAATTCGGCGGTGGGCGCGCTCTCGACGACGCGGCCGAGGTACATCACCACCACCCGGTTCGAAAGGTGGCTCACCACCCCAAGGTCGTGGCTGATGAAGAGGTAGGTCAGGCCCAGGCTCTCGCGCAGGTCCATGAACAGATTGAGCACCTGCGCCTGGATGGACACGTCCAGCGCCGCCACCGCCTCGTCGCAGACCAGGAAATCGGGCTTGACCGCGAGGGCGCGCGCGATGCCGATGCGCGCCCGCTGGCCGCCGGAGAACTGGTGCGGGTAGCGCCGGCGGTAGGACGGATCCAGCCCCACCCGGCGCAGGAGCTGCGCGACGTAGTCCGGAACCTCTGCGGCCGGCACCAGGCGGTGCACCCGCGGCGCCTCACCCACGATGTCCTCGACGCGCATGCGCGGGTTGAGCGAGGAGTGCGGATCCTGGAAGATCATCTGCACCGAGCGCACCGGCGTCCCATTGACGGCGATGTCCTGATAGAAAACCCCACCCTCTGTCGGCGCGTGCAGCCCGCAGGCGAGGCGCCCGAGCGTGGACTTGCCGCAGCCGGACTCACCCACCAGCCCGACCACCTCGCCTTGGTGCACCGTGAACGAGACGCGGTCCACCGCGTGCACCGTGTGCCCCGCCACGGCCGCGCCCAGGCGCCCCGCGATGCGCTCGATGGCATCCAGGGGCTTCTCGAAGCGCTTGGTCACGTCGCGGAACTCGAGCATGGGCTTGGTCATGAAACGGCCTCGAACAGGGGATGATGGCAGCGCACCTGGCGCGAACCGCGCAGGGTGATCCCGGGAACCGCGGCGCAGGCGTCGTCAGCGTATGCGCAGCGGTCGCGAAAGGCGCATCCGGCCGGCAGGTGCGCGAGCGAGGGGGTCATGCCGGGAATCTGCCGCAACCGCCCGCCGGCCGCGTTCGCCGCGGGTACGGAATCCAGCAGGCCGCGCGCATAAGGATGAAGCGCAGCGTCCAGCACCTCGGCGGTGCTGCCCTGCTCCACGATGCGCCCGGCATACATCACCGCCACGCGGTCGGCGAGCCCGGCCACCACCGCCAGGTCGTGCGTGATCCACACCAGCGCCGCGCCCGACTCGCGCACCAGGCGCTGCATTTCGTACAGGATCTGGCCCTGCACCGTCACGTCCAGCGCCGTGGTCGGCTCGTCGGCGATGATCAGGTCAGGGCGGTGCAGCAGCGCGATGGCGATCGCCACCCGCTGGCGCATGCCGCCGGAGAACTGGTGGGGGTACTGCGCCAGGCGCTCGGCCGGCGAGGCGATGCCGACCAGCCCCAGCGCCTCGATAGCGCGCCGCCGCGCCTCCTGGCGCGGCACCGCGTCGTGCGCGAGCACGGTCTCCAGCATCTGGGTCTCGATGGACAGCACCGGGTTGAGGGTCATCATCGGGTCCTGGAAGATCATGGCGATGCGCTTGCCGCGCAGCCGGCGCAGCTCGCCGTCGGCCATCCCCACCAGCTCCACGCCGTCGAACTTCACGCTGCCCCCGGCGATGCGCCCGGGGGCATCCACCAATCCCATGATGGAAAAACCGGTCACCGACTTGCCGGAGCCGGACTCCCCGACCAGCCCAAGGATCTCGCCGCGCTCGAGGCTGAAGCTGACCCGGTCCACCGCCCGCAGCCGCCCCTCGCGCCCGGCGAACTCGGTGACCAGGTCGCGGACCTGCAGCAGCGCGCAGGAGGCAGACACGGGGCGTCTCATGCCGCAGTCACTTCGCCAGCCTGGGGTTGAGCACGTCGCGCAGCTGGTCGCCCACGAGGTTGATGGCGAGGATGGTGGCGAGCAGCGCCACACCGGGAGTGAAGCTGATCCAGTACTTGCCCGACATCAGGTACTCGTAGCCGTTGGCGATCAGCAGGCCCAGCGACGGCTCGGTGGTCGGCAGGCCCAGGCCCAGGAACGAAAGCGTCGCCTCCAGCGCGATGGCGTGCGCCACCTGCACGGTTGCGACCACGATCAGCGGCGGCAGGGCGTTGGGCAGCAGGTGGCGCAGCACGATGCGCGTCCCGGACAGGCCCAGGCCGCGCGCCGCCTCCATGTACTCCTTGCCGCGCTCCACCAGCGCCGCCGAGCGTGCGGTACGCGCGTAATAGGCCCACTGCACGCACACCAGCGCGATGATGATCTTGTCCACGCCCTTGCCCAGCACCGCGAGCAGGATCAGCGCCACCAGGATCGCCGGGAATCCCAGCTGGATGTCCACCACGCGCATCACGAACTGCTCGATGCGGCCGCCGGCGTAGGCCGCAAGCACGCCGGTGAGCGCGCCCAGGGTAAGAGCGATGATGCCGCTGACCACCCCGACGTACAACGACACCCGCAGCCCATAGAGAATCGCCGAGAGCATGTCGCGCCCCTGCCCGTCGGTGCCGAGGAGGTAAGTGATGCCCGCAACGCTCCTCGCCCCGGGCTCCAGGCGCGCATCGAGCAGCTCCAGTTTGGCGAGGTCGTAGGGGTTCTGCGGCGCCAGCAGCGGCGCCAACAGCGCCAACAGCACGATCCCCGCCAGCATCACGAAACCCAGCGTCGCCAGCTTCGACTCGAAGAACTCTTCCAGGAAACGCCGGAACGGGGTCTGCGGGACCGGCTCGGCGGCGGGCAGGACTGCGCTCACGATTTCACCTCCGCAATGCGCACGCGCGGATCCAGCGCCGAGTACAGCAGGTCCACCACCAGGTTGATCATGATGAACATGAACACCGTGACCAGCAGGTAGGCCACCACCACCGGCCGGTCGAGCTGGAAGATGGAGTCGATCACCAGCTTGCCCATGCCCGGCCAGGCGAAAATGGTCTCGGTCACCACGGCGAACGCGATCACCGAGCCCAGCTCCAGGCCGATCACGGTGATGAGCGGAATCAGGATGTTCTTCAGCAGGTGCACGCCGATCACCCGGGCGCGCTTGAGGCCCTTGGCGCGCGCAAAGCGGATGTAGTCGAGCAAAGACTGCTCCCGCACCTGTGCCCGCGTCAGGCGGACGATGAGCGAGAGCTTGAACAGAGCCAGGTTCAGCGCCGGCAGCAGCGCGTAGCGCAGCCCTTCCCAGGTCAGGATCGAGACCTGCACGCCGAGGAACTCGGTGGTCGGACCGCGTCCGGTCGAGGGCAGCCAGCCCAGCTGCACCGCGAACACCATGATGAGCAGCAGCCCGACCCAGAACGTGGGCAGCGAAAAGCCCAAGATCGAGCCCGCCATAATGGCGCGAGCGGCCAAGCCGTGCGGGCGTAGCCCTGCGTACAGGCCCAGCGGAATCCCCAGCCCCACCGACATCACCATGGCGAGGAGCGCGAGCTCCAGCGTCGCCGGCATGCGCTCGATGATGACCTCGAGCGCCGAGCGGCCGAAGACGAAGGACTTGCCCAGATCGCCGCTGAACGCGCCCTTGAGGAAAATCCAGTACTGCTCCAGCGCCGGGCGGTCCAGGCCGAGCGCCGCCGCGCTGCGGGCGCGCTCCTCCTGGTCGGCCTGCGGGTTGACCAGGATCTCCACCGGGTCGCCGACCAGGTACAGGCCGCCGAACACCAGTCCGGAGGTTAGGAGCAGGACCAGCAGCGTCTGCGCCAGCCGGCGCAGGACGTAGACCGTCACCTGGCGGGTCCGGGCCTACTTCTTCGCCGGCACCACTTCATGGGCAAACGTGCCCTGGTCCACCCGCGCCTTGTAGGCAAGGCCCTTCTTCATGCCCCAGGTGCTCACTTCGTAATGCAGCGGGATGACGCCGGTCAGCTCGCCGATCGCCTTGTCCGCCGCGGCTGCCAGCATCAGACCGCGCTTGGTGTCGTCGATGGTGGAGAGCGCGGTGTGGATCATGGCGTCCACGCCCGCGTCCGAAAAGCGGCCGCGGTTGGCCGCGCCATTGCCCAGCTTGGGATCGAAGCTGGCCACCAGCGAGCGCAGCGGCGAGCTGTTCTCGCCGGTGCCCGCACCCCAGCCGGCGAGCAGGAACGAGAACTCCAGCTTCGAGCCGCGCGAGAAGAACACCGCCGAGGGCATGGCGTCCACCTTGGTCGGGATGCCGCCGCGGGTGAGGAATTGCGCCACCGCCTGCGCGATCTTCTCGTCGTTGATGTAGCGGTTGTTGGGCGTGTGCAGCGTGAGGCCGAAGCCATTGGGATAGCCGGCCGCCGCAAGCAGCTTCTTCGCCCCATCCGGGTCATATTTCTCCGGCTGCAGCTTACGGCTGGTGCCATGAAAGGTCTCGGGCAGGAACTGCCCGGCGGGCTTCGCCTCGCCTTCCATGATGCGCGACACGATCGCGTTGCGGTCGATCATCATCGAGATCGCCTTGCGCACGCGCGGGTCGCGCAGCGGGTTGGCCTCCAGCGGCCTGCCGGCGGTGTCGGTGACGAACGGCGAGTTGCGCTCGCGCCCGGAATCCATGTGCAGGTAGATGATGCGGTTGGACACCGTGGAAGCCAGCGTGACGCGTGCGTCCTTCTTCAGGTTGGCGATGTCCGCGGTGGGCACCGCTTCGATCATCTGCGCGTCGCCCGCCAGCAGTGCCGCGACGCGCGCGGGGGAGTTAGTGATCATGCGGAAGCGGATCTTCGGGAACGCCGGCTTCGGACCCCAGTACTTGTCGTTGGCCACCAGCACCACGCGGTCGCCGGAGACGTACTCGCCGAACTTGTAGGGCCCGGTGCCGTTCACCGCCTTGCCGGAGTTGTAGTCCGGCGTGCCCATGCCGGCCATCTTCGCGCTGATGATGTGGATGGTGGCAAGATCGTTGGGAAGCAGCGGGTGCGGGGCGCGCGTGGTCAGGATCAGGGTATGCGGGTCCTTCGCCCTGGCGTCGGAGATCGGACGTGTGTAGATCGCGAACGAGGCCGGACTGTTGGGCACGTTGGGGATGCGCTTGAGCGTCGCCAGCACGTCCTCGGCGGTGAACGGCGCGCCGTCGTGCCAGCGCACGTTCTTCCTGAGCTTGATCTCCCAGGTGGTGTCGTCGAGCGCCTTCCAGCTCTCGGCCAGGCCGGGCCGCAGCGCCTGCTGGTCGTCCTGGTGCACCAGCGTCTCGAACAGGTGCTTGGCGAGCGAGTTGTTCGGCGTCAGGTTGTGGAAATGCGGGTCCATCGTGGTCACCGGCGTGGACAGGCCGACGGACAGCTCTTGCGCGGCGGCCGGAAACGACACCGCGGCAAGGGCGGCGAGGAATGCGATTCTGATCTTCATCTGGGCTCCCCGGAACAAGGCGCTAGGGTAGCTCAATTTCCGCCTGAATCCGCCTCCTCGATCCACATTGCCTGGATGGCCTCGAGGATCCTCTCACCGGAACGCCGGGGGTCGTCGTCGAAGCCCTCCAGGCCAAGTACCCAGTCGCGCAGGTCGACGAAATTCACCCTTGCCGGGTCCCGGTCTGGGAGTTTCTCCGCCAGGGCGATGGCGATCTCGCGCGAGTCGGTCCACTTCATGCGCTTGCCCTCACTTGCGCCCGCCTCCCTCGCGCTCGTAATTGATGGTGTACTTCGGGAGCTCGATCACGAGGTCCGCGCTGCACATCCGCGCCTGGCAGGAAAGGCGAGAGGTTCCCTCCAGGCCCCAGGCCTTGTCGAGCAGGTCTTCTTCCTTCTCCTGGGCCGGATCGAGGGACGCAAAGCCCTCGCGCACCACGACGTGGCAGGTGGTGCAGGCGCAGGACTTCTCGCAGGCGTGCTCGATGTCGACGTGGTTCGCCAGCAGGATGTTGCACAGGGTCTCGCCCTCAGCGGCGGAGATCTCCGCGCCCTGCGGGCAGAGCGTGGCGTGCGGCAGTACCTTCAGCTTGGGCATCAGAGGTCCAGGTTGGCGATGCTGCGCCCGGCAAGGGCGCGCTTGACGCCCTCGTCCATGCGGCGCGCGGCAAAGGAACCGGTGGCGCGGTTGAGGGCCTCGGCGGCGCGCTTGATGGCGCGCGCGTCGTCCCCCGGCAGCGCCGCCTCCAGTGCCGCGAGCAGCCGGTCGATTTCGCCGCGCTCCTCCGGTGCCAGCAGGCCGCCGTCGGCGGCCAGCGCGCCGCGCACCGCGCCGGCCAGCCGCTCGCCCTCGACCCGGTGCTCGCGCAGCGCGCGCGCATGCATGTCCTCGCGCGCATGCTCGAAGGAATCCCTCAGC
Organism: Betaproteobacteria bacterium; assembly: GCA_016868105.1. Taxonomy (GTDB): domain Bacteria; phylum Pseudomonadota; class Gammaproteobacteria; order Burkholderiales; family SG8-39; genus RBG-16-66-20. Next base: position 3,027 of record VGIA01000050.1, on the reverse strand, counting down.
ATGCGCTCAATGTCGGAGTCGCCCAGTCCATAGGAGGGCTTGACGCTGATCGAGGACTCGAGGCCGGTGGACTGCTCGCGGGCGCTCACCGACAGCAGGCCGTCGGCGTCCACCTGGAAGCCGACCCGGATCCGCGCCCCCCCCGCCGCCAGCGGCGGGATGCCGCGCAGCTCGAAGCGCGCCAGCGACCGGCAATCGGATACCAGCTCGCGTTCGCCCTGCACCACGTGGATGCTCATCGCGGTCTGGCCGTCCTTGAAGGTGGTGAACTCCTGGGCGCGCGCGGTCGGGATGGTCGAGTTGCGCGGCACGATGCGCTCGACCAGGCCGCCCATGGTTTCGATCCCCAGCGACAGCGGGATCACGTCCAGCAGCAGCCAGTCCCCGCCCTCGGGCTGGTTGCCCGCGAGCACGTTGGCCTGCATCGCGGCGCCCAGCGCCACCACCTTGTCCGGGTCCAGGTTGTTGAGCGGGTCGCGGCCGAAGAATTCGGCCACCGCCCGCTGCAGCTGCGGCATGCGCGTGGCGCCGCCCACCATCACCACGCCCTTGATGTCCTCCACCGCCAGGCCCGCGTCCCGCAGCGCCTTGCGCGTCGGGCCGAGGGTCTTGTGCACCAGGTTCTGCGTGATGCGGCAGAAGGTCTCCGTGGTGAGGCGCAGGTCGATGAACTCCCCGCTGGAGAGCTTCGCGGTAAGCGGCGCTTCGCCGTGCAGCGCGAGCGCCTCCTTGGCCTCGCGCGATTTCAACTGCAGCATGCGGGTGTCGCGCGGCGGCAGCGGCGGCAGCTTCGCCTCCTCCAGCGCCCAGCAGAACACGCGATGGTCGAAGTCGTCGCCCCCGAGCGCGGCATCGCCGCTGGTGGCCAGCACCTCGAACACGCCCCTGGACAGGCGCAGGATGGAGATATCGAAGGTGCCGCCGCCCAGGTCGAACACGGCGTAGAGGCCCTCGGATGCGTTCTCCAGGCCGTAGGCCACCGCCGCGGCGGTGGGCTCGTTCAGCAGACGCAGCACGTTGAGGCCCGCCAGGCGCGCCGCGTCCTTGGTGGCCTGGCGCTGGGCGTCGTCGAAATAGGCCGGCACCGTGATCACCGCGCCTGCGAGATCGCCCGCCAGCGACAGCTCGGCGCGTCGGCGCAACGCCTTCAGGATCTCGGCCGATACCTCCACCGGGCTTTTCACGCCGGCGACGGTACGCAGTTGCACCATGCCGGGGGCGTCCACGAAATCGTAGGGCGAGTTCTCGATGTAGGCCACGTCCCTGAGCCCGCGCCCCATGAAGCGCTTGACCGAGGCGAGGCAATTCTTCGGATCCTCGACCTGGCGGGACTGCGCCGCGTAGCCGACCTCCACCGCCCCCCCGGGCAGGTAGCGAACGATGGAGGGCATCAGCGGCCGGCCCTGCTCGTCGCCCAGCACCGTGGGTATGCCGCTGCGCACCGTGGCGACCAGCGAGTTGGTGGTGCCAAGGTCGATTCCCACCGCCAGCCGGTGCCGGTGCGGCGCGGCGGACTGGCCAGGCTCGGCGATTTGGAACAGCGCCATCGCCCGGCCCTAGTCGAAATCGCCGGCCGCGTCGACCTCTTCGGCGAGCCGCTTCAGGAACTGCAGCTGGCGCACCGCGCCGGTCGCGCCGGCATAGTCCTGCGCGCGGTCGATGCGGCTCGCGAGCTCGGCTTGCAGCGCGCGGGACGAGGCGGCCAGGCCACGCTTCATCGCCTCCAGCGCGGCGACGTCACGCTTGTGCTTGGCCTCCTCCAGCGCCTCGCGCAGCTCGATCTGGCGCGCGAGGAAGTCCCCCGGCATCGCGGTGTCGGTGTCGAAGCCGGTGTCCACGCCGTGCAGCTCGAGCAGGTAGCGCGCGCGCTCGACCGGGTCCCTGAGCAGGCGGTAGGCCTCGTTGGCGCGGGTGGACCATTGCATCGAGGCCCGGCGCTCGGCGTCGCCCGCCTGCGCGAACCGGTCCGGGTGCACCTGCGCCTGCAGTTCGCGGAAGGCGCGGTCCAGCGCCCCGGCGTCGAGCGCGAACGATGGCGCCAGGCCGAACAGTTCGAAGTGGTTCGTCATCCGTTGCACAGACGCATCACGCGCCTCCGCACACGCATCCCGTGTGTCGGCCGATCGCGCGAGCGCCGTGCAATCCTAGGTGTTGAAACTCTCGCCGCACCCGCACTCGTCCTTGACGTTCGGGTTGCGGAACCTGAAGCCCTCGTTGAGGCCTTCGCGGGTGTAGTCGAGCTCGGTGCCTTCCAGGTAGGGCAGGCTCCTGGGATCCACCACGACCTTCACGCCGTGGCTCTCGAACTGGATGTCCTCCGGGTTGATGGCGTCGGCGAATTCCATCTTGTAGGCCATGCCCGAGCACCCGGAGGTGCGCACGCCCAGGCGCAGGCCGAGGCCCTTGCCGCGCTTGGCGAGGGAGCCCTGGACGTGGCTGGCGGCCTTCTCGGTCAGCGTCACCGGCATCTCAAGCTGCCTTCTGCTCGTCTTTGTGCCCCGAGCCGTGCTTGGCCCCGCCGTGCTTGCCCCGGTAATCCGCAACCGCCGCCTTGATGGCGTCCTCGGCGAGGATCGAGCAGTGGATCTTCACCGGCGGCAGCGCCAGCTCCTCGGCGATCTGGGTATTGCGGATCTGCTCGGCCTGGTCCAGGGTCTTGCCCTTCATCCACTCGGTGGCCAGTGAACTGGAGGCGATCGCCGAGCCGCAGCCGTAGGTCTTGAAGCGCGCATCGACGATGACGCCATCGTCGTTGACCTTGATCTGCAGCTTCATGACGTCGCCGCAGGCCGGGGCGCCGACCATGCCGGTGCCGATCGAGGCGTCGCCCTTGTCGAAGGCGCCGACGTTGCGCGGGTTCTCGTAATGGTCGATGAGCTTGTCGCTGTATGCCATGTCTGACTCCGGTTGCGGTCTAGTGCGCTGCCCACTGCACGGTGCTGAGGTCGATGCCGTCCTTGTGCATTTCCCACAGCGGCGACATCTCGCGCAGCTTGGCCACCTTGGACTTCAGGTGCGCGAGGGTGT
>VGIA01000049.1 GCA_016868105.1 Betaproteobacteria bacterium | reverse complement strand
ACGCCCAGGCCGGAGAGCCGCGCGACCTCGCGGCTGATCTGCAGCCTGAGCACCTGCGCCGACACCTTCTGCAGGTGAGGCGCGACGCGTGCGACAAATTGCGAGCGCCCCTCCGCGCTGCCCAGATCCAGGCCCGCCTGCAGTTCGCAGATCAGGAACGCCGACAGCGTCTGCGCCTCCCGTGCCAGGCGCTCGAAAGCCTCCTTGCCGCGGGCGCGGATGTAGCTGTCCGGATCGTCCTTCTCGGGCAGGAACAGGAACTTCACCGGCTTGGCGTCGGCGGCGAGGGGCAGGCTCACTTCCAGCGCGCGCCAGGCGGCCTTGCGGCCGGCCGCATCGCCGTCGAAGCAGAACACCAGTTCGTCGGCGAGCCGCAGCAGCTTGCTCACGTGCACTGGGGTGGTGGCCGTGCCCAGCGTCGCCACTGCGTAGCCGACGCCGAACTGCGCCAACGCCACCACGTCCATGTAGCCCTCCACCACCAGCGCCCGGCCGGCGGTCCGGATCGCGTCGCGCGCCTGCGCCAGGCCGTAGACCTCGCGCCCCTTCTCGAACAGCGGCGTCTCCGGCGAGTTTAGGTACTTGGGCTCGCCCTCCCCGAGCACCCTGCCGCCAAATCCGATCACGGCGCCGCGCACGTTGTGGATCGGGAACATGACGCGATCGCGGAACCGGTCGTAGCGCCTGTCCTCGTGCACCACCACCAGCCCGGCGTCCACCAGCCCCTGGTCCTCGTAGTCCGGGAATGCCCCCTTCAGCCCCTGCCAGTCGTCGGGCGCGTAGCCGATGCGGAAGCGCGCGGCGATCTCGCCCGACAGGCCGCGGCCCTTCAGGTACTCGATCGCGCGCGGCGAGTTCTTGAGCTCGCCGCGGTAGAAGTCCATTGCCTTCTCCATCAGCGGCAGCAGGTCGGTCTCGCGCTCCTTGCGCGCCGCCGCCTCGGGCGTGGCGGGCTGCCACTCCGGCACCTTCATGCCGGCCCCGGCAGCGAGCTCCTTGATCGCATCCACATAACCCAGGCTGGAGTAGGCCATCAGGAAGCCGATGGCATTGCCGTGCGCCCCGCAGCCGAAGCAGTGGTAGAACTGCTTTGCCGGGCTGACCGTGAACGAGGGCGACTTCTCGGTGTGGAACGGGCACAGCCCCTGCAGGTTCGCGCCGGCCTTCTTCAGCTGCACGAAGCGCGACACCACGTCCACGACGTCGACGCGGTTGAGCAGGTCCTGCTTGAAGCTGTCGGGGATCAACGCTGGGAATCCCGAAGATCCCCGATTCTAGAACTCAAGCGGGCAGTCTGGATTTCAGCAGCGCCGAAACCCTGCCCATGTCGGCCTTGCCCGCCAGGCGCGGCTTGAGCAGGGCCATGGCCTTGCCCATGTCCCTGACGCTGGCGGCTCCCGATTCGGCGATCGCCGCCGCCACGGCGGCCGCAATCTGCGCCTCGGACAGCTGCTGCGGCAGGTAGGCCGAGAGCACGCCGATCTCGAACTGCTCCTGGGCGGCGAGGTCCGCGCGCGCGGCCTTCTGGTAATGCGCGATGGACTCGCGCCGCTGCTTGACCATCCTGTCGATGATCGAGAGCACGTCGGCATCGGCCAGCTCGACCCGCTCGTCGACCTCCCTTTGCTTCATCGCCGCCAGCAGCAGGCGCACCGCTGACAGGCGCTGGCCGTCCTTGGCGCGCATAGCGGCCTTCATGTCCTCGGTGATCCGGTCCTTGAGTGTCATGGCGTCTGGCTCCCCAAATGAAAACGCCCCGGGGGCAAGCCAGGGCGTCGCGGCAGGCCTTGCCGACGGATCTAGTACATCTTCGCCGGCAGCATCTGGCTGCGCAGGCGCTTGTGGTGGCGCTTCACCGCGGCGGCCAGCTTGCGCTTCCTCTCGGTGGTGGGCTTCTCGTAGTACTCCCGGGCGCGCAGCTCGGTGAGCAGCCCGGTCTTTTCCACGGTGCGCTTGAAGCGGCGCATCGCCACCTCGAAGGGTTCGTTTTCCTTGACGGGAACGGTCGGCATGCAGCTTTTATCCTGATCGGGCGGAAGGTCTTGGATTATATCCGGATTGTGGTCTTCCCCGCTACACTCCCGGCCCATGCTGATCCTGGGCATCGAATCCTCCTGCGACGAGACCGGCCTTGCCCTGTACGACGCGGCGTGGGCGCGCCTGCTCGCCCACGCGGTCCACTCCCAGGTGGCGATGCACCAGGCCTACGGCGGCGTGGTGCCGGAACTGGCCTCCCGGGACCACATCCGCAGGCTGGTGCCGCTGGCCAGAGGCGTGCTCCGCGAGGCGGGAAAGCAGGTCGAGGACCTGGATGCCATTGCCTACACCCAGGGCCCGGGGCTTGCGGGCGCGCTGCTCGCCGGCGCCGCCTTCGCCCACGGCCTTGCCTTCGCGCTGGGCGTGCCCGCGATCGGCGTGCACCACATGGAAGGGCACCTCCTGTCACCCCTGCTCTCGGCGCGTGCGCCGCGGTTTCCGTTCGTCGCCCTGCTCGTCTCCGGCGGCCACACCCAGCTCATGAAGGTAGCCGCGGCCGGGAACTATGAGTTGCTGGGCGAGACCCTGGACGACGCTGCCGGCGAAGCCTTCGACAAGACCGCGAAGCTCCTCGGCCTGGGCTATCCCGGCGGCCCGGCGGTGTCGAAACTCGCCGAGTCCGGCGTCCCGGGCCGCCACAAGCTGCCGCGGCCGATGCTCCACAGCGAGGAGCTCGACTTCAGCTTCTCCGGCCTCAAGACCGCGGTGCTGACGCTGGTGCGCGGCAGGGTACCGGATCCGCAGTTCCACGCCGACGTGGCGCGCGCGTTCGTGGATGCGGCGGTGGATGTGCTGGTGGCGAAGTGCGTGAAGGCGCTGGAGAAGACCGGGATGAAGAGCCTGGTGGTCGCCGGCGGTGTTGGCGCAAATAAGCAGCTTCGCGCTGCACTCGGCGAAGCTGCCGCGTCGCACGCCTTCGAGGTCTTCTACCCCGAACCCGCGCTATGCACCGATAACGGGGCCATGATCGCCTGCGCAGCGGCCTTTGCGCTGCGCAGGCGATCTGGGAAAGTCCAAAGCAAGCCCTCTGGCGGATTCTCGGTCTATCCCCGCTGGAACCTCGAAGAGATTACCTAATCAACCCTTCGCGGAGACGCCGGGCCGCGTAGGCTTCAAGATGCGTCGCCGCCACCTCCAGCATCGGCGTGGCGAGGCCGTGCTTCCTCGCCAGCGCCAGCAGTGCGCCCAGGATGTGGTCGCCTTCGGTCGCGCCCCCGGATTCCAAGTCGCGCAGCATGGAAGCGCTGAAGCTCGAGCCCTTCTGCGTCAGGATGCCCCGGTAGTTGGCGAGCGCCGCCTCCCCGGCCGGAAATCCCGCGGCGCGCGCCACCGCGGCATTCTCAGCCAGCAGCGCGAGCACCAGCTTTTCGCCCGCGCCGGTGCCGATATAGTCGCCCACCGGCGCGCGCATCAGGCAGGTCATGCCCGCCAGCGTCGCCAGCAGCACCCACTTGTCCCACATCGCCTGCTCGATGTCAGCCAGCTGCTCCCAGTCGAACTTCACCCCGGCGAGCACGGCGGACAACGCCGCGCAGCCGGCCTTCTGCGCGGCGGCGCGCGGACCGAAAACGATGCGGTGGGTGTCGTTCAGGTGACGCACCTCGCCATCGGGGGCCAGCGTCGCCCCGATGTAGGCCACCCCGCCCATCACCTTGTCGCGGCCGAAGCGCGCATCCAGCGCCTCAAGGTGCGCCATGCCGTTCAGGAGCGGCAGCGCCAGCGCGCTGCCGGCCATCGCCGGCGCGATGGCGTCGATGGCGCTGGCGAGGTCATAGGCCTTCGCGGCGAACATCACCACGTCGTACCCGGGCTTCACGGCGTCCTGCGTCACGCACTTCGCCTTCAGTTTCGCGTTGCCATGGGGGCTGGCGATGCGCAGGCCGTCGCGCGCCAGCAATTCAGCCCGCTTCGGACGCACGAGGAAGGTCACCTCCGCGCCCGCCTCGAGCATCCGTGCGCCGAAATATCCGCCCACGCCGCCGGCGCCCAGCACCAGTGTCTTCATGTCTTGCCCTGTCCCAGCCGGCCTTCCTCGCCCCGCAGGATACGGCCGATGTTCTCGTGGTGGCGCCAGATGAGCAGCAGCGCGATGGCCGCCACCGCCGGCACCGCCGGGCGCTCGCCAAACAGCCAGAACGCCCAGAACGGCGCGAACAGCGCGGCCAAGATCGAGGCCAGTGACACCATGCGGAACAAGGCGAGGATGATGAGGAAGCTGGCGAGCACCCCGAGGCCCAGCCAGGGGTCGATCGCCAGCAGCACCCCCGCCGCCGTGGCGACGCCCTTGCCGCCCTTGAAGCGGTGAAAAGCCGGGTACAGGTGTCCCAGGAATGCCATCGCGCCCGCGATCGGCGCCTCGGCGCCGGCCGCCGCCTGCGATCCCGTCCACAGCGTCGCCAGCCAGACCGCCAGCGCCCCCTTGCCGGTGTCGCCCAGCAGCGTGAGCGCCGCCGCGACCCTGCTGCCCGAGCGCAACACGTTGGTCGCGCCCGGATTCTTCGAGCCGTAGCTGCGCGGATCGGGCAAGCCCATCAGCATGCTGACGAACACGGCGAACGAGAACGAGCCCAGGCAGTACGCGGCAAGCGCTATCAGCGCGGTTTCCATCGCGTCCCGATTCTATAATCTCCGGCCATGGACGCCATCCTGTTTCGCGACCTGCGCGTCGAAGTGATGATCGGCATTTACCGGCGCGAAAAGCACTTCGCGCAGACGGTCTCCATCGACCTCGACATCGGCATTCCGGGACAAGCCGTGTTCAGCTCCGACAAGCTCGCCGACACGGTGGACTACGCGCAGGTCGCGCTGAAGATCAAGGCGCTCGCCGCCAGCGAGCACTTCCGGCTGGTGGAGACCTTCGCCGAGCGCATCGCGCACCTGGTGCTGGAGGATTTCGGCGCGCCGTGGGTCAGGGTCAGCGCGGCCAAGATCGGCATCCTGCCGAACGCGAAGTGCGTTGGCGTTTCAATCGAACGGCGCAAGGGTTAGGCCGCCAGCGCCACCTCGACCAGCGTCGGCGACAGGGTGCGCACGATTTCCCGTGGGTCGATCCCCACCAGGTAACCGCGCCGCCCGGCGTTGATCAGGATCCTGGGCAGCTCCAGGATCGAGCGCTCCATGTAGATGGGCAGCGGCTTCCTCAGGCCAAAAGGCGAGCAGCCGCCCAGCTGGTAGCCCGAGTGCCGCTGCGCGTCCTGCGGCCTGCACGGCGCGATGCGCTTGCTCCCGGCCTGCCGCGCCAGTGCCTTGGTCGAGACCTTGCGGTCGCCGTGCATCAGCACCAGCAGCGGCTTGCGAAGGTCGTCCTCCATGACCAGGGTCTTCACCACCTCGTGCTCGGGCACGCCGAGCGTCGCGGAGGACACCGCGGTGCCGCCGTGCTCGACGTACTCGTAGAAGTGCTCGGTGTGGGCAACGCCGTGCTTCCTGAGAAAGACGATGCCAGGGGTGTCAGCCACGGGGGTGATGTTTCGCGTGCAGCGCCTTCAGGCGCTCGCGCGCGACATGGGTGTAGATCTGGGTGGTCGAGATGTCGGCGTGCCCCAGCAGCATCTGCACCACGCGCAGGTCGGCGCCATGGTTGATGAGGTGGGTGGCGAAGGCGTGGCGCAGCACGTGGGGCGACAGGGGCTTGCCCGGCAGCGCGCGCGCGCCGTGGCGCTTGATGTTGAGCCAGAAGGCCTGGCGCGTCATCGCCGCGCCGCGCCCGGTGACGAACAGCGCCTCGGACTGCCGGCGGCCGAGCAGGGCCGTCCGCCAATCGGCCTGGAAGCGCCGGATCCAGTCCACTGCCTCCTCGCCCAGCGGCACCAGCCGCTCCTTGGAACCCTTGCCCAGGATGCGCAGCACGCCGGCCTCGAGGTTCACCTCGAAGGTCTTCAGGTTCACCAGTTCCGAGACCCGCAGCCCGGAGGCGTAGAGAACCTCGAGCATGGTGCGGTCGCGGAAGCCGAGCGCGGTGCCGGTGTCGGGGGCGGCCAGCAGCGCCTCGACGTCGGCTTCCGACAGCACCTTCGGAAAGCGTGGCGCGTGCCTCGGGGGATCGAGCTTGAGGCTCGGGTCGGCGCCGACCAGGCGCTCCCGCAGGCACCACTGGAAGAAGCGCTTGAGGCTGGAGAGCATGCGCGCGGCGCTGGAGGCGCGGCCGCGCCGCGCGGCGAGGAAGCCGAACAGGTCCGCTTCCGAGCTCGAGCGCAGGTCCCTGTCCTTCAGGTGGGCGGCCAGCTGCTCGAGGTCGCGCCGGTAGGCCGCAAGCGTGTTCTTCGCCAGGCCGTCCTCCAGCCACAGCGCATCGCAGAACCGGTCCAGCAGTTCCGCGTCCGCCTTCCTCATCCCGCGGCCAGCTTCTCGATCTTCGCCAGCAGGTCGTCGGCGAGGTCGATGCCCCCGCGCGCCCCGCGCTCGGCGGCGAAGCGGCGCGACCCGGGCGTGCGCACGCCCTCGTCGGCGAGCATCGCCGTCACCAGCGTCTCCACCCGCTCGAAATAACGCTCGTTGCCCGCCAGCGCGCCCGGGTCGATGGCGAGGAAGGCGTGCCCGATCCGCGGCCTGTTGCCCTTCTCCGAGAAGAAGGAATCGGCCTCGGCCCCGATCGCAGCGCCGGTGAGCGCGGTGCAGATGAGCTCGAAGGCGAGCGCGAGCATCGCCCCCTTGGCGCCGCCGATCGGAAAGAGGCTCCCGTGCTCGATCGCCTCCTTCGGGTCGTTGGTCGGCTTGCCGTCGCGATCGAGCGCCCAGCCATCCGGGATTTTCTCGCCCTTGTGCATCGCCAGCATGATCTTGCCGCGCACCACGGTGGTGAGCGCGAGGTCGATCACCAGCGGTTCCCTTCCCTTCCTCGGGAACACGAACGCGACCGGGTCGGTGCCGAACAGCGCCTTTTTCCCGCCCCAGGCCGGAATCGCCGCGGGGGAATTGGTGAAAGCGACCCCGACCATGCCCGCCTCCGCCACCGGCAGCAGGTGGATGCCGAGCACGCCGACATGCCCGCTGTTGGTGATGCCGGCGAAGCCGATGCCGTTGCGCCGGGCGCGCTGGATGACTTCGTCGATCGCCCATTGCGCCGACTCGTAGGGCAGGCCGTCGCGGTTGTCGATCAGGCACGCGGCGGCCTTGTCCGCGGCCATCACCGGCCGCGCCGCGCCGTCGGCACGCGCATTGCGCAGGAAGCCGCAGTAGAACGGCACCCGCGACATGCCGTGGGTCGGCAGGCCGTGCTCCTCGGCGCGCACCAGATGCCGCGCCGCAGCCTCGGCCATGCCGCGCCTTGCCCCGGCGCGTTCGAGCGCCTCGCGCGCCAGTTGAAACAGCGAAGCCGCGGTCTTTTTCATGCGGGCGATTCTATACAATAGCCGCCTTCCATCAGGAGGTCGGCCATGGGCCAGTTCATCGAACTCACCGCTTCGGACGGGCACAAGCTCGCGGCCTACGTCGCCGCGCCAGCCCGGACCCATGCGGGAAAGCCGCTTGGCGGCATCGTCGTCGCTCCCGAGATCTTCGGCATCAACACCCACATCCGGGCGGTGGCCGACGGCTTCGCCGCCGAGGGCTTTCACGCCGTCGCGCCGGCCTTGTTCGACCGCGCGCAGCGCAACTACGACTCCGGCTACTCGCAGCCCGAGATCCAGGCCGGCGTGGCGATCATGCAGAAGCTGGACCAGGCCAGGACGCTGCTCGATGTCGACGCGGCGGTGGCCGAGGCGAAGAACGGCGGCAAGGTCGGCATCGTCGGCTACTGCTACGGCGGCACCGTCGCCTGGCTCGCCGCGGCGCGCACCGCGGGCCTCGCCTGCGCGGTGCCCTATTACGGCGGCGGCATGTTCAACCTGATCAAGGAGAAGCCCAAGGTCCCGGTGATGTGCAATTTCGGCGAGACCGACCATTCGCCGACGCTGCAACAGGCCAGGGCCATCGTCGCCGCGCACCCGGAGATCAGCGCCCACTTCTACCCGAACGCCGGCCACGGCTTCAACTGCGACCACCGCGCCTCCTACAACGCCGAGGCGGCGAAGCTGGCGCGCCAGCGCACCCTCGAGTTCTTCCACAAGCACCTGGGCTGAGCCCGGCGGCCCCCGGCAATCGGCAGTTGCGACCCGCCGCCAGGCCGGTCGGGCTGCCGCAGGCCAGGCCAAGTGCGGCTTGGTGGTGAATGATCAGGTGCGAGGCCTGCATCGACCACAAGGGCGCCGCCCCCGGCCCTCAGGCCGCGTTCTTCAGCAGCGACTGCCCCGGCTTGACCCGCGTGAACGCCACCGGCTTCATCGCCAGCTCCAGCCGGCCATCGACCTCGCGCACGCTGGAGAACGCGGAAGTCTGCAGCGCCCCCGCCTGCGGGAAATCCTCGCGGAAGTGCGCCCCGCGCGAATCCGTCCGCGCCAGCGCCGCCCGCGTGATCACCTGGCTCACCTGCACCAGGCTCCTCAGGTTCAGCCAGTCGTGCCAGGTCAGGTTGAAGGCACGGTTTGCGTCCGCGATGCCGGCCGCGGCCAGCTCGGCCTGGATCGCCTCCAGTTCCGAGAGCGCCGCCTCCAGCCCCATCGCGTCGCGGATGATGCCGACCTTGTCCCACATCACTTGGTAGAGGCGCTCGCGCACGGGCTCCAGCGAGCCGTGCCTGCCGGCCTGCTTGGGCTCGCAGCGCCGCAGGGCATCGTCGATCGCCGCCGGGTCCGGATCCCGCAGGCCCTCGGTCTTCACCCACGCCGCCATGGTTTCGCCGGCGACGCCGCCATAGACGGTCGAGTTGGCGACGCCGTTGCCGCCCAGGCGATTGGCGCCATGCACGCCGCCGGCATCCTCGCCGGCGACGAACAGTCCCGGCAACGCCGTCCGGCAGTCCGCGCCGAACTCCACCCCGCCCATCATGTAGTGCGCCGTGGGCACGACTTCGACGATGCCGCCGGCGAGGTCGAAGCCGCAATCGGCGCAGCGCTCCACCATGCCCTTGAAGTCGCGCCGCACGCGCTCGGGCCCCAGGTGCGCCATGGCGATGTACAGGCCGCCATTGGGCCCGGTGTGGCCCTTGCGGATCTCGCTGTACATGGCGCGCGAGACGAAGTCGCGCGTCGCCCGCTCGGCGAGCGGGTCGTAGTTCGGCATGAAGCGCTCCCTGGCGCCGTTGAGCAGGTAACCGCCCGCCCCGCGCAATCCCTCCTCCAGCACCGTGCCCGTCATGCGCGTATGGGTGCCGGCCAGCAGCCCGGTGGGATGGAACTGCACCATCTCCATGTCGCGCAGGGGCAGCCCGGCGCGCAGCGCCATGGCGAGGCCGTCGCAGCTCTTGTCGCCCGAGGGCGTGTGGTACTTGTACATCGTCGGCCCGCCGCCGGTGCCCAGGAGCACCGCCTTGGCGCGCACCAACACATACTCGCCGCTGCGCATGTCGATCATCAGCACCCCGGCGAGCGCGGAACCGTCCCTGGTCTTCACCAGCTCGACCGCACGGTGCTCCTCCAGCCGGTTGATCCTGCGCGCCCAGAGCTGCTCGGCCAACCGGTTCATGATCTCGATGCCGGTGAGGTCGCCCTTGTGCACCGTGCGGTCGAAGGTCTGGCCGGCGAAGGCCTTCTGGTGGATGCTGCCGTCGGGGTTGCGGTCGAAGAAGCAGCCCAGCTCGTTCTCCAGTTCGTGGATGCGCTCGATCGCCAGGTTCACCAGCTTCCAGGCCAGTTCCTGGTCGGGCAGCCACTTGCCGCCCTCGATGGTGTCCATGAAGTGGCGCTCGATGGAGTCTTCCTTGGCGAGCGCCACGTTGTAGCCGCCCTGCACCATGCGCGTGCAGCCGCACTTGCCGAGCAAGCCCTTCACCGCGACCGTGATGGACAGCGACGGATCCCCCTGGTGGGCGTGCAGCGCGGCGAACAGGCCCGCGCCGCCCGAGCCCAGGATCAGGATGTCGGTGTCAAGCCGGCGCATGGCTGCCGCCATCCCCGCGGTCCCTGCGCAGCCACTGCGACACCAGCACGAGCAGGACCAGGGCGAGGCCGAGGCCATGCGACGCGCTGCCCGGGTAGATCAGCGCAAAGCCCGCCACCAGCAGCATGGCGCGCTCGTAGCCCGGGCAGCGCCGGAACAGCCAGCCCTGGAAGCAGCCGGCGAGCGCGAAAATGCCGGCCGCCGTGGTGAGGGTGATGAGCGCGATCGCGCCCCAGTCCGCACCCGCCAGCGTCTTGAACGATCCGGTGAGGAGCAGCCCGGTGCCGGCGGGGTCGAGGACGAAGACGAACGGCACCAGGAACGCGGGCAGGGTGTACTTCCAGCATTGCAGCGTGGTCTTGTACGGATCGCCGCCGGTGATTGCGGCCGCCGCGAACGGCGACAGCGCGGTGGGCGGGGAGACTTCCGACAGCACCGCGTAGTAGAAGATGAACATGTGCGCCGCGAACTCCGGCACCTTGAGCGCGATCAGCGCCGGGGCGGCGATCACCGCGCAAATGATGTAGCTCGCGGTCACCGGCACCGCCAGGCCCACGATCCAGACGATGAGCGCGGTGTAGAGCGCCGTGAGCAGCAGCGAGTTGCCGGCGTACGCAAGCACGATGGAACTGAATTTGAGCCCCAGGCCGGTGAGCGTCACCACGCCCACGATCAGGCCGGCGCCGGCGCAGGTGGCGGCGACGTTGAGCACCGCGCGCGAGCCGTTGTCCAGGGCCTGGAAGAACGGCGAGCCGAAGAAGCCCTTGACCAAGGATTCGCGGCCGCACAGGAAGTCGTGCGAGAACATCGCGCAGTCGCGGCGCAGGAAGCTGGTGCCGAAGGACACCACGGTGGCCCAGAACACCGACAGCTCGGGCGAGAAGCCCATCAGCATGAAGCCGACGATGGAGACCAGGGAAAAGAATTGGAACCAGTACTTCCTGGTCAGGCTCCAGGCCGACTCCACCTTCTCGAACACCGCGTCCTTCATCCCCAGCTTGCGGACGTCGATCTCGACCATCACGAACAGCGTCAGGTAGTACAGGCAGGTGGGGATCACCGCCATCAGCAGCACGTCGAGGTAGGAAATCTTCAGGAACTCGGCGATCAGGAACGCCGCCGCGCCCAGCACCGGGGGCGAGATGATCGCGCCCAGGCCCCCGGCGGCGAGCAGCCCGCCCGCCTCGTTCCTGCCGTAGCCGACCTTGGCGAGCATCGGCGCGGCGACCGCGCCCAGCGTCACCGTGGTGGCCACCCCCGAGCCCGAGGGACCGCCGAGGAGGAACGAGGCCAGGGTCACCGTCTTGCCGGCCCCGGTGGGCTTGCCGCCCATGGCCGCGAACGAGAAATCGATGAAGAACTTGCCGGCGCCCGAGAACTGCAGGAAGGCGCCGTAGATGGTGAACAGGATGATCAGCGTGGAGGACACCTGGATCGCGGTGCCGTAGATGCCCTCCAGCGTCATGTACATATGCCCCACCATGCGCGGCAGCTCGTAGCCCTTGTGGGTCCAGGGCGCAGGCAGGTACTGGCCGAAAAACGCATACAGCAGGAAGCAGAGGGTGACCAACGGCATGATCCAGCCGGTGGTGCGGCGCATCGCCTCCAGCACCAGCAGCGCGAGGACGGTGCCGAACACGATGTCCCAGTCGTTCGGCACGATCGAGCGGTCGAAGAAACCGTCGCCGCCGATGATCAGGTAGGCGGCGGTGGCGATGCCGGCCGCAGCCAGCACCCAGTCCCACCACATGACCCGGTGCCGGTAGCGCCGCGCCACCGGGAAGATGAGGAAGGTCAGGAACAGCACCAGCGCGACGTGGGTCGAGCGCAGATGCTCCGGCCGCAGGATGGCGTAGGCGGTGTAGAGGTGGAACACCGACATGCCCACCGCCACGGTGGCGACGAAGGCGGCGATCCAGCCGGTGAGCTTGTTCTGGACGCCCTCCTCGCGCTCGATCATATCCTCGGCGCGCGCCAGCGCCTCGCGGCTGACCTCGGCCGCGGGCTGGTGCAGACGGAGGGCTTCCTTGCTCATCGATCTTCCCTTGCCGCGGCCCCGCCGTGCATCGCCTGGTTCAAATCAAAAGCCCCGCCAGCAGGCTGGACGGGGCTTCGGACCGGCGAATGTCACTTGATCTTGACGCCCCTCTCCGCGAGGTACTTGATCGCGCCGGGATGCCAGGGGATCGAGGAGTTCTCCGTCTTCTGGTTCTCGAGCTTGATGTTCACCGCCTCGGCATGCACCCGGACCAGGTCGACCACGTTCTCGAACAGCGCCTTGGTGATCGCGTAGGCGGTCTTTTCCTCCATGTTCTGGTGCACCGCCAGCAGGTTGGTCACCGTGGCCGCCTGGTTGTCGGCGGTCATGCCCTTGTAGATGCGCTGCGGAATCACGTCCTTGATGTAGATGTTGCCGTGCTTCTTGGCCATTTCCGGCACCAGGTGCGCGATGTCGATCATCCTGATGGTCACCCCGGGCGAGTTGGCGAGGTCGGTCACCGCCCCGGTGGGCAAGCCGCCGACCCAGAAGAAGGCGTCGATCTTGCGGTCCTTCAGCGCGCTGACCGACTCGGCGACGCCAAGCCGCTCGCGCCGCATGTCCTTGTCCTTGTCCAGGCCCGCGGCTTCGATGACGCGAAAACCGAACACCTCGGTGGCGCTGCCCCCCGACCCGGTTGAGACGCGCTTGCCTTTCAGGTCCTGGATCTTGGTGATGCCGGTGCCCTCGATCGACACCACGTGCATGCGGTTCGGATACAGCACCGCGAGTGTGCGCACCGGAATCGGCTTGCCGGCGAACTTGTCCTGCCCCTTGAGGGCATCGATGGCGGCGTCGGCCTGGGTGAGGGCGATGTAGGGCTTGCCGGTGCCGATCAGCTGCATGTTGGCGACCGAGCCGCCCGTCACCTCGGCGGTGGCCGTCATGCCCGGGACCTTCTTCGACAGCAGCGCCGCCAGGCCCCCGCCCAACGGGTAGTAGACCCCGCCGGTGCCGCCGGTGGCGATGGAAAGGTTCTGCGCCGGCGCGGTGCCGGCGAGCGCGAGCAAAGCGACCCCGGCGTATCGAACCATGCGTTTCATGATCACCCCCTGTTTGGAATTGGCCGATTCTAATGCGACTTCACCCCGAGGCTCGCCAGCGCCGCCGCGCGCCGGCCCCTGGAGTCCTGCTGCACCTGCGCGTACAGGCTGCCGCCACGGCTGTCCATGGCGACCACCAGCGGGCCGAAGCCGCGCACGCGGAACTTCCACAGCGATTCCGGGTTGAGGTCATCGAGGTCCACCTCCTCGATCGCCTCCACCCAGGTGGTCTGCAGCGCCGCCGCGCCGCCGGTGATGGCGAGGTAGGCGCCGCCCAGCTCGCGAAACGCCGCGGCCGAGCTTTCGCGCAGCCCGCCCTTGCCAATGACCAGCCGCACGCCGTTTTGTTCCATCAGCGGCCGGGTGAAGCGCTCCATGCGGTCGCTGGTGGTGGTGCCGATGCACACCGGCTCGTAGCCGGCCGGGCTGGCGGGGCTCGCGGCGACCCGGCGCACGTTGGGCGCGGTATGGATCACCGCATGGCCCCGGAGCTCGAAGCGGGTCTTGCGGCCGCGGTCGAACAGGTGGATCAGGGTGGCGTCGCGGATGCCGTACAGGGCGCCGTTCAGGGTGACGGTGTCCTCGAGGCGCAGCGCGCGCGCCTGGGCTTCGGTGATCGGGCAGCTGAACTGGTGGTGCGCCACGCCTATTGTCTCCGGTCCGGCAGCGCGAGCAACGCAGGGCCCCTAATAGCCATACTCGACTCCTGTGGAGCCGAAGGTGGCGCGCGCCCGGCGCGCGGAATGGCACTGCATGTTCACCGCCACCGGGTTCATGGTGATGTGGGTGGCCGCGGTCTCGACATGTACCGCGAACGCGGTGGAATCCCCGCCCAGCCCCTGCGGGCCCACGCCCAGCAGGTTCACCGCCCTGGTCAACGCCGCTTCCAGCTTCGCGCCCTCGGGATCCTCGCAGCGCGTGCCGAGCGCCCGCGTGGCCGCGGACTTGGCCAGGTGCAGGCACAGATCCGAGGTGCCGCCGACGCCGACGCCGACGATGGTCGGCGGGCAGGTCTTGCCGCCGGCCTCCAGCACGCAGTCCACGACGAAGGTCTTGATCGCGTCCACCCCTTCGGCCGGGATCGCCATCTTGAGCCAGGAATTGTTCTCCGAGCCCGAGCCCTTGGGCACCATCTCGATCTCCAGCGCCTCGGGCCGGTCGGAAAAGTCGATGTGGATCACCGGCACGCCGCGTCCGGTGGAATCCTGGCCGTTGGCGCGCGTGGTCGGGTGGACCACCGAGGAGCGGAACGGATGCTCGCGCGTCGAGCGCGCGCAGCCGCGCCGGATCGCCTCCTTGAGGCCCCAGCCGTCCACTTCGACGCCGCGGCCGATGCGCACGTTGTAGATCGGGATGCCGGTGTCCTGGCACAGCAGGTTGGCGGTGTCCTCGGCCAGCTGGATATTGCGCACCATGGTGCCCAGCGTGCGCCTGGCGCCGGGGTCGGTTTCGCCGGCGGCAAGGCGGTCCAGCCCCTGCTTGACGTCGGGCGGCAGCAGCTTGAGGGCCCGGATGTACAACTCCCGGGCGACCTCCTCCACCTGCTGCAGGTCGACTTTCACTTCACCTGGATCTTGCGCGCGCCCACCACCGTCCGCCAGAGCTCGGTCTCGGCCTTCATGGCGCGGCCCATTTCCTCCGGGCTGTTGCCCACCGGCGAGAGGCCCTGGGCGGAGAGCTTTTCCCTCATGCCCGCGTCCTCGAGCGCCTTCTTGGTGTCGAGGTGCACCTTCTGGATGACCGCCTGTGGCGTCCCGGTGGGCGCGACGATGCCGAACCAGCCGATGTTCTCGAACCCGGCGATGGTGTTGGCGATCGGCGGCACCCCGGGAAGCTGCGCGATTTCCGCCTTGCTGGTCACGCCCAGGGCGCGCAGCCGCCCGCCCCTGATGTGGCCGATCGCCGCGGCGAGGTTGCCGACGAAGAAGTGCGTCTGGCCGCCGACATGGCCGGCAAGCCCGGGGCCCTCGCCCTGGTACGGGACCGCGATGGCGTCGAGCTTGGCCTGGAAGACGAAGTTCTCCGCCGCAAGATGGGTCTGCGAGCCGATCCCGGCGTGGCCGAAGGTGAGCTTTCCCGGGTGCGCCCGGCCCGAGTCAATCAATTCCTTGACCGACTTGTAGGGCGAGTCCGCCGGCACCGTGAGCACCTGCGGCCCCGAGACCACGTTGGTGACCGGGACGAAGTCCTTCTCCGGGTTGTAGTTCAGCTTGGCGTAGATATGCTGGTTGGCGGTGAGCACCGAGCCGGAGGGGAAGAACAGCGTGTAGCCGTCCGGGGTCGCGCGCGCGGCCTCCGCCGCGCCCACGCCGCCGCCGGCGCCGCCGCGGTTCTCGATCACCACTGTCTGGCCCCAGATCTCCTGCAGCTTCTGCCCCAGCAGCCGCGCCGAGATGTCGGTGGCGCCCCCCGGCGGGAACGGCACGATGAACTTGACCGGCTTGGCGGGCCAGCTCTGCGCCTGCGCAGAACCAAACGGCGCCTGGAAGGCGCCGGCAATGGCAAGGCCGGCAAATAGGGCTGCGAGCTTGGTGAATCTCATCCTGGTCTCCTCTGGGTATCCTCGGGGAATTCTACAACGCGAGGGCGAATGCGAGCCCCGCCGCGAGCGACGCGCCGGCCGCCACCGCCGCCAGGGACTTGTGCCAGTCGCGCCAGGGCAGGAATTCCAGCGCCATGATCCTCAGCCCGCCGGCAAGGTGCGCCGCCAGCAGCAGCACCAGCCCCCACTCGGCGAACTTCACCAGCGGGTGCGCGGTCCAGGCGAGGAACGCCTCCAGGCTAGCTGTGCCCTGCAACGCGTGGCCCAGCGCCCAGAAATGCAGCGGCAGGAATAGCGCCAGCGCGAGCCCCGAGACGCGGTGCAGCAGCACCGCAAGCTTGCCCAAGTGCAGGTTCCTTCCCGCGCTCAGCGGAATACCCCGAACACCGCGCGCATGCCAGCCCACGCCAGCAGCGCGGCAAAGGCGAGCAGCGCAAGGTCGCGCGAGCGGCCGCGCCAGCCCAGCCATTCGCCCAGCAGCGCACGCAAGCCGATGGGCGCGTGCACCACGACCGCGAGCACGAACACGGTGTAGAACGAGAGCCACGCGACGCTGCCCTGGGTGCGCGAGAGGATCTCGGCCGCGCTGAGGCCGCCGCGCACCGCGTAGATCATGGTCGCAAGGTGCACCGCGACGCACACCCCGAGCACCGCGGCGCTGGCGCGCTGCGCCACCCACAGCAGGGTCTCGGAGCGAAAGCTCACGCAGGGCTCACAGCCTGCCCTGCAGCGCCGCCTTTGCCACGGCGCGCTTCAGGCCCGCGATCCCCGCGGTGGGCGAAATTCTCTTCGGGCAGCGCTCGGTGCAGGACAGGTGCGTGTGGCAGGCGTGGCAGCCAGCGTCGCCCGCCACCGCGCGCAGGCGCCCGATGCCGGCCGCGTCGCGCTCGTCCTGCGCCAGGGTCCAGGCGCGGTTGAGCGCCGCCGGGCCCAGGTAATCCGGATTCGCCGCCACCACGTCGCACGAGGCGTAGCACACGCCGCAACCGATGCACTCGATCCCGGCGTTCGCCTGTTGCCTCGCCTCCGATTGCGGGGATACCTGCGCGAACGGGTCCTTGCGCGTGGCCCTGCCCCTGAAGCGGCCCTGCGCGCGCGCCCACTTGTCGAAGAACTCGCGCATGTCGGTGACCAGATCCCGCACCACCGGCAGATTGCGCAGCGGCGCGATTTCCAGCTCGCCGCCCTCGGCCACCTTGTCCACGTGCGTGCGGCAGGTCCAGCGCGCCGCGCCGTTCACCGTCATGGCGCAGGAGCCGCACATGCCGACGCGGCAGGCGAAGCGGTAGGCGAGCGTCGGGTCGATGGCGCGCTGAATGTGCGTCACCACGTCGAGCACCGTCTGGCTTTCGTGGCGCGGCACTTGGTAGGCTTCGAAGCGGCCTTCGGCCGCGCCGCGCCAGACGCGGACTTCGAGCGTGGCG
>VGIA01000048.1 GCA_016868105.1 Betaproteobacteria bacterium | reverse complement strand
AGCGCCCCGGCCGGGCTGCCCCGGTCCGGATCGAGCACATGGACGCGGTAGCCCATCTCGCGAGCGGCGATGACGAAGAAGCGGCCCAGCTGCCCGCCGCCCAGCACCCCCAGCGTGCAGGGAGGAAGGACCGGCAGCGGTGCCATCGCCCCTTGGCTAGGGGACATCGGCGAGGCGCATCTTCGCCACCAGGCGCTTGAGCTTGCCCCGGTAGCGCGCCAGTTTCACCTCCAGGCGCCGGTCGCCGGTGGCGAGCAGCGCCACCGCGAACAGGGCCGCGTTCGCCGCGCCGCTCTGGCCGATGGCGAAGGTCGCCACCGGGATGCCCTTGGGCATCTGCACGATCGACAGCAGCGAATCCTGTCCGGCGAGGTGCCTGCTCGGGACCGGCACCCCCAGCACCGGCAGCGTGGTCTTGGAGGCGATCATGCCGGGCAGGTGCGCGGCGCCGCCGGCGCCGGCGATCACCACGCGCAGGCCGCGGCCGCGGGCCTTGGCCGCGTAGCCGAACATCGCATCCGGCGTGCGGTGCGCGGAGACGACCTTCGCCTCGTAAGGCACGCCGAACTCCGAGAGCACGGCGCAGGCCTCGCGCATCACCTCCCAGTCGGATTGCGAGCCCATCACCACGCCCACCAGCGGCCGGGGTGCGCGCTTTCCCGTCTTCCTCATGACAGCTTCACTCTCGCAATCCGCCACAGCGCCTCGCGGTATTTCTCCGCGGTCTTCTCGATCACCTCCGGCGGCAGGCGCGGCGCAGGGGGCGTCTTGTCCCAGGCGAGCGCTTCCAGGTAGTCGCGCACGTATTGCTTGTCGAAGGAGGGCGGCGAGATGCCGGCGCGGTACCGGTCGGCCGGCCAGAAGCGCGACGAGTCCGCGGTCAGGATCTCGTCGATGAGCACGATCCCGCCCCCCCGGTCCAGGCCAAACTCGAATTTCGTGTCGGCGATGAGGATGCCCTTCGACGCGGCGTGGTCGGCGGCTTCACGGTACAGGCGGATGCTGATGTCGCGCACCGCCTCGGCGAGGCCCCCGCCCACGATCGCGCACATGCGCTCGAAGGAAATGTTCTCGTCATGGCCGCTTTGCGCCTTGGTGGCCGGGGTGAAAATCGGCTCGGGCAGCCGCTGCGCCTGCTGCAAGCCCTTGGGCAGCGGGATGCCGCACACCGCGCCGCTGCCCTGGTAGTCCTTCCAGCCCGAGCCGACCAGGTAGCCGCGCACCACCGCCTCGACCGGCAGCGGCTTGACCCGCCGCACCACCACCGCGCGGCCGCGCACCTGCGCGCGCTCGGCCTCGCCCTCGACCACCGACTCGGGGTCGAGCCCGGTGAGGTGGTTGGTCACCACGTGCGCCAGGCGCGCGAACCAGAAATTGGACATCTGCGTCAGCACGCGGCCCTTGTCCGGGACCGGGTCGGGCAGGACCACGTCGAAGGCCGAGAGCCGGTCGCTGGCGACGATGAGCATGCGGTCCTCGCCCAGCGCGTACAGGTCGCGCACCTTGCCGCGGCCGATGCGCGGCAGGCCGGCAAGGCTCGATTCGAAGAGCGGCGCGCTCAGGCGGCCGCCTGCTCCAGTGCGGGCTTCCACTTGCCCTCGGCGGCGAGGCCATTCATGTGCGCGCGGTGGTAGAAGGCGCGCTGGGCCGCGGCGCCGTTGGCGGCCTGGCCCCTCCAGGTCGCGAGCGCCGGATTCTGCAGCGCGCGCGAGTAGGAGAAGGTGAGCGGCCAGGGCAACCCGTTCATCGCGGCCATGGCGTTCAGGTGCGCCGTGGCCGACACGTCGGACTGCCCGCCGGAGAGGAACACGATGCCCGGCTGCGCGGCGGGCACGGTGCGCTTCAACACGCGCACGGTGCGCTCGGCGACCTCATCCACGCCGGCCTGTCGCGCGTTGGCTTTGCCCGAGACCACCATGCTGGTCTTCAGGATCAGGTGCTCGAAGGACACGTTGTGTGCGGCCATCGCGGCGTAGGTTGAGCGCAGCGTGGCCTCGGTGACCTCCTCGCAGCGCTCGATGGCGTGGTCCCCGTCCAGCAGCACCTCGGGCTCGATCATCGGCACGATGGCGGCCTCCTGGCACAGCGCCGCGTAGCGCGCCAGCGCGTGCGCGTTGGCGTACAGGCAGCTGTGCGAGGGCAGCCCCGCGCCGATGCTGATCACCGCGCGCCACTTGGCGAAGCGGCAGCCGGCCTTGAAGTAGCCCGCCAGGCGCTCGCGCAGCCCGTCCAGGCCCTCGGTGACCTTCTCCCCCGGGCACAGCGCCAGGTTCTTGGCACCGGTGTCCACCTTGATCCCCGGCAGGATGCCCTTCTTGGCCAGGTAGTCCGGGAACAGCACGCCCTCGTCGGTCCTCTGGCGCGTGGTCTCGTCGAACAGGATCACCCCGGAGATGAACCGCTCGACGTTCGGGGTGGTGAACAGCAGGCCGCGGTAGGCGCGCCGGTTCTCTTCGGTGCAGGGCGTGTCGATGGTCTTGAAGCGCGTCTCGCAGGTGCCGGCGGATTCATCGGCGGCAAGCACGCCCTTGCCCTTCGCGACCATGGCGGCCGCGGTGCTTGAAAGTAGCTGCTGGTCCATGCAGGTCCTCGGGAAAGAAAGGGAAGCGGACAAACCGCCGCCGATTTTACCCTCTCGCGGACCTGCGGGCGCGCTCAGCGGAGGCGCGTCTTCGCGCTCAGCGCGGGCGCGTCTTGCCTCCACGGAGCGCCGGGAACCCGACCGAGGTGCGCGCGGGCGATTGGGGCGCGTGGGCGCTGAGCGGGCAGTAGCCCGGGACCGGTTCGGCCCTCCGCGCGCGGGGCTGCAGGTCCTCCCCGCGCGGCAGGCGCGGCTGCGAGCGGACCTGCTGCGGCTGCTGCGGCCGGCCGTGGTGGCGCTGCTGGGGGCGCTGCTGCGGCCGGTGCTGCGGCTGGCGCTCGGGCCGGTCCTGCGGCGACGGCGCAACCGCCGGGAAACCTTCGATGCTGCGCATCCCGATCTGGCGCGCCATCAGGCGCTCGATCGCCGCCAGCAGCGGGCGCTCCTCGCGGCTGACGAAGGCGACCGCCTCGCCCGAGGCGCCGGCGCGGCCGGTGCGGCCGATGCGATGCAGGTAATCCTCCGCCACGTGCGGCAGGTCGTAGTTGACGACGTGCGGCAGGGCCTCGATGTCCAGGCCGCGGGCCGCGATGTCGGTGGCCACCAGCACGCGCAGCTCGCCGTCCTTGAACATCTTGAGCGCGCGGGTGCGGGCGTTCTGGCGCTTGTTGCCGTGGATGGCATCGGCCTGGACGCCGTCGCGGTTCAACTGCTCCGCCAGCCGGTTTGCGCCATGCTTGGTGCGCGTGAACACGAGCACCTGGCGCCAGTCGCCGGATTTCACCAGGTGCACCAGCAGGTCGCGCTTGCGCTCGCGCTGCACCGGGTAGGCGAGCTGCGACACCAGTTCGGCGGGCGTGTTGCGGGGCGCGACTTCCACCGTCGCCGGGTCGCGCAGGATGGTGCCCGCGAGCTTGCGGATGTCGTCGGAGAAGGTGGCCGAGAACAGCAGGTTCTGGCGCTTCGCCGGCAGCAGCCCCAGCACGCGGCGGATGTCGTGGATGAAGCCCATGTCCAGCATGCGGTCGGCCTCGTCCAGGACGAGGATCTCGACTGCCGACAGATTCACCGTGCGCTGCCCGGCATGGTCCAGCAGCCGGCCCGGCGTGGCGACGAGGATGTCGACGCCGCGGCGCAGCGCATCCACCTGCGGCTGCATGCCGACGCCGCCGAAGACGACCGTGGACCTCACCGGCAGGTGCTTGCCGTAGGTGCGGATGTCCTCCTGCACCTGCGCCGCGAGCTCGCGGGTCGGGGTGAGGATCAGCACGCGCAGCGGCGCCCTGGAGGGCTTGGCGGCAAGCAACTGCAGGATCGGCAGCGCGAAGCCCGCGGTCTTGCCGGTACCGGTCTGCGCGGCGCCCAGCAGGTCGCGGCCGGAAAGGACCAGCGGGATCGCCTGCTGCTGGATCGGTGTGGGTTGCGTGTAACCCTGCTCCGCGACGGCGCGGACCAGCTCGGCACGCAGGCCGAGACCTTCAAAGGACGTGGAAATGGCTTTCTCCTGAGATCGGCCTGGGAAGAATCTCTTCCAACCGGTTCAGGCAGAAACTTTCTTTGGGAACGCTAACCGGATGACGCGAAACGAATTGCGGCGCGCATCCTACCACGGGTTTGTGCAACGCAATGCAGGCTGGCGAAACTCGCGTACAATGCGCGGCCGAATTTGCTTTTGGAATCAGAGTCATGCCAGGCGCCCTGCGGAACATCGCCATCATCGCCCATGTCGACCACGGCAAGACGACGCTGGTCGACAAGCTGCTGCAGCACTCGGGCACCTTCGCCGCGCACGAGCAGGTGCAGGAGCGCGTGATGGACTCCAACGACCTGGAGCGCGAGCGCGGCATCACCATCCTTGCCAAGAACTGCGCCGTCAGCTTCGAGGGCACCCACATCAACATCGTGGACACCCCGGGCCACGCCGACTTCGGCGGCGAGGTCGAGCGCGTGCTGTCGATGGTGGACAGCGTGCTGCTGCTGGTGGATGCGGTCGAGGGCCCGATGCCGCAGACGCGCTTCGTGACCAGGAAGGCGCTGGCGCTGGGCCTGAAGCCCATCGTGGTGGTCAACAAGGTGGACCGTCCGGGGGCGCGCCCGGACTGGGTGGTGAACCAGACCTTCGAGCTGTTCGACAAGCTGGGTGCGGCCGAGGAGCAGCTCGACTTCCCGGTGGTCTACGCCTCGGCGCTGGAGGGCTGGGCCTCGCGGACCGCGGCGAGCAAAGGCGAGAACCTCCGCCCCCTGTTTGAGGCCATCCTCGAATACGTGCCGATGCGGGACGAAGACCCGGAGGCGCCGCTGCAGCTGCAGATCTGTTCGCTGGATTACTCAAGCTACGTCGGCAAGATCGGCATCGGCCGCATCCGCCGCGGCCGCATCAAGCCGATGCAGGAAGTGCTGGTGATCAACGGCCCGGGCGGCACGCCGCTCAAGGCGAGGGTCAACCAGGTCCTCAAGTTCAAGGGCCTGGAGCGGGTGCAGGTCGAGCAGGCCGCGGCCGGCGACATCGTGCTCGTCAACGGCATCGACGAAATCGGCATCGGCAGCACGCTGTGCCACCTCGAGCACCCGGAGGCGCTGCCGCTGCTCAAGCTGGACGAGCCGACGCTGACGATGAATTTCCTGGTCAACGCCTCGCCCCTGGCCGGCCGCGATGGCAAGTACGTCACCAGCCGCCAGATCCGCGAGCGCCTGGAGCGCGAGACCAAGAGCAACGTCGCGATGCGGGTCGAGTACCCCGAGGACACCGACACCTTCATCGTGCACGGCCGCGGCGAGCTGCACCTGACGATCCTGCTGGAGAACATGCGCCGCGAGGGCTACGAGATCGCGGTGTCGCGGCCGCGCGTGATCACCAAGGACATCGGCGGGGTGAAGTGCGAGCCCTACGAGGTGCTCACGGTGGAGCTCGAGGAGGCCAATCAGGGCGGCGTGATGGAGGAGCTGGGACGGCGCCGCGGCGAGCTGCTGGAGATGCAGCCCGACGCCGCAGGTACCAATTCAGGGCGCGTGCGCCTCGACTACCGCATCCCGGCGCGGGGACTGGTGGGCTTCCAGGGCGAGTTCATGACCCTGACCCGCGGCACCGGCATCATGAGCCACGTGTTCGACGAGTACGCGCCGGCCAGGCCGGGCGAGATCGCCGAGCGGCGCAACGGCGTGCTGGTGTCGCAGGACGACGGCGCCATCGTCGCCTACGCGATCTGGAAGCTGCAGGAGCGCGGCCGGATGTTCGTCAGCCCCGGCGAGCCGGTCTACGAGGGCATGATCGTCGGCATCCACTCGCGCGACAACGACCTGGTGGTCAACCCGATCCGCACCAAGCAGCTCACCAACATCCGCGCCTCGGGCAAGGACGAGGCGATCGACCTGGTGACGCCGATCGCGCTCACGCTGGAATACGCGGTGGAATTCATCGCCGACGACGAGCTGGTCGAGATCACCCCGAAGTCGATCCGCCTGCGCAAGCGCTTGCTCAGGGAAAGCGACCGGCGCCGGGCGGATAGAGCCGCCGCCTAATCTCCTTTCGCGATAGCTTGCCCACGGTGGCGAACCTGCTCGCCGGCACCGTCGCCGGGCGACGCCAGAGGCTCACTTAGGCCGTTTTCCGGCGCCGCATCCGCCGCACGATCCACGGCACCACCACCAGCGCCGCCGTGATGGCCAGGAAAGTGGCCGAGATCGGCTGCGTGAAGAACACCGAGGCCTCGCCCTGGCTGATGGACAGCGCGCGGCGGAACTGCGTTTCCGCCAAGGGCCCAAGGATGAGGCCGATCACCGCCGGCCCCACCGCAATGTCCCAGCGCCGCATGGCGAAGCCCAGCAGCCCGAACACGTAGAGCATCAGCAGGTCCACCCAGGACTGGTGCAGGCTGTAGGCGCCCAGCGTCGCGAACACCAGGATCCCGGCGTACAGGATGTCCTTGGGGATCTGGAGCACCTTCACCCAGAGGCCGATCAGCGGCAGGTTGAGCACGAGCAGGATCACGTTGCCGACGTACAGGCTGGCGATCAGGCCCCAGACCAGGTCCGCCTGCGACTGGAACAGCAGGGGCCCGGGCTGGATGCCGTAGTTCTGGAACGCGCCCAGCAGGATCGCGGCGGTGGCGGAGGTGGGGATGCCGAGCGTCAGCAGCGGCACCAGCACGCCGGTGGCGGCGGCGTTGTTGGCGGCCTCCGGGCCGGCGACGCCCTCGATGGCGCCGTTGCCGAACTCTTCCGGGTGCTTCGAGAACTTTTTCTCCGCGGCGTAGGACAGGAAGGTCGGGATTTCGGAACCCCCGGCCGGGATGGTGCCCAACGGGAAGCCGATGCCGGTGGCGCGCAACCACGCCGGCCAGGAGCGCTTCCAGTCCGCGCCGGACATGCGGACCGAGCCCTTCAGCTTCTCCAGCGTTTCCGTGAGCCGGCTCTGGTAGGCGGCGACATAGAGCGCCTCGCCCACCGCGAACAGGCCCACCGCCAGCACCACCACGTCCACCCCGTCGAGCAGCTCGCCGACGCCGAAGGCGAAGCGCGGCTGCCCGGTCTGGCTGTCGATGCCGACCAGGCCGAAAAACAGGCCCAGCAACAGGCTGGCGAGGCCGCGCACGGTGGAGGTGCCCAGCACCGCCGACACCGTGATGAAGGCAAACACCATGAGCGAGAAGTACTCCGCCGGCCCGAACTTGAGCGCGAGTTCCACCACCAGCGGCGCGAGCAGCGTGAGCAGCACGGTGGCGATGGTGCCGGCAACGAAGGAACCGATCGCGGCGGTGGCGAGCGCGGGGCCGGCGCGGCCCGCCTTGGCCATGCGGTTGCCTTCCAGCGCGGTGGCGATGGAGGCCGATTCGCCTGGGGTGTTGAGCAGGATGGTGGTGGTGGAGCCGCCGAACATGGCGCCGTAGTAGATGCCGGCGAACATGATGAGCGCGCCGGTCGGATCCAGCTTCGCGGTCAGCGGCAGCAGCATGGCCACCGTGAGCGCCGGCCCCACGCCCGGCAGCACCCCGACCAGCGTGCCCACCGTGACGCCGGTGAAGCCCCAGAGCAGGTTGATGGGCTTGAGCGCGACCCCGAATCCCGCCAGCAGTGCTTCGAAGGCTTCCATGGCGTCCGGGTCTGCCCTAGATCCCCGCGCTGCCCAGCAGCGGCCTGAGCCAGCCCGCCGGCAGGTTGACGTTCAGCAGCTTGACGAAAAAGGCGAAGATCGCGATCGACAGCGCGAGGCCGATGGCGAGGTCGCGCACCGGGCGCGCGCTGCCCAAGCCGCGCGCGACGCAGGCAAACAGCGCCACGCCCGCGACCACGAAGCCGGCCCAGCCGATGAGCGCCATGTGGATGAACAGGCCGGCGCTGATCCAGCCGAAGGCGGCGCCATTGAACGCGTGCTCGCCGCGCGCGGCGGGGTCATCGGGAGGGGCGTTGCGCCAGCCGCCGGTGAAGGCCTCGAACGCGAGCCACGCGCCCACCAGGAGGATCCCGCCGGCCACCACGGCGGGGATGAAGTTCGGGCCGATGCCGGCGTAGCCGCCCTCGGAGGGCAGGCCGGCGGTGACGAGGGCGACGCCGATCCCCAGGGCCAGCACGCCCAGCGACAGGGCGATCTCCGCCGCGTTGCGGCGCATCGGGCCTGGGGCGGCTACTTCCCGCTACTTCTTCAGGCCGAGCGACTCGATGATGGCCGAGACACGCTTGGTGTCCTCGTCGATGAACCGGCGGTAGTCGTCGCCGCCGAGGAACCAGCCGGTCCAGCCCATCTTCTCCAGCGTCGCCTTCCAGGCCGGGGTCTCGGTGGCCTCCTTGACCAGCTTCACCAGCGCGTCGCGCTGCTGCGGGGTGATGCCGGGGGCGCCGAAAATGCCGCGCCAGTTGCCCAGCTCGACGTCGATGCCCTGCTCCTTGAGGGAGGGCATGCCGTCGATCCTGGAGGGCCCGGATTGCGCCAGCGCCCGCATCTTGCCGGACTTGACGTGCTCGGCGAACTCGCCGATGCCGGAGACCCCGACGGTGACATGGCCGCCCAGGATCGCCGCGACCGCCTCGCCGCCGCCCTTGTAGGGCACGTAGTTCACGCGGGCCGCCTCCACCCCGACCGCCCTGGCGATGAGGCCCGCCAGGATATGGTCGGTGCCCCCGGCCGAGCCGCCGCCCCAGGACACCTTGCCCGGGTTGTCCTTGAGCATCTTCACCAGTTCCGTCATGGACTTGATCGGGGAGTTCGCGGGCACGACGACGATTTCCCACTCGCTGGTGAGGCGCGCGATCGGGGTCACCTGTGAAAGGTTCACCTGGGACTTGCCGAGAATGATGCCCCCCACCATGACCATGCCGCCGATCATCACGGCGTTGGGGTCGCCCTTGGCCTGGTTGGCGAACTGCGCCAGGCCGATGATGCCGGCGGCGCCGCCCTTGTTCTCGAACTGGACCCCGGAGACCAGCCTGGCGCCCTGCATCGCAGCCGCCAGGTTGCGGCCGGTCTGGTCCCAGCCGCCCCCCGGGTTGGCCGGGATCATCATTTTCATACTGGGCTGCGCGGCAGCACCGAAACTGAACAGCGCCACCAACAATGCGATTGCGGGTTTCATCGCCCCTCCCTGTGTTTGCCGATTCTACCCAAGGTGGGCGGCGTTTTCGGCGATAATGCGCCCCCTTGAACCTCCGGCGGCCCGCCCATGGCTGGACCGACGGTTCGACCGACGGTCGCTCAAAACCATGATACGTATCGACAATCTGGTGAAGACCTTTGGCGCCAAGCGCGCGGTGGACGGGGTTTCGTTCAGCGTGGAGCGCGGAGAGGTGCTCGGCTTCCTGGGGCCCAACGGCGCCGGCAAGTCCACCACCATGCGCATGATCACCGGCTTTTATCCGCCTTCCTCGGGCAAGGTGACCGTGGGCGGCCATGACGTGGCGGAGTCGCCGCTCCAGGCCAAGCGCCTGATCGGCTACCTGCCGGAGAACGCCGCCTCCTACCCCGAGATGACGGTGCGCGGTTTCCTGGAGTTCTGCGCGCAGATGCGGGGCCTGGACGCGGCGGCGCGCGGGAAGGCGCTGGCGCGCGTGGTCGAGCGCTGCTTCCTGGAATCCGTGCTGGAGCAGTCCATCGACACCCTGTCCAAGGGCTACAAGCACCGCACCTGCCTCGCGCAGGCGCTGATCCACGATCCGGAGGTGCTGGTGCTGGATGAGCCCACCGACGGCCTGGACCCGAACCAGAAGCACGAGGTCCGCAACCTGATCCGGGAATTGGGCAAGACCAAGGCGGTGGTGTTCTCGACCCACATCCTGGAGGAAGTCGATGCCGCCTGCAGCCGCGCCATCATCATCGACCGCGGCCGCATCGTCGCCAACGGCACCCCCGGGGAGCTTCGCGCCATGTCCGACGTCGCGGGGGCCGTGACCCTGCATGCACAGGGCGCCAGCGAGGCCAAGCTCGCCGCGCTGGGTCGGGTCGAGAAACTGAACGGCTCATTCCGCGTCTACCCCGCCGACAAGTCCGCCTCCGCGGAACTGACCCGCGCCATCGTCGCGCTGGCCGATCGCGAGGGCTGGAAGCTGGACGCGCTGCGCACCGAGGAGGGCCACCTCGACGAGGTGTTCCGCCGCATTACCCTTCCTGATACGGCCCTCCCCGACAGCGTGAAGAGGAGCGGGTAACGCCATGAATCTGGTCTGGACCATCGCCAAGCGCGAGCTCGGCGGCTACTTCACCTCCCCGGTCGCGTACGTGTTCCTGGTCATCTTTCTCCTGCTCGCGGGCTTCTTCACCTTCACCGCCGGCGCCTTCTTCGAGCGCGGCGAGGCGGGCCTCACCGCCTTCTTCGCCTGGCATCCCTGGCTCTACCTGGTGCTGGTGCCGGCGGTGGGCATGCGCCTGTGGTCCGAGGAGCGCCGCTCCGGCACCATCGAGCTGCTGTTGACGATGCCCGTCACCACGGCGCAGGCCATCGCCGGCAAGTACCTCGCCTCCTGGCTGTTCCTGGCGCTGGCGCTGGCGCTCACCTTCCCGGTGGTGATCACCGTGAACGTGCTGGGCAACCCGGACAACGGCACCCTCCTCGCCGGGTACCTGGGCAGCCTGATGCTGGCCGGCGCCTACCTCGCGGTGAGCTGCATGACCTCGGCCATGACGCGCAACCAGGTGGTGGCCTTCATCCTGTCGGTGGTGCTGTGCCTGTTCCTGATCCTGGCCGGCTTCAACCCGGTGACCGACCTGCTGGTGCGCTGGGCGAGCCCGGCGTTCGTGGACACGGTGGCGGCGTTCTCGGTGATCACGCATTTCGACGGCTTCCAGAAGGGCGTCATCGACAGCCGCGACCTGCTGTTCTTCCTTTCGGTGATCGGCTTCGCGCTGTTCGCGACCGGGGCCATCATCCGCGGCCACCGCGCCGGCTAGGGACCGAACCATGAAGAAGAACCAAGCCCTGCTGTATTCCGCCGTCGGCCTGGCGGCGCTGTTCCTGATCCTGGTGGCTGTCAACTATCTGGCCTCCCTCGCCGCGGTGCGCGCAGATCTCACCGAGGGCCGCCTGTACACCCTGAGCGACGGCACCAAGAAGATCCTGCGCGGCCTGCAGGCGCCGGTGAAAGTGAAGCTCTACATCTCGCAGGGCGAGCAGGCGATGCCGGTGCAGCTGCGCAGCTTCGCCCAGCGCGTCGACGACATGGTGCGCGAGTTCAAGTCGGTGGCCGGCACCAACCTGGTGATCGAGAAGTACAACCCGCGCCCGGACAGCGAGCAGGAGGAGGCCGCCCAGCTGGACGGGGTCGAGGCGCAGCAGCTCGCCTCCGGCGAGCAGTTCTACCTCGGGGTCGCGGTGACGCAGCTGGACCGCAAGCAGCTGATCGCCGCAGTCTCGCCGCAGCGCGAGCGCCTGCTGGAGTACGACCTGGCGCGCGCCATCGCCCGCGTCGGCTCGGCCGAGCGGCCGAGCCTGGGCCTGATGAGCGGCCTGCCGGTGCTGGGCGAGCGCTTCAACCCGATGACGCGGCAAAGCTCCGAGCCCTGGGTGCTTGCCAACGAGCTGAAGCGCGACTTCAACCTCAGGCAAGTGAACATGATGGCCGAGTCGATCGACAAGGACATCAACGTACTGCTGCTGATCCATCCGCGCGACGTACCCGAGTCGGTTGAGTACGTGCTCGACCAGTTCGTGATGCGCGGCGGCAAGCTGATCGCCTTCGTCGATCCCTACGCCTACTTCGACCAGCAGCCCAGCCCGATGCCGGGGGCGAGCGCCGGCGGCTCCACCTCCAACCTGCCCCGGCTGTTCAAGGCCTGGGGCGTGGAGTTTAACCCGGGCAAGGTGATCGCCGACGTGGTCTACGCCTCGGGCGGCGGCAACCGCCTGACGCCGACCGTGCTGACGCTGAACCGCACCGCGTTCAACCGCGACGACGTCTCCACCAGCCAGATCGAGACCCTGCTGTACGCCTTCGGCGGCGCCTTCGAGGTCAAGCCGGCCGATGGCCTGAAGCTCACCGAGCTGGTGAGAAGTTCGCCCAACGCCATGCTGGTGGACAACGTGGTGGCCACGGTGTCGGGCGAGGCGGCGATGAAGGGCTTCCAGCCGGACAACAGGTCCCGCCCGCTCGCGCTGCGCCTGTCCGGGAAGTTCAAGAGCGCGTTCCCCGAGGGCAAGCCCAAGGACGGCGCGCCGGCGGCCAAGGAAGCCAAGAAGGCCGCTGCCGGCCCGGCGCACATCGCCCAGGCGGCGGCCGAGAACTCGGTGGTGCTGGTGGCCGACGTGGACATGCTCAACGATGGCGCTGCGGTGGATATCCAGGAGGTGTTCGGGCGCAGGATCATCGTGCCCTCCAACGGCAATCTCGCGTTCGCGCAGGGCCTGGTGGAGCAGGTCGCCTCGGGCGACGCGCTGATCTCGCTGCAGAGCCGTGCCTCGGCCTTGCGCCCGCTCACCGTGGTGCGTGAAATGGAGGCCGAGGCGCAGAAGCAGTACTTCGGGCGCCTCAAGGCGCTGGAGGACGAGCGCCAGAAGACCCTCGAGAAGCTGCAGGAACTGCAGCAGGCGCGCGGCCCCGCGGCCCAGGCCAAGGGCTCGGCGCAGATCCTGAGCCCGGAACAGCAGGCGGAGATCGAGAACCTGCGCAAGACCGCGACGCGCACCCAGGTGGAGCTGAAGGAACTGCGCAAGAACCTGCGCCAGGACGCCGAGAGCCTGGTGTTCTGGACCAAGGTGGCGAACATCGCGCTGATGCCGCTGCTGGTGGCGCTGGCCGGCCTTCTTGTGGCGCTGCTGCGGCGCAGCCGCCGCGCGGCCATCGCCAACCGTGGAGCGGCCGCGGCATGAACGCGAGGATCGCGGCGGTCCTCGTCCTGCTGCTCGCGGTGCTGGGCGGGGGCGCGCTGCTGGTGCGCCAGCAGGGCGCCGCGCACAAGCCGCCGGCCTCTGGCACGCTCGGCCAGCCGCTATTGAAGGGCCTCAAGGCCGCCGAGGTCGCCAGCATCGTGATCCGCGAGCCCAAGGCGACCCTGACCATTGCGCGCAAGGGCGAGCAGTGGAGCCTCGCCGAGCGCAGCGGCTTCCCCGCCGACTTCGACAAGGTGCGCGGCTTCGTCCTCAAGGCGCTGGAGCTCAAGGTCGGCCAGACCGAGCCCATCGGCGAGAAGGACCGCGCCCGGCTGCAGCTCGATGACTCGGGCACCCTGGTCCAGTTCCTCGGTGCCGATGGCAAGCCGCTGGCGAGCTTCATCGCCGGCCGGAAGTATTTCAAGACCGAGCCGGAGAAGCCCGCAACCGCGCGCGGCGACGGGCGATTCATCGCGCTGCCCGGCGAACAGAAGTCGGTCTACGTCGTGTCCGACCCCCTGGCGCAGGCGAGCGCGAAGAGCGCCGACTGGATCGCGCGCCCGGGCTTCGCCGCCGAAGGCGTGAAGTCCCTCGACTACCGCCCGGTCGCCGGCGAGGGCTGGAAGATCGAGCGCTCGGGGGACAACGCCGACTGGAAGCTCTCCCCGATCAGGGCGGGCGAGAAGCTCGAGGTCATCAAGGCCAACTCGGCCTCGTACTCGCTCAACAACGTCGAGCTCGCCGACGTCGCCGCAAAGGACCTCAAGCCCGGGGAGACCGGGCTGGACAAGCCGATCACGCTGGTCGCCACCACCTTCGACGCTCTCACCTACACCATCCGCCTGGGCAAGCTGGTTGGCGACAATTACCACGCGCAGCTGGCCGTGGCCGGGGAGCCGAAGCCGCAGGGCAAGGATGCCGGGGAACGCCTGAAGAGGATCAACGAACGGCTGCCGCGGGAGAAAGCGCTGGGCGAGCACATCCTGCTGATTGCAAAGTCGAAGTTCGACGATATTCTGAAGCCGCGTGCCGCGCTGCTCGAAAGGAAGGACGCGAAGAAGTAGCATAGGCACGGCGTCGCAAGGCCGAAAGGAAGCCCGCCATGCAGAAACACCCCATCAAGCGCATCCGCACCCTGGCGCTGCTCGGCCAGGCCGGTGCCGGGAAAACCTCGCTGGCGGAAGCGCTGCTGGCGCGGGCGGGCGCGATCCCCGCCCCCGGCAGCGTCGAGCGCGGCAACACGGTCTGCGACTACACCACGCTCGAGAAATCCTACCGCCATACGCTCAAGCTCGCGGTGGCGAGCTTCGAGCACCAGGAGCACCGGATCCACCTGCTCGACACCCCGGGCTACCCGGACTTCCTCGGCCACTCCCTGCCGGCCCTCGCCGCGGTCGAGACCGCAGCCATCGTCATCAATGCCCAGAACGGCATCGAGATGATGGCCGGGCGTTTCATGCGGTGGGCGGCCCAGCGCGGCCTGGATCGCCTGATCGTGGTGAACCAGATCGATGCCGGCAACGCCGACCTGCCGGGCCTGCTGGAGAAGCTCCAGCAGGCCTTCGGCAAGGAATGCCTGCCGCTCAACCTGCCCGCGGCGAAGGCAAGCCGCGTCTCGGACTGCTTCTTCGCGCCCTCGGGCGAGTCCGATTTCTCCTCGGTCGCGGAAGCCCACAAGCGGCTGCTCGAGCAGGTGGTCGAGGTGGACGAGAAGCTGATGGAGGCCTATCTCGAGAACGGCACGGTCCCCGCCGAGGACCTGCACGAGCCGCTGGAGCGCGCGATGCGCGAAGGCCACCTGATCCCGGTGGTGTTCACCTCAGCCAGGACCGGCGCCGGCGTGGGCGAGTTGCTGGAGGTGATCGTCAAGCTGCTGCCCAACCCGGCGGAGGGCAATCCGCCGGTGTATCGCAACCTCCCGGCCGATGGCGGCGAGGCGACCGACATCGTCGCCCTCCCCGACCCCGGCCGGCATGCGCTTGCCCATGTCTTCAAGATCGAGATCGATCCCTACCTGGGCCGGATCGCGGTGTTCCGGGTCCATCAGGGCCGCATCACCCCGGGTACCCAGCTGTTCATCGGCGAGGGGCGCAAGCCGGTGCGCGCCGGCCACCTCTACCTGCTGCGCGGCAAGAGCCAGATCGAGGTCGCCGAAGCGGTGCCCGGCGACATCTGCGCCGTCGCCAAGATCGAGGACATCCGCTTCGATCACATCCTGCACGATTCGGCGGAGGATGCGCACATCCACGCCCGGCCGCTGGAGCTGCCGGCCTCGGTGTTCGGCCTCGCGGTCGCCCCCAGGAAGCGCGGCGACGAACAGAAGGTCTCCGACGTGCTGCACAAGCTGATGGCGGAGGATCCGTGCTTCCGCCTCGAGCACAACGCGCAGGCGAACGAGACCGTGATGCGCGGCCTGGGCGAGATGCACCTCAAGGCCACGCTGGAGAAGATCGCCTCGCAATACAAGCTGGATCTGGACACGCTCCCGCCCTCGATTCCGTACCGCGAGACCATTGCCGCGCGCGCCGAGGGCCACAGCCGGCACAAGAAGCAGACCGGCGGCGCGGGCCAGTTCGGCGAGGTGTTCCTGAAGGTGGAGCCGCTCGCGCGCGGCAAGGGTTTCGAGTTCGTGGACAAGGTCAAGGGCGGCGCGATTCCGAGCCAGTTCATTCCCGCGGTCGAGAAGGGCGTGCGCATGGTGCTGCAGTCGGGGTTCCTCGCCGGCTACCCGATGCAGGACCTGCGCGTCATCGTGTACGACGGCAAGCACCACCCGGTGGACTCCAAGGAGGTGGCCTTCGTCTCCGCCGGCCGCAAGGCTTTTCTCGACGCGCTCGCCAAGGCGCGGCCGGTGCTGCTGGAGCCGATCGTCAACGTCGGCATCGTCACCCCGGAGGCGGTCATGGGCGACATCACCGGCGAGCTCTCGGGACACCGCGGCCGCATCAAGGGCTCGGACGCGCCCAGGCCCGGCACGCTGCAGATCAGCGCCCAGGCCCCGCTGTCGGAGCTGGAGCATTTCCCGGCGCGGCTGAAGTCGCTCACCGCGGGGCACGGTTCCTACACGCTCGAGTTCAGCCACTACGAGGCTGCGCCGGCGGTCCTGCAGCAAAAGCTGGTCGCGGCGCACAAACCCGCGGCGCACGCGGAGGACTGATCGGGCAGAATCCGCCGATGGAAATCATCATCACCTATTGCGTGGCCTGAAACTACCTTCCGCGGGCGGCCGGTCTGGCTGCCGAGATACGGAAGGGGCTGGGCGTGGATCCGGTCCTGGCCAAGGGCGCGGGCGGAGTGTTCGATGTCGCCTGCGACGGCAGGCTGGTGTTCTCCAAGCACCGGGATCCCCGCTTTCCCGGGGCCGCGGAGATCATCGCCGCAATCCGGGCGCTGTAGGCAGCCGGGTGGGCTACCGGCGGCGCCTGGGCAGCGGCGCGGGGTTGGGCACTTCCTCCACGGCGCAGAACACGCCGCCCTGGTGCCGTTCGGCCACCGGATCGCCCCGGGGCTCCTTGCGCGAGAGCACCGCCGGCGCGTAGGCCTCGGAGTTGTCCCTGGGCTTGTAGCCCAGCCGGTAGGCGTTCGAGTTGTCGTACCAGGCGCGGGTGTTGCCGGATATGCCGTAGACGATCTCGAAGCGGATCGCAGGATGCTCGATGCCGATGGTCACCAGCTGCGCGATGTCCCTGGGGCTGACCCAGATCGACAGGCGCCGCCGGTCGATCGGCTGCGGATTGACGTTGCCGATCCGGATCATGAGGAACTCCATGCCGTACTTGTCGGCAAAGAGGCTCCCCAGCGCCTCACCGAATACCTTCGACACCCCGTAGCGGCTGTCGGGCTTCGGATAGACGCGATGGTCGATGGTGGTGCTGCGCTGGTAGAAGCCGACCGCATGGTTGGAGGTCGGAAACACGATCCGTTTCACGCCGTTGCGGCGCGCCGCCTCGAACACGTTGTAGCAGCCGACGATGTTGGCGCTGAGGATGCCCTCCCAGGGCCCTTCCACCGAGTAGCCGCCCAGGTGCACGATGGCATCCACCCCTTTTGTGATGCGCAGGGCGTCTGACATTTTCGACAGGTCCGCGCGCATGAAGGTCTCTCGTCCGACCTTCTTCAATGGCCGCAGGTCGGAGGCGCGGATGTTGTAGGTTTGCGCCAGCTCCCGGCGCAGGTGGGTGCCGACATCGCCCGAGGCGCCGGTGATGAGGATG
>VGIA01000047.1 GCA_016868105.1 Betaproteobacteria bacterium | reverse complement strand
TCGCCGATCGCGATCGCGCGCTCGCTGAGGATGCGCCCGGCGGGGTCGCGCTCGCGCACCGAGAGCGAGCGGTCCTCCCTGATGATCACCTCGACCGGGGCCAGCTTCGGCGCGCTCGCCGCGCCCACCGAGGGCAGCTCGATCACCCCCGGGGTCACCAGTGGCGCGGTGACCATGAAGATCACCAGCAGCACCAGCATCACGTCGACGTACGGCACGACGTTGATCTCGTGCATCGGGCCGCGCTTGCTGTGCAGCCGCGGCATCCCTAGCGGATCACGGCCTGGCGCTGCAGCACGTTGGAGAACTCCTCCATGAAGCTCTCGAAGCGGATCGCGATGCGGTCGATGTCGTGCGAGAAGCGGTTGTAGGCCACCACCGCCGGGATCGCCGCGAACAGCCCGATGGCGGTGGCGATCAGCGCCTCCGCGATCCCGGGCGCGACCTGGGCGAGCGTGGCCTGCTGCACGCTGGCCAGGCTGCGGAACGCGTGCATGATTCCCCACACCGTGCCGAACAGCCCCACGTAGGGGCTCACCGAGCCGGTGGAGGCGAGGAACGCAAGGTGGCGCTCCAGCATGTCCATCTCGCGCTGGTAGGTGGCGTGCATGGCGCGGCGGGCGCCGTCCACCATCACCGAGGGCTCGGTGCCGCGCTGGCCGCGCAGCTTGGTGAACTCGCGAAAGCCCGCCTCGAAGATGCGCTCCAGGCTGCCGATGCTGTGGCGCGCGTTGACCGAGCCCTGGTAGAGGGCGTTGATGTCGTTGCCGCTCCAGAACTCGCGCTCGAATTGCTCGGTCTGCGCGCGGGTGCTGCGAATGGCGAACCACTTACGGAAGATGAACATCCAGGACATGAAGGACACTGCCAGCAAGAGCAGCATCACCGCCTTCACCACGACCGAGGCGTTCATGACCAGGTTCCACAGATCCATGTCCTGCGTCACGTTCATGCTGCGATCCTCGCGGTCAGCGCTTCGGGCAGGGGTTGCGCTTTCATGTCCTTGTGCCTCACGCAGGCCGCCTGGATGCGCGCCCCGGCGCACAGCCGCCCATCCTCCAGCCTCGCTTCCTGCTCCAGCCAGAGGTAGCTGCGCTTCACCTCCACCGGCTTCACGCTCACCGTCAGCAGCTCCTCCAGGCGCGCCCCGATCCGGAAGTCGACCTCGGCGCGCGCCACCACGAACCCGAGCCCCTCGACCGCGGCCATGCGCTGCTGGTTCACCCCGAGGCTGCGCAGCCACTCGCTGCGCGCGCGCTCGAAGAAGCGCAGGTAGTTGGCGTAGTAGACCACGCCGCCCAGGTCAGTGTCTTCGTAGTAGACGCGCACCCGGACCTGGAACGTATTCGAGCGCAACGGATTCAAGCGCCGTTGGGGTCCGACAGCAGGTCGGCGGCCGCCCGGGGCGCGACGATGCCGAAATGCCGGTAGGCGGTGAGCGTCGCCATCCGCCCGCGCGGGGTGCGCTGCAGGTAGCCGCACTGGATGAGGTAGGGCTCGAGCACGTCCTCGATGGTGTCGGCCTCCTCGCCGATGGCGTGGGCGAGGTTCTCCAGACCCACCGGGCCGCCGCCGAACTTCTCGATCACGGCCAGCAGCAGCTTGCGGTCCATCAGGTCCAGGCCCAGCGCGTCCACGTCCAGCATCGCGAGCGCGGCCTCGGCCACCGCCTTGGTGACCCGGCCGTCGGCCTTCACCTGCGCGTAGTCGCGCACCCGGCGCAGGAGCCGGTTCGCGATCCGCGGCGTGCCCCGGGAGCGGCCGGCGATCTCGGCGGCGCCCTCGTCGGCCAGCGCCACCTCCAGCAGCCGCGCCGAGCGCTGCACGATCCGCTTCAAATCCTCGGCGCCGTAGAACTCCAGCCGCGCCACGATGCCGAAGCGGTCGCGCAAGGGGTTGGTCAGCATGCCGGCGCGGGTGGTCGCCCCGACCAGGGTGAAGGGCGGCAGGTCCAGCTTGATGGAGCGCGCCGCCGGACCCTCGCCGATCATGATGTCGATCTGGTAGTCCTCCAGCGCGGGATAGAGGATCTCCTCCACCACCGGCGATAGGCGGTGGATCTCGTCGATGAACAGGACGGCGCGCGGCTCCAGGTTCGTGAGCAGCGCGGCGAGGTCGCCGGGCCGCTCCAGCACCGGGCCCGAGGTCTGGCGCAGGCTGACGCCCATCTCGCGGGCGATGATGTGAGCGAGGGTCGTCTTGCCCAGGCCCGGGGGCCCAAAGAGGAGCACGTGGTCGAGCGCCTCGCTCCTGCCCCGGGCCGCCTGGATGAAGATCTCCAGCTGGCTGCGGATCTTCTGCTGCCCGACGTATTCGGCAAGCGTGGCCGGGCGCAGCGAGCGCTCGATCTGCTCCTCCTGCGCGGAGCTCGGCGCCGCGGAGATGAGCCGGTCTGTTTCTACCGCCATGGCGTATCTTACCGGGTCGAGGGGTTGCCGTTTTTTGATGCGGGCGGGGGGGATATGCCCCGGGCGCATCGGCGTGGTTCGCAGGCTGAAGGGTCGCCGCGGGGCCGGATCTTCAGCTACCTTCGCTACGTGACGCTACTTGCCGCCGAATCAAAGCCTGCGCAATGAGGCGAAATGTAACCGCTTGGTTGAATACGGCCCCGCCCTAGCCCTTCGCCAGCCCCTTCAGCGCCGCCCGGATGCCCTCGGCGAGCCCGATCCCGGCGGGCAGCCCCTTCACCGCGACCAGGGCCTCCTTCTCGCTGTAGCCCAGCCCGACCAGGGCGTTCAGTACATCGCCGTTGCCGCCCGACTTCACCTCCGAGGGCAGCGCCTCGGCCAGCTTGCCCTTCAGCTCCAGCAGCAGCCGCTCGGCGGTCTTCTTGCCGATGCCCGGCACCCTGGTGAGCCGCGCCGGCTCCTGCATCGCCACCGCCTGCGCGAGTTCAGCGACCGACAGCCCCGAGAGCACCGCGAGCGCGGTGCGCGCGCCGATGCCGGAGATGCGGATCAGCTGCCGGAACGCCGCGCGCTCCTCCTGCGTGCCGAAGCCGAACAGGATATGCGCGTCTTCCCGGACCACCAGGTGCGTGTGCAGGGTCACCGCCTCGCCGGTGGCCGGCAGCGCATAGAACGTGCTCATCGGCACGTCCACCTCGTAGGCAAGGCCGCTCACCTCCACCAGCACCTGCGGCGGGTGCTTGGCCACCAGCTTTCCCGCGATCCTTCCGATCAAACCAGGCGCCCCTTCTTCATGCGCAGGCTGCGGGTGCTGACTGCGCCCAGCGCGGCGCAATGGGCATGGCAGATGGCGCAGGCGAGCGCGTCGGCGGCATCGGCGCTGGGATCCCCGGGCAGCGCAAGCAGCCTTTTCACCATGTGCTGGACCTGCTCCTTTCCTGCGTGGCCCTGGCCGACCACCGCCTGCTTGACCTGCAGCGCAGTGTACTCCGCGACCGGGAGGCCGGCGATCACTGCGGCGCAGATGGCGGTGCCGCGCGCCTGCCCCAGCAGCAGCGTGGAGTGCGGATTGACGTTGACGAAGACCTTCTCAATGGCCACTTCCTGCGGCCGCTGCGCCGCGATCACCTCGGCGAGGCCCTCGAGCAGCACCTTGAGGCGCGTGGCGAGGTCGCCCCCGCCCGAGCTCACCGTCCCGCTGGTGACATAGCGCAGCTTGTTGCCCGACTTCTCGAGGACGCCGAACCCGGTGATGCGCAGCCCCGGATCGATGCCGAGGATTCTCACTGTTCCAGGGAAGCGGTGGTGTAGACCTCCTGCACGTCGTCCAGGCCCTCGAGCGCCTCGAGCAGGCGCCTGAGCCGCGCCGCGTCCTCGCCCGCGACCGCGACCTCGTTCACCGGCTTCATGGTGATCTCGGCCAGTTCCGGCTTCAGGCCGGCGTTCTCCAGGCCGGTCTTGACCCGGTCGAAGTCGGCCGGCGCGCTGAGCACCTCGATCGAGCCGTCCTCGTTGGCGAGCACGTCCTCGGCGCCGGCCTCCAGCGCCGCCCCCATCACCTTGTCCTCGGGGGCGCCGGGGGCGAACACGAATTGGCCGCAGTGCTTGAAGAGGTAGGCCACGGAACCATCCGCGCCCAGGTTGCCGCCCGCCTTGGTGAAGGCGTGGCGCACCTCGGCCACGGTGCGGGTGCGGTTGTCGGTGAGGCAATCCACCAGCACCGCGGCGCCGCCGGTGCCGTAGCCCTCGTAGCGCACCTCCTCGTAGGCCACGCCCTCCAGCTCGCCGGTGCCGCGCTGGATCGCGCGCGTCACCGAGTCCTTGGTCATGTTGGCCTCGCGCGCCTTGTCCAGGCACAGGCGCAGGCGCGGATTGCTGTCGGGGTCGCCGCCGCCCAGGCGAGCGGCCACGGTGATTTCCTTGATCAGGCGAGTGAACACCTTGCCTTTCTTGGCGTCGGCGGCCGCCTTGCGGTGCTTGATGTTCGCCCATTTGCTGTGTCCGGCCATGTCATAATTTTACCGTCATGGACGCGCCCCTTCTGGTGGCGAAAGCGGGGAAAACCGCACTCGAGCTGCTGCCCGCGCTCGCCAACCGCCACGGCCTGATCACCGGCGCCACCGGCACCGGCAAGACCGTCACGCTGCAGGCGCTGGCGCAGGCCTTCTCCGGCATCGGCGTGCCGGTGTTCCTGGCCGACGTGAAGGGCGACCTCTCCGGCATCGCCCGCCCGGGCGGGGCCAACGCCAAGGTCGCCGAGCGCGCCAAGAGGCTCCAGATCGAGCTCGCCTACGCGGCCTGCCCGGTGGTGTTCTGGGACCTCTATGGCGAAGCCGGCCACCCGGTGCGCGCCACCGTCTCCGACATGGGACCGCTGCTGCTCGCGCGGCTGCTCGGGCTGAACGACACCCAGCAAGGGGTGCTCAACCTCGTCTTCAGGATCGCCGACGACGCCGGCCTGGCGCTGCTGGATGCCAGGGACCTGCGCGCCATGCTGCAGTTCGTGGGCGACAACGCGGCGAAGTTCACCACCGAGTACGGCAACGTCTCGGCGGCCTCCATCGGCGCCATCCAGCGCGGGCTGCTCGCGCTGGAGACACAGGGCGCGGACCGCTTCTTCGGCGAGCCGATGCTGAACATCGCCGACCTGATGCAGGCCGAGCAAGGCAAGGGGGTGGTCAACATCCTCGCCGCCGACAAGCTCATGAACGCGCCCAAGCTCTACGCGACCTTCCTGCTGTGGATGCTGGCCGAGCTCTTCCAGAACCTGCCCGAAGTCGGGGACCTCGAGAAACCGAAGCTCGTGTTCTTCTTCGACGAGGCGCACCTCCTGTTCAACGATGCGCCCAAGGCGCTGCTGGAGAAAATCGAGCAGGTGGTGCGCCTGATCCGCTCCAAGGGCGTGGGCGTGTACTTCGTCACCCAGAACCCGCTCGACATCCCGGAATCGGTGCTCGGGCAGCTGGGCAACCGGGTGCAGCACGCGCTGCGCGCCTTCACGCCCAAAGACCAGAAGGCGGTCAAGTCGGCAGCCCAGACCATGCGCCCGAACCCGAAGCTGAAGATCGAGCAGGCGATCACCGAACTGGGCGTGGGCGAGGCGCTGGTGAGCCTGCTGGACGAGAAAGGACGGCCGGGCGTCACCGAGCGCGCCTTCATCGTGCCGCCGGGCAGCCATTTGGGGCCGATCCCCGCCTCCGAGCGCAGGCAGTTCATCGCCGCCTCGCCGGTCGCGGGGCACTACGAGAAGCTGGTGGACCGCGAGTCGGCCTACGAGAAGCTGAAGGCGCGGGCGCAGCAAGCCGCTCCGGCTGGCGGGGCCGCGGCGCCCGCCGGCGGGGCGCAGAAGCCCGCCTCCAATGCACTCGCCGATTTCCTGTTCGGCCGCACCGGGCCGCGCGGCGGCCAGCACGACGGCCTGGCGCAGACCCTCGCCAAGAGCACGGTACGCACTATCGGTTCGGCGGTAGGACGCGAGATCATCCGTGGCGTGCTGGGGTCGATCCTCGGCAAACGGCGCTAGTTTTCATCGGAAAGGAAATCACGCAATGGACATGGGTATCAAGGGCAAGCACGCGCTCGTCTGCGCCGCCTCCAAGGGACTGGGCAAGGGTTGCGCGATAGCATTGGCGAACGAAGGCGTGAACCTCGTCATCACCGCGCGCGGCAAGGAGGCGCTCGAGGCCACCGCGGCGGAAATCCGCAAGGCGACCGGCGCCAAGGTCACCGCCGTGGCCGGCGACATCGCCACGCCGGAGGGCCGCGCCGCGGCGCTCGCCGCCTGCCCGCAGGTGGACATCCTGGTGAACAACGCCGGCGGCCCGCCCCCCGGGGACTTCCGCAACTGGTCGCGCGAGGACTGGGTGAAGGCGCTCGATGCCAACATGCTGACGCCGATCGAGCTCATCAAGGCCACGGTGGACGGCATGATCGCGCGCAAGTTCGGGCGCATCGTCAACATCACCTCCGGCGCGGTGAAGCTGCCCATTCCGGAGCTGGGCCTGTCCAACGGCGCGCGCACCGGCCTCACCGGCTTCGTCGCCGGGTTGTCGCGCCAGACGGTGCAGCACAACGTCACCATCAACGGCCTGCTGCCCGGGCCGTTCGACACCGACCGGCTGCGCGGCAATTTCATCTTCAACGCCCAGAAGCTGGGCAAGACCGTCGATGAGTTGGCCAGGGCGCGCGCCGAGGGCAATCCGGCCAAGCGCTTCGGCACCATCGAGGAGTTCGGCGCCGCCTGCGCCTTCCTGTGCAGCGTCCACGCCGGCTACATCACCGGCCAGAACCTTCTCATGGACGGCGGGCACTATCCTGGAACGCTCTAACGCCGCGCTGGCTGCCAGCCGCCCGGTCCGCGTCATCGACACCGGCGCGCGCTCCGGGCGGGAGAACGTCGCCTTCGACCAAGCGCTGATCGAGTCGCGCAACGCGGGGCGCAGCCCGGAGACCATCCGCTTCCTGCGCTTTCGCCCCTGCGCCCTGGTGGGCCTGCACCAGATGCTCAGCCACGAGGTGCGCCTCGAGCACTGCGCGGCCAACGGCATCGAGCTCGGGCGGCGCATCACCGGCGGCGGCGGCCTGTACCTGGACGAAGGCCAGATGGGCTGGGAGCTGGTGCTCGATCGCCGCGCGCTCGGGACCGACCTCGCCGTG
The DNA here is from genome assembly GCA_016868105.1 of Betaproteobacteria bacterium. Classification (GTDB taxonomy): domain Bacteria; phylum Pseudomonadota; class Gammaproteobacteria; order Burkholderiales; family SG8-39; genus RBG-16-66-20. The sequence goes on along the minus strand of VGIA01000047.1, from coordinate 10,081 downwards.
ATCACGGCGCGCATCTGCGCCGCGGCCGCCGCGGGCCTGAAGCGCCTCGGCGTGCCGGCGGAATTCCGTCCGCGAAACGACATCGAGGTCGAGGGTCGCAAGCTGAGCGGCACCGGCGGCGTCATCGACGGCGACATCGTGTTCTTCCAGGGCACGCTGCTGGTGGACTTCGATCCCCTGCGCATGATCGAGGCGCTGCGCATCCCGGTGGAGAAGCTGGCGCGGCGCGATCTGGAGGATGCACGGCGCCGCGTCACCAGCCTGCACGAGATCCTCGGCCGCGTGCCGCCGCTTGAGGAGATCCACGCCGCGCTGCTGGAGGGTTTCCGGGAACATCTTGGGCTCGATCCGCAATGGGGCGCGTCGACCGAGGACGAGGAACGCCTGGCGCGGAAGCTGTTCGACGAGCAGTTCGGCAGCGACGAGTTCGTGCACCTGCTGGATGTTCCCGCCGGCGACCCGCCGGAGGTGTCGGCGACGCTGGTGCGCCGCGGCGGCACCATCCGGGCCGACGTGCGGCTCGAGGGCCCGGCGCGCGACCGTGTCCGCGAAGCGCTGATCACCGGCGACTTCTTCCTCAGCCCACCGCGCGCGCTCTACGACCTCGAGGCGCGCCTGCGAGGCTTGGCGGTCTGCGGAGCGGGCGAGGCCGTGGCGGCCTTCTTCGCGGAACGCCCCTGCGAGATGCCCGGCCTGTCGCCCCTGGATTTCCGCGAGGCGGTCGAGCAGGCGCTGGCGCAGAAGACCTTCCGCGCCGCGGGGCATCGCCTGCGCGGGCACTGGCGCGGCCCGCTTCCCGGCGCCAGACCGTCCCTTGTGTTCCTGCACGACGCACTGGGCAGCGTGCGCCTGTGGCGCGATTTTCCTGACCAGTTGGTGAAGGCCACCGGCTGCGGCGCGCTGCTCTACGACCGCCGGGGGTCGGGCGACTCCGAGCCGCTCGCACCCCCGCACGACCGCGACTACCTGCTGCGCGAGGCGCTTGAATCGCTGCCGGAAGTGCTCGATCAGGTCGGCGTGCGCCAGGCGATCCTGGTGGGCCAGTCGGACGGCGCCTCCATCGCACTCGCCTTTGCTGGCGCCTTTCCCGGGCGCGCGCGCGGCGTCATCGCCCTGTCACCGCACCTGTTTGTCGAACAACGCACGCTGGACCAGATCCGCGGCCAGATCCGCGACTTCGAGGCGGGCGACCTGAAGGCGCGGCTGCGGCGCCACCATGGCGCGAACACGGAGAGCCTCTTCGCCCGCTTGGTCGAGGTCTGGACGGCGCAGGCCTTGGGCACGAGCTGGGGACTGGAACGCCATGTGTCGCAGGCGCGTTGCCCGGTGCTCGCGATCCAGGGCGAGGACGACGAGTTCTTCTCGGTCGCGCAGCTGGAGGCCCTGGCGGCGCTGCTGCCCGGCCGGCTGGAGCGGCTGCGCATCCCGGGCAGCGCGCACTACCCGCTGCACCAGGCGCGCAACGAGGTGCTGGCGGCCGCGATCCGCTTGGTGCAGGCGGCCGCCGCCCGTCCCTAGCCGCCCATCCGCCAGTACTGCACCTTCATCGTCAGCGCCGAGCCGGCGACGATGGCGGCGAAGGTGACCAACGAGCCAAGCGCCAGCGTCGAGACGCCGGTGACCGCCTGGCCGATGGTGCAGCCAAGGGCCGTGATGCCGCCGAAGCCCATCAGGATGCCGCCGATGATGTGGCTGGCGGTGTCCTCGGCGTCGCGGAAGCCCTCCCAGCGGAAGCTGCGCGAGGCGAGCGCGTAGGCCGCCGAGCCGGCGACCACGCCGGCGGCCGAGGCGATGCCGTAGGTGATGATCTTCGACTTGTCGGTCCACAGCATCAGGTAGTCGAGCGTGAAGGCCATGGGCGAGACGAAGGAGAAGGACTCCATGCGCCCGGTGTTGGTGGCCACGAACGCCTCCTGCAGCGTGTTCGGGTCCTCGGCGAGGTAGCCCAGCTTCCCGCTCACGTACCAGCCGCCCACCACCACCAGCCCGGTGACCACGCCGCCCAGCGTGTAGTCGAAGTTGGCACGGAACTGGGCGCTGGCGTAGGCAAACGCAACCAGCGCCAGCCCGATCGTGCCGGCGAGGACCCCGATCCAGGTTGCCTTGGCCACGCCGGTGCCGGCGGCCAGCAGCGAGGGCAGGTCCTGGCCGGTCGACAGCGCGACCGAAGCCTGCTCCAGCACGTTGACGCGCAAGGCGCCGAACAGCCCGCGCAGCGTCATGTAGGCGGCGATGCCGAGGAACACGAACACCACCAGGGACTTCAGGTTGCCGCCGCCGATGCGGATCAGGGTCTTGGAGCCGCAGCCCGAGCCCAGCGTCATGCCGACGCCGAACAGGAACCCGCCCACGATGTACGCCAGCCAGGTGAAGTTGGGCGCCTGGTAGATCGACTTGGACAGGTCCACGATCCCGGCAAGGTGCAGGCCGGAGGACCCCAGCAGCGCCACTGCGATCGCGAGCAGCCACATGCGCATGCGTCCGAGGTCGCCCATGTTCACCCAGTCGGAGACCGCGCCCATGGTGCAGAAGTTGGTCCTGTTGCCGACGGCGCCGAAGACGAACGCAAGGGCGAACGCGCCCCAGGTGACGTAGGGCGCGAGCTGGGCGGGGGTGGCTTCGGTCATGGTCTGGGCCTGTAGAATCAAGGCATGCGATTGATCGCCGAACTCGAGCGGCAACTGGCCGGCGAGGAGAGCCTGTTCCGGGCGCAGCTGCTGCGCGAGGACCTCGCGCGCCTGCGCCGGCTGCTGGAACTGAAGCGCGACGCGGCGGACGAGGCGATGTTCGTGGAGCAGGGCTCGCACGTCGGCTGGACGCCGGGCGAGGCGCGCACCGCGGAACTACAGCAGCCCCTGGCGGCATTCCTGCGCGCGGCGTTCGCGGGCGACGAGGACCGCATGGCGCCGGCATGGCAGGAACTGCATCGCTTGCGCCTGGAGCGGTTGCTGGGCTGCCTGTCCACGCCGGTGCCGAGGCCGCAGGACTAGGCCCGGGCCAGCCGGCGCCTGGGCCCCGGGCGCATGGGACGCACGTTGCGGCAATACACCTCGTAGAGCGCGGCCAGCAGCGCCGGCGCCTCCGGTCCGTCCAGCGAATAGAAGATGGATTGCCCGTCGCGGCGGCTGCGCACCAGGCCGCGCTCGCGCAGCAGCGCCAGGTGCTGCGACAGCGCCGACTGGCTCACGGCTGCGACCCTCTCGAGCTCGCCCACCGATTTCTCGGACTCGGCGAGCTGGCACAGCACCATCAGGCGCACCGGGTTGGACATGGCCTTGAGCAGCCCCGCGGCGCGCAGGGCGCGCGCCTGCAGCTCGCCCATGTTCATGTCCGCGATCGCCTCCGCGCGATCCATGGTCAAGCGCAGCCCTTGAAGTTGTCGGCAGCCATCTTGGCCTCGTACTTGGGCGCGACTTGCGCGCCCGGGGTGAGGGTGCCCTTGGCCGCGGCCCAGTCCGCGGGCTTGAGGATCACCAGCCACCCTGCGCCGTAGGGGTCCTCGTTGGCGAGCGAGGGCTTGCCCGCCAGGTCCTCGTTGACCGCGACCACCGAGGCCTCGAAGGCGGCCTTGGCTGGCCCGACCCACTTGCCGGACTCCACCGTGGCGCAGGACTTGCCGGCCTCCACGGAACGCCCGGCCTTCTTCGGCGTGAAGGCCACCAGCTGCCCGGCCATCGCGGTGGCCACGGTGGTCATGCCGAGCTTGACGGTGCCGTCGCCGAGCTCCTGGTACCAGATGTGGTTGTCGACGTCGTAGAGCAGGTCGTCGGGCAGGTTGCAGCCGCGTACGTTAGCCATCGATCCGTTCCCCCTTGTTTCGCACCGGCCGGGAGGCGCAGCAGAACTCGCCCAGCCCCTCGGTTTGCATCTTCCCCCGCACGAACAGCTCCAGGTGGGTCACCAGCATCTGCATCATGCGCTCGGTGCGCGCATCCGCCCCCGCCGCGAGCAGATTGTAGTGGTACGCGACCTCGCGACAGGTCTCCCGGCAGGCGTTGAAGCTGGGCACCCCGCGCGCGCCCTGGCGGTGCAGCGCGAGCAGGCGGAAGGTCTCCACGGCCTCCTGTGTCGGGGTCTCGCCGCGCGCGCGCACCCAGTCCTCCAGCACCGCTTCGGCGCGCGCGAGCAGCGCGTCCCGGGCCGCGCTCATGCGAGGCCCTTTTCCTTCAGCAGCGCGAGGCCATCGGACACGTTCTCGTGCACCCCGAGCTTGCGCGGGCCCACGCCCAGCGCAACGCCAAGCAGTTGCGTGAAGTACAGCATGCGCACCTTGGTCTTCCTGCCCAGCACCTTCTCGGCGCGCACCTGGTGCATCTCCAGCCCGGAATGGCAGGTCGGGCACTCGGTGGCGATCACCTCCGCGCCCGCGGCCTCGGCCGCCTGCAGGATGTTGAGCACCAGCTTCGTGGAGGTGTCGCTGTCCGAGAGCGTGTGCGCGCCGCCGCAGCAGGCGGTCTTCAGCGGAAAGTCCACGTTCTGGGCGCCGGCGGCCGCTAGCAGGTCGTCCATGAAGTGCGGCTGCGAGGTGGACTCGCTGCCCGGGCCCCGGTCCTTTTCCGGGAAGATGTGTCGCGGCCGCGTGTACATGCAGCCGTAGTAATTGGCGACCTTCAGGCCCTTCAGCGAACCCTTCAGGCGGCGCTTCAGCTCCTGCTCGCCGATGCCGTCCTTGATCCAGTCCAGCGCGTGGATGGTCTCCAGAGTCCCCGCCCGGTAGGTCTCGTGCCCGGCCTTCTTCGAGATCCGGTCCACGACCTGGCGCGATGCCTCGTCGTTGGCGAGATCGTATTCGGCCTTCTTCAGGTTGTGGTAGCAGCCGTTGCAGGGCGCCATCACCACCTTGGCGTTCATCTCGTGGACGGCGATGGCCATCACGCGCGAGGACAGGTAAGTCTGCACCTGGGGATCGACGTTCTTGACTTCCATCGCCCCGCAGCAGTTCCAGTCGGCGACCTCGTGCAGCTCCAGGCCGAGCGCCTTGCCCACCGCCTTGGTGGAGGCGTTGTAGGCGTGTCCGGTGCCTTCCAGCGCGCAACCGGGGTAGTACGCCACTCGCTGGTACTTATTCAAGGTTGAGCGCCTTTCTGTTCCTGGCTTCCTGCTCATGGATGTACTCGCCGAGCGCCGCCGAGGCCTTCGCCCACTTGCGCGTGCGCGGCCGGAACAGGGCCGCCCAGCCCATGGCGAGTCCCTGCTTGAACGGCAATCGCCGCACCACGCGCTTGGCCATCTCGAGCAGCCAGTCCTGCAGCAGCGGCTGGCCGGTGCGGGCGAAGAAGTTGCGGATGATGCGGCCTTCCTCGATCTTGCCGGTGGCCACCACCTGCGCGGTGAACTCCTCGTCGAACTGCGTCGATTTCGACTTCGGCACGTGGCCCTTCAGCTCCAGCCAGTGCGCGGTGGCCTTCATCACGCCCTCGGGCATCACGTCGCGCGGGCAGGCGTAGGTGCACTTGTTGCACGATACGCACTGCCAGATGATGTCCTTGTCGCGCAGCAGCTCGGATTCCATGCCCATGCGGACCAGGTAGATCCAGAAGCGCGGGTTGAAGTCCGGGTTGACCGCGTTCACGGTGCAGGAGTTGGTGCAGGAGCCGCACTGCCAGCAGCGGTGGATGTGCTCGCCCCCGGGCAGCGCCGAGATCTCCTCCTCCAGCGCCTCGTTATAGTCGGTGACCACGCGCGACTGGATGAACGTGCTCCAGTGGCCGGAGACGTCCACGCCGTCCAACACCACCTTGTCCTGGACCTTCAGGTCCTCCGGCCGGATGAGCGACTTCTCATGGATCGCCATGTCAGTTCGCCCCCACGACCACCGCGGTGCCGTCGCTCGTCTTCAGCCGGGTGCGGCCCGAGGCGTCCACCCCGTCCAGGCCGAGGATGCGCCGCGTGTGCAGCATCGGGTCCTCGGGCGTGGCGAAGTCGGTGCGCAGGTAGGTGCCGCCGCGCTCGCCGATGTAGTCGGCGTAGACCTGCGCGGTGAGCACGTCGACGTAGAACAGCACGTCACGGAACACGCCGTTCGAGGCCAGGTACTGCGCCAGCTCCTCGCGCAGAACGAGGAAGGTGGCGTAGTCGTCCGGCACCCCGATGGTGATTCGGTCGACGTTCTCGCCGTGCCAGATTTCGCGCAGCACCCCGGTGTTGGTGCGCGCATCCCAGACCCAGCGCTGCATCAGGGGGTAGCGCTCCGGGTCGGCATAGTGCAGCAGCTCGGCGGCGAGGTCCCGCACCCAGCGGTGTTCGCGGTCCTGGGGGAACTCGGCGCAAAAGCGCGCGATGCGCGCATCCGCCGTCGTGGTGTCCTCGCGCCCCTCCAGCAGGCGCCGGATGCGGCCGCCGGTCGCCCCGAAGGCATCCGGCTCCAGGTAGGCCCCGGCGCGGCGCCGCACCGTGGCCATGTGCGCGCACAGCGCGCGCAGCGTGGCCAGATCCAGCTCGCCCGCGAGCGTATCCCGGAACAGCATGGACTTGAGCTTGAGTCCGCCGACGTATGCCTCGACGCCGCCCTGCTCCTCGGCGCGCGACACCAGCGCCTCGAAGGAAAGCCGCAGTTTCGGCCCGGAGAGCTCGAGCCGCGGCCGCTCGGTGCGGACCATGGGCTGGGCGCCTGCCATGCCTCAGGCCGCGGCTTTGCGGCGCAGCATCGCAAGCGCCGCCATCGCCGCCGCGTTACCCTGCGCGATCGAATCATCGATGGTTTCGGGCCCGGTCGCGGCGCCAGCGACGAACACGCCCGGGCGCGAGGTCGCGCTGCTCGCGCCGTAGCTGCCGCGCGCGATATGGCCGTGTTCCTGCAGGCCGACGCCGAACACGCCGGCGATGGACTTGTTCTCCACGTTCGGGTCCATGCCGATGGCGTGCACCACCATGTCGAACGGGATGGTGATCGGGCGCTTCACCAGCGTGTCCTCGCCCTTGACGATCAGCTTCTGGCCGTCGGAGGTGACTTCCGCGATCCGCGCCTTGATGTACTTGACCTTGAACTCCTCCTGGCTCTTCCAATAGAAGGTCTCGTTCAGGCCGTAGGTGCGGATGTCCATGTAGTAGATGTAGACATGGCACTCCGGCAGCTCCTCGCGGATCTCCATGGCGATGTTGCACGACACCGTGCAGCAGATCTTGGAGCACCACTCGCGCCCGATCTGGCGATCGCGCGAGCCCACGCAGAGCAGGATCGCCACGCGCTGGGGTTTCCTGCCGTCGGAGGGGCAGCGCACGCCGCGGCCCGAGGAGATCATCTGCTCCACCTGCGTCGTGGTCACCACGTCCGGGAAGGTGCCGAAGCCCCACTCGGGCTTGTTCACTGAATCGAAGTGCGTGAAGCCGGTGGCGAGGATCGCCGCGCCCGCCTCGAGGCTCGCGCCGTCCGACAACATGGCGCGGAAGCCGCCCGGCTCGCCCTCGAAGCTCTCGACCCGGGCGCCCTTCTTCACCATCACCAGCGCATCCTGCTCAACCCGCCGCACCATGCCGCCGATGGCGTCCTTCGCCCATTCGCCGGTGGGCACCAGCTTGGCGTAGCCCGACAGGATGGGCGCGCCGCCCAGCCGCGATTCCTTGTCCACCAGCACGACCGGCTGGCCAGCGCCGGCCAGCGCGCCGGCCGCGGCCAGGCCCGCGGGCCCGGCGCCCACGATCAGCACCGGCTTGCTCATGGCGCCGCCTTGATCGGGATGTAGCCCGGGCCGGAGGTGATCATGCGGCGCGGGTCGTAGAGGTTCTCCTGCTTGCCCGCCTTGATCTGCTCCAGGTAGCCGACGAACTCGGCCTTCTTCGCCTCCCAGTCGATGCCCATCTTCTCCATCAGGGTCTCGGTGGGCGAGGCGTGCCAGTGCGACTGCACGATCTTGTAGGGGTGCGCGCCGCAGGCCAGCGCCGCGAACTGGCAGTCGGCCAGCACCGGCAGTTCAAAGCCCTTGCCGGCGGCCTTGCCGATCCACTGGTTCTTGTCCAGCGTGGTGATGCAGCCGGTGTCGTGGCCGATCATCACGTCCGCCTTCGCCTCCTCCACCGCCACCCTGATCTTGCGGTCGATGGCGAAGGAGCGCGTGAACTCGCGCTCGGAGATGATGTGGCGGAAGCCGAAGCCGCAGCAGTCGTACCAGGTCTGGTAGTCGATCACCTGCGTGCCCAGGGCCTGCATGATGCCGGTGGACACGGCGAGCCGGTTGCCGCCGAGGATCGAGTCGTCGTAGATCGCGTCGGCCGGCACCATCTTGTAGACGTGGCAGGCCGGGTGGATGGTGGCGCGGATGCGGCTGACATCGATCTGGCGCATGCCCGCGATGCGCTCGCGCATCACGTGCAGCCACTCGGAGTAGTGCACCACCTCCTCCGGGATCAGCAGCTTGCCGTCCACCAGGCGCCCGAGCTTGGCGAGGATGCGCTTCACGTTCTCGCGCAGCTTGGCCGAGTGGACAAGGTAGGAACGGACCTCCTTGTAGTTGCCGAACGAGGTGCCGCAGTGCACCAGCGGGAAGTAGTAGCCGTCCGGCAGCCCCTGCGCCTTGGCCGCGACGTAGGCCTGGTGGAAGTTGCGCAGAAACACCGCCGCCAGGCTCTCCAGGTTGCCGATGCCCGAGCCGTGGTAGTTCCAGGCGGTGCAGGAGGTCTGGTCGGTCTCGTCCAGGTACTCGATGTCCATGCGGTTCATGAGCCACAGCAGGGAGGCCGGGTAGCCCGGGATGTTGCCGCACTGGCCGCAGGACTTGTGGTGCCACAGGCGCGTGGTGGGGATCTTCTTGTCCCAGCCGTAGAGCGTCTTCACCATCGCCGGCCGGTGTTCGTCCGAGACGCGGTGGACGACGATCTCGCCGTCCCTCTCCAGCTGCCACATCGCGTCGCGCACGTCCTCGACGCGGTCCTTCTGCGTCAGCATCGATCGCTTGTCCACCTTCAGCTCCACCCAGGCGGTGGCGGTCTTCGCCTCGGCCGGGGTGAGTTTCGCGTCGCGCCATTCGGCGCCATGGCCGGTGAATCGCTCGTTGGTCCTGTCGGTCATCGCTGCCTCCTCAGGCGTCGTCCTGGTCGGCGAGGAAGTCCTTCCAGTCCTCGCGCTTCTCGTCCATGATGTCGGTGATGACATCGAACAGGTTCTCGTCGATGCCCTCCAGCTGGCCCAGCACCCCGGTCATTTCCCAGATGGTGTAGAGCTCCACCGAGGTCTTCAGGTTCACCTCCCAGGCCGTGGCGGTGGTATTCAGCGTCGGCATCGGGATTGCCTTGCGCAGCAGCTTCAGCGGCGCCTCGACCTTGGAGATGTTCGGGCCCCAGTCGGCGAAATGGTCCTTGTTGATCATGTCCGGCGCGAGCTGGTTGCCGGTCGAAATCAGCTTGAGCATGACGCGGCTGAACGGGCGCAGCACGTTCTTGGCCGATTCCATCTGGTGCTTGATGGCGGTCTCGCGCATCAGCATCACCAGCCCCCCGGGGGAGTTGCCGAACGGGCAGCGCGCGGCGCAGGTGTAGCACTGGGCGCAGGCCCAGATCTTCTCCTGCATGGCCTCGTAGATGCCCTCCAGGTTCTCGGTCCAGAGCAGCTGCACGATCTCGCGCGGGCTGAAGTCGTAGTAATGCGCCGCCGGGCAGGTGGCGGTGCAGATGCCGCAGTTGAGGCACCCGTTCAGCTCGTGGTCGTAGCGCAGGTCCGACTGGATGTCGGCGAAGATCTGCTCTAGCTTGGCGCGCGGCAGCGGCGCGCCGTCTCCCACCGGGTCGCCGATGTGCTGCTGGACGCGGGTGCTGTCGGCGTAAGACATGTCAATCAGTAGGTCAGCACCCTGCTGTCGCCTTCCATCACCTCTTCGATGAGGTGGGCGCCGCCGACGATGCCGGCGCACTCCGGGATCAGATCCTCGGCCTTCATGTCGAACAGGTCGAGGTTTGGCGAGCAGCAGTAGAACTTCGCGCCCGCCTCGTGCGCGTCCTTGATGAAGTCGTAGACGGTCTTGGTCGAGCCTTCCTTGACGACCAGCTTCTCGGCGACGCCCTTCTTCATCAGGCGCCCCGAGGTGGCGGTGCAGATCACCTCCACCTCGTAGTCCATCGCCGCGGCCACCGAGGCCTGGAAGATCGGCGC
>VGIA01000046.1 GCA_016868105.1 Betaproteobacteria bacterium | reverse complement strand
GCGAGGTGGGCAGCGACCGCATGACGCTGAAGTGCGAGGTCAAGTCGCCTCCCGACGGCATCGCCGAGGCGCTGGTGGCTTCGATCCGCGAGATCACCAAGCTGCGCGGCGAGGTGCAGCTGCTGGCGCCGGGCGGCCTGCCCAACGACGGCAAGGTGATCGAGGACCTGCGCAAGTACGGCTAGGTCGATGTAACAGATCGGTTACATTTGGGGCGCCTTGCGGGCTGCGGAGGCAGGCAATCCGTCCAGCCGCTCGATCTCCGCGTTCCGCAAGAACGCTGGGTCGGCCAGGAAGGCCTTCAGGTAGCCGATCGAATCGGAGCCCCAGAAGAGTTCTCCGTCCACGGCGAAGGTCGGCACGCCGAACACGCCGCGCGCGGCGGCTTCCTCGGTGTTCCGGCGCAGTTCGTCCTTCACCGCCGGCGCCGACAGGCGCGATTCGTCCACGCCCAGTTCCTTCGCCAGGCGCGCAAGCGCCGCGGCCTGCGTCGCATCCCCGCCGCGCCTCCACACCGCTTCGAAGATCCGCCGCACGGCTTCGGGCGTGTTACCGGCCGCGATCGCGAGCCGCAGGTGCGGCAGCGGGTTGAACGGATGCGCCGCCGGATAGCGGAACGGGATGCCCAGCAGCTTCGCCTGCCAGTGGGTCGAGCGGTAGGTGTAGCGGCGCTTGGGCACGATCTCCGCCGGCCCCTTCTGGCCCCAGTGCGCGAGCAGCCCGGCAAATAGCACCGGCCGATAGTTGATGCCGATGTCCGAAGGCAGCTCGCCCAGCCGGTGCAGGCACAGGTACGCGTACGGCGAAATAAAGTCGAAGTACCAGTCCAAGCGGCGCATGGTTGCTATCCTAGCGCGCAGGAGGCGCCATGACCAAAGCACCGAAGTTCCGCACGCTGAAGTACGCCGTCGCGGGCCGCATCGCCCGCATCACCCTCAACCGCCCGGCGCGCCTGAACGCGATCGACGAGCGCATGCCGCGCGAGATCCGCCGCGCGGTGGAGGCCGCCAACGACGACGACCGGGTGCACGTGATCGTGCTCGCGGGCGCCGGCAAGGCCTTCTGCGCCGGCTACGACCTGAAGCAGTTCGCCGAGGGCGACCAGGTCAACCGCTGGACGCAGAAGATGCCCTGGGATCCCATGAAGGACTACAAGGGCATGAAGGCGAACACCGACGACTTCTTCTCCCTCTGGCGCAGCCACAAGCCGGTGATCTGCAAGGTGCACGGCTACGCGGTGGCCGGGGGCAGCGACATCGCGCTGTGCGCCGACATCGTGGTCATGGCCGAGGAGGCGAAGATCGGCTACATGCCGGCGCGGGTCTGGGGCTGCCCCACCACCGCGATGTGGGTGTACCGGCTGGGGGCGGAGAAGGCCAAGCGGATGCTGCTCACCGGCGACAGCATCGACGGCCGCACCGCAAAGCAGTGGGGACTGGTGTACGACGCGGTGCCGGCGGCGAAGCTGGACGCGGCGGTGGAGGCGCTGGCCAGGCGCATGGCCGGGGTGCCGAAGAACCAGCTCATGATGCACAAGCTCATGATCAACCAGGCCTACGACAACATGGGCCTGGCGGGCACGCAGGTGATCGCGACGCTGTTCGACGGCATCACGCGCCACTCGCCCGAGGGCCTGTGGTTCAAGCAGTACGCCGAGCGGCACGGGTTCCACAAGGCCGTGCAATGGCGCGACAGCGGCAGGGCAATCCCATGACGGTACGCGTCGAAGAGGCGGGCGCGGTGTGGACCGTGATTCATTCGCGCCCGGAGGCAAGGAACGCCATGGACCCGGCGAGCGCGGAGGCGCTGGTCGAGGCCTTCACGGCCTTCGACCGCGACCCGGAGGCAGCAGTGGCGGTGCTCTGGGGCGAGGGCGGGGCGTTCTGCGCCGGGTTCGACCTCAAGCACGCGGCGGGCAACGGCTCGGCGCTGGATGGCCAGGCGTACGCGGAGGGCGCGGACGGCCGCCTGCCGCGCGGCCCCATGGGCCCGACGCGCCTCGAGCTGGATAAGCCGGTGATCGCCGCGATCGCCGGCCCGGCGGTCGCGGGCGGGTTCGAGATTGCGCTCTGGTGCGACCTGCGCGTGATGGAAGAATCGGCGTACTTCGGGGTTTACTGCCGGCGCTGGGGTGTGCCGCTGGTGGACGGCGGCACGGTGCGCCTGCCGCGCATCGTCGGGCGCGGGCGCGCGCTGGACCTGATCCTGACCGGGCGCAAGGTGGAGGCGGAGGAGGCGCTGCGCATCGGCCTTGCCGAGCGCGTGGTGCCGGATGGCCGGTCGCGCGCAGCCGCCGAGGCGCTCGCGCGCGACATCGCGCGCTTCCCGCAGGCCTGCCTGCGTGCCGACCGGCGCTCGGCATACCGGCAGGAAGGACTGTCCTTGCGCGAGGCGATGCGCTACGAGTGGGACAACGGCGCGCCGGCGTTCCTCGCCGAGGGCGCCGCGGGCGCTGCGCGCTTCGCCTCGGGCAAGGGCCGCGGCGGGCGTTTCGACGAGATCTGAGGCGGCTCGTTCGGCTTTACGCCCGCCGGCTTGATCACCCGCGCCATGGCGCTCGCGACCAGGTCGGAACTGCCGCCCGGCGGGAACGAGACGATGAAGCGGATCGGGCGCTCGGGGAAATTCGCCTGCGACAGCGCCGGCGCGGACAACAGCACGGCGGCCAGGGCGAGGATGATGCGGGGCTTACGGGTCATGCGTTACCCCTCCTCGGGCCGGATGGCGCAGGCTTGGCGCCGTTCGGGCAAGCGCGCGAGGACCGCCGCGCGGTCCTCCTCGGCCATCTCTGCCCAGCCGGCGATCTCCTGCAGCGTGCGCAGGCACCCGACGCAATAGCGGCGCGCGGCGTCCATGACGCACACCCTGACGCAGGGCGAGGCCACCGTGTCGGGACGGCTCACGCGTCTTCCAGCACCAGCAGTTCGGCGCCTTCGCTGACCTGCTCGCCTGCGGCGTAGAGGATCTTCTTCACCACGCCGGCGCGGGGCGCGGAGATGGTGTGCTCCATTTTCATCGCCTCCAGCACCAGCAGCGGCGCGCCGCGGGCGACCTTCGCGCCGGCCCGCACCAGCACCTGGATGACCTTGCCGGGCATCGGTGCGGCGAGCGAGCCGCCGCCCGCGTCCTCGCCCTCGACCGCCGCCGGGTCGCGCAGCGCCAGCATGTGGTGCAGGCCGTCGCGGAACACGTGCCACTGCGCGCCGTCGCGGAAGGCGCGGGCGCGGAAGGTCCTGGTCCCGAGGGTGACGCGCAGTGCGTCGCCGTCGCGGGCGCCGGCAAGCCGATACTCGCGGCCCTCCAGCGACAGGCGCAGGCCGCCGTGGTCGAAATGCACTTCGAGCCGGTGCTCCCGCTTGCCTTCGGCGAACACGAAGGCATGGTGCGAGCCCAGATTGAGGCGCCAGCCGTCGGCAATGTGCCAGGGCGAGTGCGGGTCGCCCGAGGCGCGCGCCTGCGCGCTGGCGTGGTCCTGCTCGGCGAACAGCTCGGCCAGCGCCGCCGCGGCGAGGTCCTCGTCCGCGGCGCCGGCGCCGGCCGGGAACAGCTCGGCGCGCGAGCGCTCGATCAGGCCGGTGTCGAGTTCCGCGCCGGCGAACGCGGTGCAAGCGGCGATTCGCCCGAGGAACTCGACGTTCGAGGCCACGCCCACGATCTCGTATTCGGCGAGCGCGGCGCGCAGGCGCGCCAGCGCCGCTGCGCGCGTCTCGCCCCAGGCCACCAGCTTGGCGATCATGGGGTCGTAGTGCGGCGAGATGGCGTCGCCCTCGCGCACCCCGGAATCGATGCGCAAGCTCCCGGCCGAGACGCTGAACTCGCAGGCCTGCGGCGCGCGCAGGCGGCGCAGCGTGCCGGTGGAAGGCAGGAAGCCCTTGGCGGGGTTCTCGGCGTAGATGCGCGCCTCGATGGCGTGGCCGCGGATGGCGAGCTGCTCCTGCGCGAGCGGCAGCGGCCCGCCCGCGGCCACCGCCAGCTGCCACTTCACCAGGTCCTGCCCGGTGATCATCTCGGTCACCGGGTGCTCGACCTGCAGGCGGGTGTTCATCTCCATGAAGTAGAAGCGACCGCTGAGCGCCCCTGTGCGATCCGTATCCGATTCGGCAATGAATTCCACCGTGCCGGCGCCGGTGTACTTGATCGCCTTGACGGCGGCCACCGCCGCCTCGCCCATCTCCCGGCGGCGCGCCTCGGTCATGCCGGGCGCGGGGGCCTCTTCCAGTACTTTCTGGTGGCGACGCTGCACCGAGCAGTCGCGCTCGAACAGGTACACCGCGTTGCCCCTGGCGTCGCCGAAGACCTGGATCTCGATGTGGCGCGGCCGCTGCAGGTAGCGCTCGAGGAGCACGCGCTCGTCGCCGAAGGCGGCCTTCGCCTCGCGCTTGGCGCCCTCCAGCGCGGCGGCGAAGTCCGCCGCCTTCTCCACCGCGCGCATGCCCTTGCCGCCGCCTCCTGCGGAGGCCTTGATCAGCACCGGGTAGCCGATCTTCGCGGCTTGGTTGGCGAGGAACGCCGGATCCTGGTTCTCGCCGTGATATCCGGGCACCAGCGGTACGCCGGCCTTCTCCATCAGCGCCTTGGCGGCGGACTTGTCGCCCATGGCCGCGATCGCCTCGGGCGAGGGGCCGATGAACACGATCCCGTTCTGCGCGCAGGCCGCGGCGAAATCCTCGTTCTCCGACAGGAAGCCGTAGCCCGGGTGGATCGCCTCTGCGCCCGAATCCTTCGCCGCGGCGAGGATCGCACCCATGTCGAGGTAGCTCGCGCGCGCCGGCGCCGGGCCGATGCGTCGCGCCTCGTCGGCCATGGCGACGTGGCGCGCGTCGCGGTCGGCGTCGGAATACACCGCCACGGTGCGGATGCCCAGGTCGCGCGCCGCGGTGATGACCCGGCAGGCGATTTCGCCGCGGTTGGCGATGAGGATCTTGCGGAACATGGTCAGGCGACGGCCGCAAGGCAGATCACTTGCGTCCGGACCGAGTTGGCGACGTAGCACTCCTCGTGCGCCCTGTGGTGCAGTTGCCCGTGTTCTTGCGCGGCGGGCGCGGTGCCGGAGAATGTGACCGCCGGCCGCAGCCTCACCCGGTTCATCATCCACTTGCCCTGCGGTCCCTTCTGCAGCACGCCGCTCGCCTCGTCGAGGTAGCGCGTGACGGTGAGCTTCGCGCGGCTGGCCAGATGCAGCAACCAGAGCATGTGGCAGGTGGAGAGCGAGGCCACGAAGGCCTGCTCCGGGTCGACGCCGTGCGCCGCAGGCACCGTGGGCGGAACATTGCCGGCCGCGGCGTTGCCCGGGACCACGACGCCGGCGCCGAAATCCATGCCGTGCGTGCGCGAGTAGGTCCTGTGCTCGAACGCGCCCTGCAGATTCCACTCGATCCTTGCCCTGTGATCGGACATGGTGGTGCCTCCCTTACATCCTGAACACGCCGAATTTGGTGTCTTCGACGGGTGCATTGAGGGAGGCGGAGATCGCCAGACCCAGCAACCGCCGCGTATCGGCCGGGTCCACCACGCCGTCGTCCCAGAGCCTCGCGCTGGCGTAGTACGGATGGCCCTGGCGCTCGTACTGCTCGAGGAGGGGCTTCTTGAAGGCTTCCTCCTCCGCCGCGGACCAATGGCCGCCCTTGGCCTCGATGCCGTCGCGGCGCACGGTGGAGAGCACGCTCGCCGCCTGCGGACCGCCCATGATCGAGATTCGCGCGTTGGGCCACATCCACAGGAAGCGCGGCGAATAGGCGCGGCCGCACATGCCGTAGTTGCCGGCACCGAACGAGCCCCCAAGGATCATCGTGAACTTGGGGACGCGGGCGGTGGCCACCGCGGTCACCATCTTGGCGCCGTCCTTGGCGATGCCGCCGGCCTCGTACTTCCTGCCCACCATGTAGCCGGTGATGTTCTGCAGGAACAGCAGCGGGACGCCGCGCTGGCAGGCGAGCTCGATGAAATGCGCCGCCTTGAGCGAGGATTCGGAGTACAGGATGCCGTTGTTGGCGAGGATCGCCACCGGGTAGCCGTGGAGGTGCGCGAAACCGGTAATCAGGGTGGTGCCGTAGTTCTGCTTGAACTCGTCCAGCTCCGAGCCATCCACCACCCGCGCGATCACTTCCCGCGCGTCGTAGGGCTTCTTCGCGTCGGCCGGGATGACGCCGTAGATTTCATCTGCCGGGTACAGCGGCTCGCGCGGCTCCCTCACCTCCAGCGACATGGCCTTGCGCGAATTCAGGCCCCCGACGATGCGCCGCAGGATGGCGAGCGCGTGACCGTCGTTGAGCGCGTAGTGGTCGGCGACGCCGGAGACCCGCGTGTGCACCTCGGCGCCCCCCAGTTCCTCCGCGCTGACGATTTCGCCCACCGCGGCCTTCACCAGCGGCGGGCCGCCCAGGAAGATGGTGCCCTGCCCCTTGACGATGATGGTCTCGTCCGACATCGCCGGCACATAGGCGCCGCCCGCGGTGCAGGAGCCCATGACGCAGGCGATCTGCGGGATGCCCGCGGCGGACATGTTGGCCTGGTTGTAGAAGATGCGGCCGAAGTGCTCGCGGTCCGGGAACACGTTGTCCTGCTCGGGCAGGAAGCCGCCGCCAGAGTCCACCAGGTAGAGGCACGGCAGGCGGTTCTGGATCGCGATCTCCTGCGCCCGCAGGTGCTTCTTCACCGTCATCGGGTAGTAGGTGCCGCCCTTGATGGTGGCGTCGTTGGCGACGATGATGCACTCGCGCCCGGAGACGCGGCCGATGCCGGTGATGATGGAGGCGCAATGCACGTCGCCGCCGTACATGTCCCAGGCGGCGAGCTGGCCGATCTCGAGGAACGGTGAGCCCGGGTCGAGCAGGGCGCGGACGCGCTCGCGCGCGAGCAGCTTGCCGCGCGCCGTGTGCTTCGCGCGAGCGGCCTGCTCGCCGCCCTGCGCCACGCGCTCGACCTTGGCGCGCAGGTCGGCCACGAGCGCTTTCATGCGCCCGGCGCTGGCGCGGAACTCCTCCGACCGGGTGTCCAGCTTGCTTTTGATCGCGGGCATCAGGCGCCTTGCAAGGTTCTTCCTCTACGTGCCCTCAAGGGCGCGTCCCATGACCAGGCGCTGGATATCGCTCGCGCCCTCGTAGATCTGGCACACGCCGACGTCGCGCCAGATGCGCGCCACTTCCTCAAGCGGGAAGCGCTTGTCGCGGTCCCGGCGCGCCGCGTTGGGCGCGAGGCGCCCGCGCGCGAACTTGCGCACAGAGTCGCGGATCATGGCGTGTTGTTCGGCAAGGAGCACGCTATTTCCGCAGCCTGGCGTAGGTGATGGTGTGGTGCGTGAAGATCCGGCCCTTGCGGTCATGGCACCGGGCGGTGCCGTAGATGATGCGCTTGCCGAGTTTCAGGATTCTCGCCGTGCAGTACACCGTTTCGCGCCGGGCCGCGTTGAGAAACGCGGTGTTCATTTCCGATGTGACCGCGTCGTGCTCCATGCCGATGTGGCGCTTGATGGCGATCCACATCGCGCAGTCGGCCGCCGCCATGTAGGCCGGGCCATTGACCGTGCCCCCGGGGCGCTGGTAGGCCTGCTGAAAGGGCATGGCGATGGTGCAGGCGTCGTCGGCGACGGCGGTGACCCTGAAGCCGTACTGCGCGGTGAAGCGCGAACGGGCGATCAGCGCCGACAGCGCGGCTCTGGTGGGCTTGCGCACGCCGGGCTTGTTCATAACAATTCGACGGCCATGGCGGTGGCTTCGCCGCCGCCGATGCATAACGCGGCCACGCCGCGCCGGCCGCCATGCTTGCGCAGCGCGCCGAGCAGCGTCACCAGGATGCGCGCGCCGGAGGCGCCGATGGGGTGGCCGAGGGCGCAGGCCCCGCCGTGCACGTTTACCTTGTCGCGCGCCAGCCCATGCTCCTTCATCGCCGCCATGGTCACGACGGCGAAGGCTTCGTTGATCTCGTACAGGTCCACCTTGCCCGCGCTCCAGCCGGTGCGCTCAAAGAGCTTGCGGATCGCGCCCACCGGCGCGGTGGTGAACAGCGCCGGCTCCTGCGCATGGGTCGCGTGCCCGGCGATGGCCGCGATCGGCGCCAGGCCCCGCTTCTCGGCGCTGGAACGGCGCATCAGGACGAGGGCCGCCGCGCCATCCGAGATGGACGAGGAATTGGCCGCCGTCACCGTGCCGTCCTTGCGGAACGCGGGCTTCAACGCCGGGATCTTCTCCAGGTTGGCCCTGAAGGGCTGCTCGTCGGTCTCGATGAATTTCTGGTCCTTGCCGGCCTTGACGGCGAGCGGGGTGGTTTCCCACGCGAATGAGCCGTCCCTGTTCGCCTTCTGCGCGCGCTTGAGCGACTCGATCGCGAAGGCGTCCTGCTGCTCGCGGCTGAAGCCGAAGCTGCCGGCGCAGTCCTCGGCAAAGGTGCCCATCAGGCGGCCCCCGCCTTTCTCGTCCCGGTTGTAGGCGTCCTCCAGGCCGTCGTAGAACATGTGGTCGATTACCTGCCCGTGGCCCATGCGCAGCCCGGCGCGCGCCTTGGGCAGCAGGTAGGGCGCGTTGCTCATGGATTCCATGCCGCCGGCGACGATCACCTCGGCGCTGCCGGCCGCGAGCAGGTCGTGCGCAAACATCGCGGCCTTCATGCCTGAGCCGCACATCTTGTTGATCGTGGTGCAGCCCGCCGCGAGCGGCAGACCGGCGCCCAGCGACGCCTGCCGCGCCGGCGCCTGGCCCTGGCCGGCGGGGAGCACGCAGCCCATGATGACCTCCTGCACCTGCTCGGGCTTCAGCGTGCTGCGCTCAAGGGCGGCGCGGATCGCGGCCGCGCCCAGCTCCGGGGCGGCGAAGCCCTTCAACTCGCCCTGGAAGCCGCCCATCGGGGTGCGGGCGCAGGACACGATGACCACCGGATCGTTGTTCACCAGGTACTCCTTCTAGGTTCTGTCGCCGAAATCGTAGCTGCGTAGCAGCGCGCGCGCCTTGTCCGCGAAATCCGGCGGGAACCGCATCGCGCGCCGCACCACCGCAGCCATGTGCACGCCCAGGATCCGGCAGGTGGCGCTGACCTCGCCGGTCTGATTGTTGCGCATTTCGTGGAAGAACAGCACTGCCTTTTCGCGCACCTCCAGCACCCCGGAGGCGACGCTGAGGGTGGCGCCCGGCATCAGTTCGCGGCGGTACTGGATGCGCTGGTCCACCGCGGCCATGCCGCTGCCGCTTTCCTTCATGTACTGCGTGGTGAAGCCCATGAGGGCGAACAGATTCCAGGTCGCCTGGTCGAACTTGCCCACGTACCACATGACGTTCATGTGGCCCATCTGGTCGCAGTGCCAGGGGTAGACACTGCCCTGGTAAGTCGGGACAAGTTCGCTCATGCAGGTGCCGACTGGCTGCAGCCCAGGTCGCGCAGGCGGCCGTCCTCGATGCCGTAGACCCAGCCGTGCACCGAGACCGCCTGGCCGCGCGCCCAGGCGTCGCGCAGCACGGTGGACTCGCAGACGTTACGCACCTGCTCGCGCACGTTCAGCTCGCACAGGCGACGCTCGCGGGCCGCCTCGTCCGCGATGGCATCGAGCTCGACGGCGTGCTTGGCGCGCACGTCCTGCACATGGCGCAGCCAATTGTCGGCCAAGCCCACCGAACGCCCGACCATGGCCGCATGCACGCCGCTGCAGCCGTAGTGTCCGCAGACGATGATGTGGCGCACCTTGAGCAGATCGATGGCGAAGTTGAGCACCGCCAGGCAGTTCAGGTCGGTGTGCGCCACCACGTTGGCGATGTTGCGGTGGACGAACACCTCGCCCGGGGCGAGGCCGGTGATCTGGTTGGCCGGCACCCGGCTGTCGGAGCAGCCGATCCAGAGGAACTCCGGCGCCTGCTGCCGAGCCAGGGCACTGAAGAACGACGGGTTTGCGGCCAGCATGCGCTCGGCCCAAGCGCGGTTGCGCTCGAGCAGTTCGGCAACCTTGGTCATGCGTGCCTCTAGCCTGTTTCCCCGAACAGTTCCCTGCCGATCAGCCAGCGCCGGATCTCGGAGGTGCCGGCACCGATCTCGTAGAGCTTGGCGTCGCGCCACAGCCGCCCGGTGGGCGACTCGTTGATGTAGCCCATGCCGCCCAGCGACTGGATCGCCTCGCCGGCCATCCAGGTCGCCTTCTCGGCGGCATAGAGGATGGCGCCGGCGGCGTCCTTGCGGGTGGTTTCGCCGCGGTCCAGCGCCTGCCCGACGGCGTAAACGTAGGCGCGGCAGGCGGAGAAGGTGGTGTACATGTCGGCGAGCTTGCCCTGCATGAGCTGGAATTCGCCGATGGGCTGGCCGAACTGCTTGCGCTCGTGCACGTAGGGGACCACGACGTCCAGGCACGCGGCCATCAGGCCGAGCGGGCCGCCGGCCAGCACCGCGCGCTCGTAGTCCAGGCCAGACATCAGCACCCGGACGCCCCTGCCTTCCTCGCCGAGGATGTTGGCCAAGGGCACTTCGCAGTCCCGGAACACCAGCTCGCAGGTGTTGGAGCCGCGCATGCCCAGCTTGTCCAGCTTCTGCGCGGTGGAGAAGCCCTTGAAGCCCTTCTCCACCAGGAACGCGGTGATGCCCTGGTCGCTCGTCTTGGCGTAGATCACCAGCAGGTCCGCGTCCGGGCCGTTGGTGATCCACATCTTGTTGCCGTTGAGGACGTAGCGGTCGCCCCGGCGCTGCGCGCGCAGGCGCATGCCGAGCACGTCCGAGCCGGCGCCGGGCTCCGACATCGCCAGCGCGCCGACCTGCTCTCCCGCGACCAGCTTGGGCAGGTAGAGCTTCTTCTGTGCCTCGGTGCCGTTGCGCCGGATCTGGTTCACGCACAGGTTGGAGTGGGCGCCGTAGGACAGGCCCACCGAGCCCGAGGCCCGCGAGATCTCCTCCATCGCCACGATGTGCGCGAGGTAGCCCATCTGCGTGCCGCCGTAGGCCTCCTCGACCGTGATCCCGAGCAGGCCGAGCGCGCCGAGTTTCCGCCACAGATCGGCGGGAAACTGGTTGTCGCGGTCGATGCCGGCGGCGCGCGGCGCGATCTCCTTTGCCGCGAAGTCGCGCACCGTGGCGCGCAGCATGTCGAGGGTCTCGCCGTGGTCGAACCGCAGGAGGGCAGGCCCCATGATCGCTGCGCGAATCTAGTCCGGCACGTCGGGGGTGTCGGCGAGCATCATGAGCGTCTGCTGCATGCTCGCCACGTGCGCGCCGTGCTGGTCGTGGACCTCGGCCCGCGTCACGCTGAGCGTGCGCCCCGGGCGGATCACCTCGCCGCGCGCCAGCAGGTCGCCGCGGGCGGGGGCGAGGATGTTGATCTTGTACTCCACCGTGACCAGGGAACTGCTCGCCGGCATCAGCGAATACGCGGCGTAGCCGCAGGCGCAGTCCGCGATCATGCCGATGATGCCGCCGTGGACGAAGCCTTTCTGCTGCGTCAGCTCGTCGCGGAACGCGAGCGCGACCTCGCTCAGGCCGGGCTCGAGCCGCTGCAGCCGGGCGCCGATCAGGCGCATCGCCGCCTGGCGGCCGAAGCTGGCGCGGCAGCGGGCGGCGAAGTCCGGGTCCTTCGGGATGAAGCGGGAGGCAGGGGCGTTCATGGCGGCGGGCGAGATCCGGGACGGTACTTGACGTTTACGTCAACGTCAACCAGGGCGGCGCCGCTGCGCGCCCAGCTGCTTGCGCACCCGCTTCTCGAAGGCGGCGATCTCGGCCAGCTGGGCCTCGATGTCGGTGCGCTGCTGCTCCAGGGCCGACTTGTGGCTCTCCAGCACCGCGAGGAAGCGCTCCAGCTGCGGCCGCTCGTCGCGGCCGGTCTCGTACATGTCGATCAGCTCGCGGATCTCCGACAGGGTCAGGCCCAGGCGCTTGCCGCGCAGCGTGAGCTTGAGGCGCGTGCGGTCGCGTGCCGAATAGATGCGGCGCTGGCCCTGGCGCTGCGGCGCGAGCAGCCCCTCGGCCTCGTAGAACCGGATCGCCCGCGGCGTGACGTCGAACTCGCGCGCCAGGTCGCCGATGGAGAAGTCCCCGGGCTCGGGCTTCAGGCGCAATGCGGTGCGGCTCATGGAAGATGTTGGTTGCCTGGGATGCTGCGCTGCGGCGATAATCGCCCTTGCCGGGGCCATTCTAGCCCGGCTCCCCCGATGTCCAGCCAACCCACGATCGATTACCCCCACGCGGCGCCTGCGGCCCCGGGCACTGCGCTCGAGGTCGCGCCCGGCGTACGCTGGATGCGAATGCCACTGCCGTTTGCCCTGGACCATATCAACCTGTGGCTGCTGGAGGACCGGCACGAAGGTCAAGCCGCGCTGACGCTGGTGGACACCGGGCTTGGCAACAATGCCACGCGTGCCCTGCTCGACCAGGTGTTCGCCGCCGAAGGCCGCGGGCGCCGGCTCTGGCGCCAGATCGTCACGCACTACCACCCCGACCACGCCGGCAACGCGGCCTGGCTGCGCGAGCGCCACGGCGCGGAGCTGTGGATGACGCGCGCGGAGTACCTGACCGTGCACGCGGCCCGCGCCCGCGTCGCCGGCTATTCCACCGAGTCCCAGATCGAGCTGTTCCGCGGCCATGGGCTGGACGAGGCGGCCGGCAAGGTACTGCTGGGCCGCGGCGAGCTGTACCGCAACTTGGTTCCGGGCTTCCCGCTCGCGCACCGGCGCCTGATGGAAGGGGATCGGATCCTCGTCCATGACCGCGAGTGGCGGGTGATCGTGGGCTACGGCCACTGCCCGGAGCACGCGTCGCTGTATTGCAGCGAGCTGAACGTCCTCATCGCCGGCGACATGCTGCTGCCGCGGATTTCCACCAACGTCGCGGTGCGCCCGGTGGACCCGGATTCCAATCCGCTGCGCCTGTTCCTCGCCTCGATCGGGCGCTACCGCGAGCTGCCGCAGGACGTGCTGGTGCTGCCCTCGCACGGGTTGCCCTTCCGCGGCGCCCACGGCCGCATCGCCTCGCTGGAGCAGCACCACGCGCAACGCCTCGAAGAACTGCTCGCCGCCTGCACCGCATCGCCTCGTTCCGCGCACCAGGTGCTGGAGGTGCTGTTCAAGCGCAAGCTGGACACCGGGGCGATCTTCTTCGCCATGGGCGAGGCCATCGCACACCTGCATTGCCTGTACCACGATGGCCGTCTGGCGCGCCGCACCGGCGCCGATGGCGTCGCCCGCTTTGCGCCGGCCTAGGAGCAAAGCAGTGGAGCAGAACAAGCAGCCCGCCATGAATCCGGACCAGACCGTGCGCGTCCTGCACGAGGTCGCCGAGCGCTCGGCGAAACTGATCGGCCAGTACGCGAAGAAGGACCACGCCCCGGGCCTGGCCGCCGCCGTCGGCGACGAGCTGGGCATCGCCAAGGCCTACATGGAGCTGTACGCGAAGATGATGGAGAACCCGGCCTCGCTGGCGGCGTTCTCCACCAACCTGATGCTCGACTACATGCGGCTGTGGCAGTCGGGCTGGATGAAGGCGATGGGAGTGCACAGCGCGCCGGTGGCGGTGCCGGCCAAGGGCGACAACCGTTTCCGCGACCAGGACTGGAGCTCGAACTTCCTGTTCGACCACCTGAAGCAGTCCTACCTCATCGCCTCGCGCCACATCCAGCACGCGGTGGCGCAGGTGGACGGCCTGTCCCCGGAGTCGGAAAAGAAGGTGGCGTTCTTCACCCGCCAGTACGTGGAGGCGCTGTCGCCCTCCAACTTCGCGCTCACCAACCCGCAGGTGCTGCGCGAGACCGTCTCCAGCGGCGGCCAGAACCTGCTGAAGGGCCTCAACAACCTGCTCTCGGACATGCACAAGGGCGGCGGCAACCTGCACATCAGCATGACCGACGAGAACGCCTTCGAACTGGGGCGCAACCTCGCCACGACGCCGGGAAAGGTGGTGTTCCAGACCGAACTGATGCAGCTCATCCAGTACCAACCGACCACGCCGGAGCAATACCGCCGCCCGCTGGTGATCATCCCGCCGTGGATCAACAAGTACTACGTCCTTGACCTGCGGCCGCAGAACTCCTTCATCAAATGGGCCACCGACCAGGGCCACCCGGTGTTCGTGCTGTCCTGGGTGAACCCGGACGCTCGCCTGGCGCAGATGGGCTTCGAGGACTACATGCTGCAGGGGCCGCTGGCCGCGCTGGACGCGGTGGAGAAGGCCACCGGCGAGCGCAAGGTGAACCTCATCGGTTACTGCCTGGGCGGTACGCTGCTGGGGGCGACCCTGGCCTGGCTCGCGGCAGAACAGGAGAAAAGCGGCCAGGACCGCGTCGGCTGCGCCACCTTCTTCGTCAGCCTGCTGGATTTCTCGGCGCCGGGCGAGCTGGGCGTGTTCATCGACGAGGCCCAGGTCGAGAACCTGGAGAAGAAGATGAACCAGCGCGGCTACCTCGAGGGCTCGGAAATGGCCTCGACCTTCAACCTGCTGCGCGCCAACGACCTGGTGTGGTCCTTCGTCGTCAACAACTACCTGATGGGCAAGGACCCGTTCCCGTTCGACCTGCTGTACTGGAACTCCGACTCGACGCGCATGCCGGCGCGGATGCACAGTTTCTACCTGCGCAACATGTACCTGAAGAACCTGCTGGGGGTGCCGGGCGGGATCTCGCTCGCCGGGGCGCCGATCGACTTGACGAAGGTGAAGGTGCCGGCCTATTTCATCTCCACGGTCGAGGACCACATCGCGCCCTGGAAGACCACCTACAAGGGCTCGAAGTACCTGGGCGGCGAGGTGCACTTCACCCTCGGGGGGTCCGGGCATATCGCCGGCATCGTCAACCCGCCCTCGGCAAAGAAGTACCACTACTGGACCAATGCCTCGAATCCCGCCACGGCGGATGAATGGTTCGCCACCGCCACGCAGCACCCCGGCTCCTGGTGGGACGACTGGCAGGCGTGGATCGACAAGCACAACGGCGGTGAGAAGGTGCCGGCGAGGAACCCCGGCGAGGGGCTGACGGTGCTGGAGGACGCGCCGGGCAGCTACGCCATGCTGAGGCTGGGGAAGAAGGCGAAGGGCTGAGCCCCTAGCGACCGCCTGCCGCCGCGATCGCGGTCGCCAGCAGCGCTTTCACCGTCTCGAGGTGGCCACAGTGGCAGGCCGGGATGAGTGAGGCGAGGAAGGCGGCGATCCTGCGCCTCTCAGAGCGAACGGGCGAAGCCCGACAGGTATTCCAGCCCGGCAATCGCCCGCGGCCCGTACCAGGAGGTCATCTCGCCGTCGATGAGGCGCGCCGGCCTGCCCGACAGCCGCTCGATCTCCGGCAGGTGCCTTGCCGTGAACCGGTAGGGCTCGCTGGAGACCAGCACCAGTTCCGCCTCGGGGACCGCCGGGTCGGCGAGCTTGGGGTAGCGCGCCTGGGCAACCCCGGGAACCGTGCTCAATCCAAAGAGCGCCAGCGTGCGCGAGATATAGGTGTCGCGCGACACCGTCATCCACGGGTTCTTCCAGATCAGGTAGAGCACCTTGCGCTCCGGGAAGCGCCGCTCGCGGGCTTCGGCCAGCGCGGATTCGAACCGGCCGCAAAGCGCCTCCGCCTCGCGTTCTTTGCCGAAGGCCGTGCCGAGCTGGCGGTACAGCGCCAGATTGTCCTCGGGCGCGAGCGGATGGGTGACGACCAGGTTGGGAACGAAGCGCGCCAGCGCATCGGCGGTTGCCTTCGTGTTCTCCTCGACATTGAGGATGACGTGTGTCGGGGCGAGGGCGTGGATCTTCGCCAGATTCACGGCCTTGGTGCCGCCGACCTTCGGCACGCCCTTGAGGGCTTCCTGCGGATGGATGCAGAACCCGGTGCGGCCGACCAGCTTGTCCGCCAGCCCCAGCTCGCACACGAGCTCGGTGATGGAAGGCACGAGCGAGACGATCCGGGTCAGGACTTCTTCGTCGCCGACAGCGACTTGCGCGTCACGCCAACGAGGTGCTCCGCGGTGGCGACCATGCGCTCGAAGGTGCGCGCCTGCTCGATGGTGATCACGTAACGGCCGTGCACCGCCATGGTCGGCGTGCCTTCGATGCGGTAGGCGGCCCCCTGCTGCGCGGCGCGGCGCAGCTTGCTCTGCACGCCGAAGGACTTGCTCATGTCCTCGAACTTCTTCGGATCCACGCCATTGCGCTGCAGCCACTGGCTGAGCGCCGGGCCGTTGTCGGTTCGCAGGCGATCCTTGTGGATGGCGTCGAACAGCGGCTTGTGCAGCTTGTCCACCGCGCCCATGGCCTCGAAGGTGTAGTAGATCGCGCCGTCGAGCGCCCAGCGGTCGTTGAACACCGCCGGGATGCGGCGGAACACGGTGTCGGGCTGCAGCCTGGGCACCCAGGCCTCCAGCAGCGGCTCCAGGTTGTAGCAGGCCGGGCAGCCGTACCAGAAGAACTCCACCACCTCGATCTTGCCTGGGGTCTCCACGGCGAGCTCGGGCTTGAGCAGGGTGTAGTCGGCGCCGGGCTGCTGCGCGCGTGCCACGCCGGGAAGCAAAGGCGCGAGGGCGAGGGCAGCGACGAGGCTGCGGCGCCGGTGGTGAAAGTCGCGATTCATCAGTTGCCCTTGGTAACCGGGTCCTTGAGCCTGACCAGGCTCGCTTCGATCCCGTTCTGGGTCAAACTCTGGCGCACCCGGTTCAGTTCATCGATCCTGGCATAGGGTCCCAGCCGCACCCGGTAGCTGGTGCCCTTGTCGGGCAGGCTGGTGGGCTCGACGGCGGCCTCCAGCCCCAGCAGAGCCAGCTTCGCCTTCTGGCTGTCCGCGTCAGCCGGATTCTGGAACGAACCGGCCTGGATGTAGTAGATCGCCTGGGCGGCTTCGGGCTGGGCCTTGGCCGCCTTGGTGGCGTCCTTCAGTTCCTTCTCGGAAACGGTTTCTTCGCCTCCCGGCAGGATCTTGTAGAAGTCGAATCTCGGCTTGTCGGCCTTGACTGCGCCCGGGGCGCCCGACTGGGGCATTCCGGCCAGCGGCGGGGGCTTGGCGGACTCCTCCTTGGTGGCGTGTTTGGCTTTGCCGCCAAGGAAAGGAATCGGGGCCTTGTTGAGGTAAAACGCGATGCCGAGCGCGATCACCAGGCCAACGAACAGGCCGACGAACAGGCCCAGCAGGAAGCCGCCGCGGGAGCGGGAGGGGGCCGGCCCAGCCTGTCGTCCTGCTCTCGCCATCACATTTTCTCCGGCGCGCCCACGCCCAGCAGCGCAAGGCCGCTGGCGAGCACCTGGCGGACCGCGGCGGCGAGCGCGAGGCGTGCCTCGCGCAGGCTGGAATCCTCGACCAGGATGCGCTCGGCATTATAGTAACCGTGGAACTCCCCGGCGAGTCCGCGCAGGTAGAACGCCACCGCGTGCGGGGCGAGTTCGCCGGCGGCCGCGGCCAGCGTTTCCGGGAAC
>VGIA01000045.1 GCA_016868105.1 Betaproteobacteria bacterium | reverse complement strand
CTGAGTTTGCGGCCCGGTTTGCTAACCAGGAGACCATGCCGGGTGGCTCGCCTTGAGCGTGGTCGCCGCCCTCACATCGATCCGGGAAGTGCATCAACATCGCGCCCTCGCGATGCAGCTCGAGATGGTCGCGATCAACCTCAAGAACCTGCGCTAGCGGCGGGTCGGGCCGCACTCGGTCCGTGCGACAATCCTGCCCTCGAGACAACAAAGCGCATCGAGGCAGGCATGGCGACCCGACAGGATGAACGCACGATGGAGCCGGAGATGAACCCGCAGGACCTCTGGCTGGAGGAGGTTTTCACCGACCGGCGCGTCGGCACCATCCGCCGGATGACCCCGGTCAACGGCGAGGGCGCGCGCGACGCCGCGCGCGAGGTGAGCTGGATCGGCGAGACGCAGGTGATGACGCAGGTCGGCACGCTGCCGATCAATTTCGCGCTGGAGGCGAAGACGCTGGAAGAGGCGGCGCAGAAGTTCGGCGCCGCCGCCAAGGCCGCCATCGAGCGCGCGGTAAAGGAACTGCAGGAACTGCGGCGCCAGCAGGCCTCGTCGATCGTGGTGCCGCAGGGCGGGCTGCCGCCGCTGGGGCCCGGCGGCCCCGGAGGGGGCGGCAAGATCCAGATGCCGTAGGAGGGCGGAAACGGGGGGCAGATGCAGGGCCTGATGATGGACGTGCCGCTCCTGATCAGCGACCTGATCAGGCACGCGCACCGGCACCACGGTTCCACCGAGATCGTCTCCAAGACGGTCGAGGACGGCGCCATCCACCGCACCACCTACGCCGAGGCGCACCGGCGCTCGCGGCGCCTGGCCAAGGCGCTCAGGGGCCTCGGCGTGCGGATGCACGACCGCGTCGCCACGCTGGCCTGGAACGGCTACCGGCATTTCGAGATCTACTACGCCGTCGCCGGCACCGGCGCGGTGATCCACACCATCAACCCGCGCCTGTTCCCGGAGCAGATCGTCTACATCGCGAACCACGCCGAGGACCGGGTGCTCTGTTTCGACGTCAACCTCGCGCCGCTGGTGGAGAAACTGGCGCCGCATCTGAAGACGGTCGAGGCGTTCGTTGCGATGACTGCGCGCGCCACCATGCCCAGGGCGCAGATCCCGAACCTGCACTGCTACGAGGACCTGGTCGAGGCGCAGGATGACCGCTTGGAGTGGCCGAGCTTCGACGAGCGCAGTGCCGCCTGCCTGTGCTACACCTCGGGCACCACCGGCAACCCCAAGGGCGCGCTGTACTCGCATCGCTCGACCATGCTGCACGCCTACGCGGCGGCGCTGCCCGATGCGCTCAATCTCTCGGCGCGCGACGTCATCCTGCCGGTGGTGCCGATGTTCCACGTCAATGCCTGGGGGCTGCCCTACTCCTGCGCCGCCACCGGTGCGAAGCTCGTCTTCCCGGCGCACCACCTTGACGGCAAGAGCCTGCACGAACTGTTCGAGGCCGAGGGCGTCACCATGTCCGCCGGCGTGCCCACGGTGTGGCTCGCCCTGCTCAACTACATGAAGGAGCAGGGGCTGAAATTCTCCACGCTCAAGGGCGTGGTGATCGGCGGCTCGGCCTGCCCGCCGGCCATGATCCGCGCCTTCCAGGACGACTATGGCGTCAAGGTCCTGCACGCCTGGGGCATGACCGAGATGAGCCCCTTGGGCACCGTGAACACCTTCAAGGCGCGCCATGCCGGCTGGAGGAAGGAAGACCGCGACGCGTTGCAGAACAAGCAGGGCCGGGTGCTGTTCGGCGTCGACATGCGCATCGTGGGCGAGGACGGATCCGCCTTGCCGCACGACGGCAAGGCCTTCGGTGACCTGCAGGTGCGCGGGCCCTGGGTGGTGAACGGCTATTTCAAGGGCGAGGGCGGCAGCCCGCTGAAGGACGGCTGGTTCCCCACGGGCGATGTGTGCACCATCGACGCGGACGGCTACATCCAGATCACCGACCGCTCCAAGGACGTCATCAAGTCCGGCGGCGAATGGATTAGCTCCATCGACCTGGAGAACATCGCCGTGGCGCATCCGGCGATCCAGGAGGCGGCGGTGATCGGCATCCGGCACTCGAAATGGGACGAGCGGCCGATCGTGGTCGCGGTGAAAAAGGCAGGGCAGGAGGTCAGCAAGGAGGCGCTGCTGGAGTTCTATCGCGACAAGATCGCGAAATGGTGGCTGCCCGACGACGTGGTATTCGTCGCCGAGCTGCCGCACACTGCGACCGGGAAGCTCTCCAAGCTCACGCTGCGCCAGCAGTTCAAAGACTACCAGCTGCCGAGGTGAGCGGGACGCCGCGCCCCGCGCGCGCACCTGCTGCAGGCGGAGGAAATCCACCACAGCACGTTGAGGGCGGGCGGCGATGACGCTCGCGCCCTGCAACGCCAGCCCGCCTAGAGCGGCGCCATGGCGGCGAGGAGTTCCTCCTGATCCCCACCGGCTCGACGGCCGAGGCGGCGCGCGAGGCGGCCGAGCGCATCCGCGCCGCGGTCGAATCGCGACACTGGAACTCGGCCGCGCCGGGCCTCGGTGTCACCTTTTCGGCTGGCGTCACCGCGTTTCGCAAAGGCGATACCATCGAGCAGTTCCTGAAGCGCGCCGACAAGGCGCTCTGCCAGGCCAAGCGCACCAGCCGCAACCGCGCCGTCACGCTTAACGATTGAGGTAACCATGAGCCAGATCCTGACCGACACCCGCGACCGCGTCCTTCGCATCGAGATCGCTCGGCCCGAGAAGAAGAACTCGCTGACGCTGGACATGTACCGGGCCATGGCCGAGGCCATGGAGGCGGCCGCGGCCGACGCCGCCGTGCGCGCGGTTCTGCTGCACGGCGCGCGCGACTGCTTCACCGCGGGCAACGACCTCAAGGACTTCCTCGAGCGGCCGCCGCACGCGGGCGAGGAAGGCCCCGCCTTCGGCTTCATCCGCGGCCTTTCGGTGTTCCCCAAGCCGCTGATCGCCGCCGTGAACGGTCCCGCCGTGGGCATCGGCACCACCATGCTGCTGCATTGCGACCTGGTGTTCGCGGCCCCGGGGGTGCGCTTCCAGATGCCGTTCGTGCCGCTGGGGCTGGTGCCGGAGGCGGGCTCGAGTTTCCTGCTGCCGCGCATCGCTGGCTACCAGCGCGCCGCCGAGCTGCTGCTGCTCGGCCAGCCCTTCACCGCGGACAAGGCGTACGCCGCCGGCTTCGTCACCGACATCGTCCCGGAGGCCGAGCTGTTCGAGCGCGCCCGCGCGGCCGCGCTCGCGGTTGCCGCATTGCCGCCCTCGGCGGTGCGCGCCACCAAGGCGCTGATGCGTGCCCGCGTCGGCGCGCAGCTCGCCGCCGCGATCGCGGAGGAGGGCGCGGAGTTCCGCGCCCGCCTGCAGTCGCCGGAGGCGAAGGAGGCGATGACCGCGTTCCTAGAGAAGCGCAGGCCTGACTTCTCCCGGTTCTAGACCAGCCGCCCAATGAGACCCAGGAACCTTGCCGCGGGGTTCATGCTGGCCGGCATGTGCGGCGGCGCCGTCGCGTACCTGTACCTTTGGGAGGACCCCGCCACCGGCGCGACGAGGATCTGCAGCCATCCGCGGCCCTGGTACGGGAATCCTGAACTCCAGAGGCGCTCGCCGAAGCTCGAGCGCATGCGATGAGCGCGGCCATCCGCCACGAATGGCGCGACTGCGGCGGGGTGCGGCTGCACTGTGCCGTGGCAGGCAGTGGCGACCGGCTGATGCTGTTCCTGCACGGCTTTCCGGAGTTCTGGGCTGCCTGGCGCGGGCCGATGCAGTACTTCGCCGAGCGTGGCCGGCTTTGCGTTGCCCCCGACCTGCGGGGATACAACCTCTCGGACAAGCCCGAGGGCCTCGAGCCCTACAAGGCGAAGCACCTGGTGGCGGACGTTATCGCGCTGGGCGAGCACTACAGCCCGGGGCGCAGGTTCGTGCTGGTGGCGCACGACTGGGGCGGCGCGCTCGCCTGGGCCATCGCCATCGGACAGCCGCAGCGCCTGGAACGGCTGGTGATGATCAACTCGCCGCATCCCTACATCTTCTGGCGCGAGCTGCGCCACAACCCGGCGCAGCAGAAGGCGAGCGCCTACATGAACGTGTTCCGTCTGCCCAAGGCCGAGCGCCTGCTGTCGGAGAACGGCTACGCGCGCCTGCTGTCCGCGTTCGGCCGCCTGCCCCGGGAATGGCGCGACGAACTTGTGCAGGCCTGGTCGCGCCCGGGCGCGCTCACCGGCGGGCTCAATTACTACCGCGCCTCGCCGCTGTATCCGCCGGCCGTGGACGACCCGGGCCCGGCGAAACTCCAGCTTGAACAGAAGGACTTCATGGTCCGGGTGCCCACGCTGGTGCTCTGGGGCGAGCGCGACAGCGCGCTCCTCACCGGCTGCCTGGACGGGCTGCAGGCCTGCGTTCCGGACCTGAAGCTGGTGCGCGTGCCGGATGCCTCGCACTGGATCGTGCACGAGAAGCCCGCGCTGGTGTGCAGTGAAATCGCCGCCTTCGCCGGCAACGCCCGCGGTTAGAATCCCCTCAGGGAGGCATCATGGCCAAGACCGCAGTCAGCCTGCGCGAGCTGGAATCGCGCCTCGGGCAGGAGGTGGGCGTCTCGCCCTGGGTGGAGATGCCGCAGGAGCGGATCGATCTCTTCGCCAGGGCGACCGAGGATTTTCAGTGGATCCACGTCGATCCGGCGCGCGCCAGGGGCTCGCCCTTCGGCGGCACCATCGCGCACGGCTTCCTCACCCTGGCCATGCTGCCCAAGCTGTCGGAATCCACCTTCGAATTCTCCGACCGCAAGATGGGCGTGAACTACGGCCTGAACAAGGTCAGATTCACCGCGCCGGTACCGGCGGGAGCGAGAATTCGCGGCCGATTCACGCTGGCCAGGTTCGAGAAGCTCGAAGGCAACGGCGTGCAGACCACCTGGTCCGTGGTCTTCGAGCGCGAGGGCGGCGACAAGCCGGTCTGCGTCGCCGAGGCCATCTCGCGGCACTACTTTTAGCCGTGGCGCAGCGCTGGAAGCACCGGCCGCCGGGCTCCAATTGGGGCGAGTTCGGCCCTGACGACCAGCGCGGCCGCATGAACTGGGTCACGCCGCAGAAGGTGCTGCAGGGCATCCGCGAGGTGAAGGAAGGCCTCACCTTCGTGCTCTCGCTGCCGCTGGACTATCCGGGCGGCAACGTGCTCAACCCGCGGCGCCACCCGCCGCGCCTGGCCGCCACCGCGCGCAACGGCCGGCAGAATTTCGCCTACGAGGGGCGGCAGGACGAGCCGCTGCACACCGACGTGTTCTGTGACGACGTGGTGCTGCTCACGCTGCAGTACTCGACGCAATGGGACTCATTCGCGCACGTGGGCGGCGTGTTCGACGCCGACGGCGACGGCCGGCCCGAGGCGGTGTTCTACAACGGCTTTCGCGCCGGGAAGGACATCGTCCCGGCGCCGGAGAACCCCGGTCCTGAGTCCTGGAACCGCTACGAGGGCTCGCGCGCCGAGGCGCTCGGTATCCAGAACCTGGCCGAGCACGGCGCGCAGGGCCGCGGCGTGATGATCGACCTGCACGCGCATTACGGCCGCAAGCGGCATGCGGTGGGCTACGACGACCTGATGCGGGTGATGGAGGCCGACCGGGTCGAGGTCGACAAGGGCGACATCGTCTGCCTGCACACCGGCTTCGCCGAACTGCTGCTGGAACTGAAGAGGAATCCCGCGCCGGAGCTCCTGCACAACACCTGCACCGGCCTGGACGGCAAGGACGACCGGCTGCTGCAGTGGGTGACCGATTCGGGGCTCTCGGTGCTCGCCGCCGACAACTACGCGGTGGAGCTTTTCTCCATGACGCCCCGGAAGGCCACGTCGCACGCGGCGCTGCCGCTGCACGAGCATTGCCTGTTCAAGAACGGCATCCACCTGGGTGAGCTGTGGTATTTCACGCCGCTCGCCGGCTGGCTGCGCTCGCATCGCCGCAGCCGCTTCCTGCTCACCGCCCCGCCGCTACGGCTGCCAGGGGCGGTAGGTTCGCCGGCAACCCCTGTGGCCACCGTATGAGCAAAGTCGCGATCATCACAGGATCGGCCTCCGGCATCGGCGCCGCCACCGCGCTCGAGCTTTCGCGCCGCGGCTGGTCGGTGCTGGTCAACTACTCCAGGAGCGAGGCCGGAGCGAAGGCGGTGGCTGCCCAATGCGCCGAGGCCATCGTGGTCCAGGCCGACGTCGGCGAGGAGGCCGAGTGCCGCAAGCTCGTCCAGTCCGCGCTGGACGAATGGGGCCGCATCGACGCCCTGGTGAACAACGCCGGCACCACCAAGTTCGTCAAGCATGGCAACCTGGAGGGCCTGTCGGCCGAGGACTTCCTGCGCATTTACCGCCTCAACGTGGTGGGCCCGTTCCAGATGACGCGCGCCTGCGCCACGGAACTGCGCAAGGCGAAGGGCGCGGTGGTGAACGTCTCCTCGGTGGCCGCCCAGCTGGGCACCGGCTCGTCGATCGCCTACGCCGCCTCCAAGGCGGCGCTCAACTCGATGACCTTCTCGCTGGCGCGCGTGCTCGGCCCCGAAGCGCGTGTCAACGCGGTCTGCCCCGGCTACGTGGACACGCCCTGGCAGCACAACGCCCTCGGCGCGGAGGGCGCGAACAAGGCGGCGGCTCATTACGCCGCGATGGTGCCGCTGAAGGATTACGCCACGCCGGAGGATGTCGCCGGCACCATCGTCTGGCTGATCGAGGGCGCGCGCCAGGTCACCGGCGAGACCATTTACGTCGACGGCGGCATGCACATCACGCCGCCCCGTTGAGCCGAACCATGGAGGCGAACTTCGACTTCATCATTGTGGGGGCTGGCTCGGCCGGCTGCGTGCTCGCTAACCGCCTGACGGCGCACGGGTACGCGAAGGTGCTGGTGCTGGAGGCGGGGCCGCGCGACACCGATCCCTGGATCCACATCCCGCTGGGCTACGGCAAGCTGTTCAAGAAGCCCTCGGTCAACTGGAGCTACTACTCGGAGCCCGAGCCGCACCTGAATGGCCGCAAGATCTTCACCCCGCGCGGCAAGGTGCTGGGTGGGTCGTCCTCGATCAACGGCCTGGT
Source organism: Betaproteobacteria bacterium (assembly GCA_016868105.1). Classification (GTDB taxonomy): domain Bacteria; phylum Pseudomonadota; class Gammaproteobacteria; order Burkholderiales; family SG8-39; genus RBG-16-66-20. Next base: position 10,352 of record VGIA01000045.1, on the reverse strand, counting down.
CTACACCCGCGGCCAGGCCGAGGACTTCGACGACTGGGAGACCCCGGGCTGGTCGCACGGCGAGCTGCTGCCCTACTTCAGGAAGTCCGAGGACCAGTCGGGCGCCGAGCTGCGCGCCGATGCCCTGCACGGCCGGGGCGGGCCGCTCGCGGTCTCCGACCAGAGCGAGCCGCACCAGCTGTGCGACGCCTTCATCGAGGCCGCGGTGCAGGCCGGGCATCCGCGCAACCCGGATTTCAACGGCGAGCACCAGGAGGGGGCCGGCTACCAGCAGCTGACGACGAGGAACGGGCGGCGCTGCTCCACCGCGGTGGGCTACCTGCGTCCCGCGCAGAAGCGCCCGAACCTTGCCGTGGTGACGGACGCGCTCAGCACCAGGGTCCTGTTCGAGGGGCGCAGGGCGGTGGGCGTCGAATACCGCGTCGGCGGGCAGACGCGGACGGCGCGCGCGACGCGGGAAGTCCTGCTTTCGGCGGGTGCCATCAACACGCCGCAGCTGCTGCAGCTCTCCGGCGTCGGGCCGGCGGCGCTGCTGGGCGAGCACGGCATACCGGTGGTGCTCGACCAGCCCCACGCCGGCGACCACCTGCAGGACCATTTCCAGGCGCGCATCGTGCTGAAGTGCACGCGGCCGATCACCGTCAACGACGATCTGCAAAGCCTCTGGCGCATGGCGCGCATGGGACTGCGCTACGCCTTCCTGAAGAAGGGCCCGCTCAGCTTCAGCGCCGGCTACGCCGGAGGCTTCTGGCGCACGCGGCCGGAGTTGAAGCGCCCCGACGTGCAGACGCATTTCCTCACCTTCAGCACCGACCGCATGGGCGAGAAGCTGCATCCGTTCTCCGGCTTCACCGCCTCCATCTGCCAGCTGCGGCCGACCTCGCGCGGCTCGGTGCGCATCCGCTCGGCGGACCCGAGCCAGGCGCCGGCGATCCGCTACAACTACCTCGACACCGAGCACGACCGGCGCACGATGCTGGACGGCATGCGGCTGCTGAGGCGGATCCTCGAGCAGCCAGCGATGAGGCCCTACATTGCCTCCGAGCACATGCCCGGGCCGCAAGTGCAGTCGGACGAGCAGTGGCTGGGCTTCTTCCGCGACACCGGGTCCACCATCTATCACCCGAGCTGCACCGCGAAGATGGGGACCGGGGCGGACGCGGTCGTCGACTCGCAGTTGCGCGTGAAGGACCTGGGCGGCCTGCGGGTGGTGGATGCCTCGGTGATGCCGGCGGTGGTCTCGGGCAACACCAATGCCGCAGTGATCGCGATCGCCGAGAAGGCGGCCGACTTGATCGTGGGACAATCCCGCGCATGAGGCGGTCGATGCAGGCAGCGAGCGGCGGATGTGGGAAGCGGCGGCGCTCGTCCTCATCCTAGCGGGTGCGCTGTTCTGGGCCGACAGCCTGCGTGCGCGCGAGCGGGCGCTAGCCGCCGGTCGCCGGGCCTGCCAGCGCTATGGCGTGCAGCTGCTCGATGAAACCGTGGTCTTCGCCTCGCTGCGCCTGGCGCGCGGCGAGGATGGGCGCGTGCGGCTGCAGCGCACCTACAGCTTCGAGTTCTCGGATACCGGCGACAACCGGCGCCGGGGTGCCATCGTCATGCTGGGACCGGATCTCGCCCACCTGCAGCTGGAGCCTTACCCCATCCAATGAGCCGCTGGCTGGAAGCGAAAGTGATCGAGAACCGCCACTGGTTGCCGGCGCTGTTCTCGCTGCGCGTCGAGGCGCCCGGGCTGGCCTTCCGGGCCGGGCAGTTCGTCCGCATCGCGCTCGATGTCGGCGTAGAACGTGTCGCGCGCGCATTCTCGTTCGTCAACCCGCCGCAGGACCCGGTGCTGGAGTTCTACGGCGTGGTGGTTCCGGAGGGTCCGCTGTCGCCGCGCCTGGCAAGGCTGCGGGCCGGCGACATCCTGTTCGTTGCGGACAATCCTTCGGGCTTGTTCGTGCTGGACGAGGTACCGCAGGCGGAGGACCTGTGGCTGGTCTCGACCGGGACCGGCATCGCGCCGTTCCTCTCCATCCTGCGCACGGACGCATGCTGGAGCCGCTACCGGCGCGTGATTCTCGTCCACGGCGTGCGCCACGCCACGGAACTCGCCTACCGTGACATGATCGACGGCATCCGGCACCAGAGGGGCGCGGGCTTCCTGTACGTGCCGATGGTCAGCCGGGAGCGCGTCCCAGGCGCGCTCGAGGGGCGCATCCCGGCCGCGATCGGAAGCGGGCGCCTGGAAGCGGCCGCGGTCCCGATCCGCGCCGAGTCCCAGTTCATGCTGTGCGGCAACCCGGACATGCTGAGGGACGTGCGCGCGGTTCTGGCAGGGCGCGGGCTGCGCAAGCATCGGCGCCGCGCCCCCGGGCAGATCACGGTGGAGAGTTTTTGGTGAGGCGCCTGGGGCTGCTCGCCGCGCTGGCCACCCTCGCGCTGCTGCAGGGCTGCAGCGCGATTCGCCTCGCCTACAGCAACGCCGACACGCTGATCCGCTGGCAGGCCAACAGCTACTTCGATTTCCACAACAGCGCCTCGGAGGAGCTGGACCGGCGCATCGCGGCCTTCGTCGGCTGGCATCGCGCAGCGGCGCTGCCACAGTACGCGAAGATCGCCGGCGAGGCCGCCGCGCGCCTGGAGCGCGGCCTCACCGGTGCCGACCTCGACTGGTTCTATGCCACGCTGGAGACGCAGGCCCGCGAAGGTCTGCGCGCCGGCGCAGTGGAAGCCGCACCGCTGCTCGACCGGCTGGAGCCGGCCCAGCTGAAGCACTTCGAGCAGCGCCTGCGCGATGAGAACCGCAAGTTTGAGCGCGAAAACCTGCGCGGCGGCCCGGCGGAGCGGCGCCAGCGGCGCCTGAAACAATCCATCGAGCGCCTGGAGGAATGGTTTGGCGCCTTGACCGAGGAGCAGCTGGCGCTGGTCCGGCGCTACAATGACAGCGCCCCCATGGTGAACGAGATGCGCGATCGGGACCGCAGGCGGCGGCAGGCCGAACTGGTCGCCATGCTGCGCGCGCGCGAGGCGCGCAAGCGGCTTGCGGACTGGGCGGTGGCGTGGGACCGTGATCGCGAGCCGGCCTATGCGGCCGCGTTCCGCGACTGGCGCGCGGCCAATGCCGGGATGCTCGCCGCGCTGGACAAGACGCTCACCGCGGAGCAGCGCCGGGCCGCCGCCGCCCGCCTGCGCGGCTTCGCCGCCGACTTCGAGCAGCTGCAACGGCGATGAACGACGGTACCGGCCCTGTGGAGCCGGTGCCGGCGGCGGGGCAGGTCGGGCCCAGCTACGCCGGGCTGCCGCGAGACGCCCAGAGCGAGTACAAGGCGATCCTCGCCAATGCCTCGATCGGCATCGCCTTCACCCGCGACCGCAAGTTTTTCCTCTGCAACACCCGGTTCGCGGAGATGCTGGGCTGGGCGCCCGAGGAGCTGATCGGCCAGGGCGGCGAGGTGATTTACCCCTCGCCCGAGAGCTATGAGACGCTGGGTGCGCTCGCGGTGCCGGTGCTGGGCGCCGGGAGGCAGCTCGACATCGAGTGGGAAATCCGGCGCAGGGACGGCTCGACCTTTCCCTGCCGCCTGATCGCCAGGGCGATCAATGCGGCGAACACGCAGCAGGGCACGATCTGGATCGCGCAGGACCTGACCGAGCGCAAACGCCAGGCGGACGAGATGACCCGGCTGCTGCGGGAGCAGGAACTGGTCCTGGACAATGCCTCGGTCGGGATCGCCTTCGCCCGCCAGCGCAAGCTGCAGCGCTGCAACCCGCGGCTGGCGGAGATGTTCGGCTACGAGCCCGACGAGATGGTTGGCCGGGACAGCGCCATCCTGTTCGGCTCGCAGGCCGAGTACGACGCGGAGGCCGATCTGATGTATGCCAGGCTCGCGCAAGGCAGCACCTACGCGGTCGAGCGCCGGCTGCGGCGCAGGGACGGCAGCGAGTTCTGGTGCAGGCTGGTGGTGAAGGCGCTGGACCCGGCGCGCCCCGAGGAGGGCACGATCGGCATGTTCGACGACGTCAGCGCCGAGCATGCGGCGCGCGAGGCCCTGGAGCGCGCGGGGGCCGATCGTACCCGGGAGCTGGTTTCGGCCAACCGCAGGCTGGAGGCGGAGATCGCCGACCGCAGGCAGGCCGAGACCCGCGCCCAGCACCTGGCCGACCACGACCCGCTCACCGGCCTGCCCAACCGGCGCCTGCTGGAGGACCGGCTGACGCAGGCGATCGCCCGCGGCGGTCGCAACCAGAAGCCGATCGCGGTGATGTTCGTGGATCTTGATCGTTTCAAGGCGATCAACGACACCCTGGGGCATGTCGTGGGCGACGTGCTGCTGAAGGAAGTCGCCGAGCGCCTGGTGAAGCAGCTGCGTGTCGGCGACACCGTCTGCCGCATTGGCGGCGACGAGTTCGTGGTGGTGCTGCCGGAGGTGACGCGTTCGTCGGATGCCGCCGGCGTGGCGCAGAAGATCATCGACACTGTGGCGCTGCCGATCACGGTGCAGGACCGCGAGCTGCAGGTGTCGGTATCCATCGGCATCAGCGTCTTCCCGGACGACGGCGGGGACGCCGAGACCTTGATCCGCAACGCCGACGCCGCCATGTACCACGCCAAGGGGACCGGGCGAGCCCTCTACCAGTACTTCACCGAGCAGATGAACCTTGCCGCGTCCCGCCGCGTCGCGCTCGAAGCCGAGCTGCGACACGCTGTGCAGGACAACGCGCTGCGGCTGCACTACCAGCCTGTGGTCGATGCGGGCGCGGGCGAAACGGTCGGATACGAGGCGCTGGTGCGCTGGCAGCATCCGGCGCGCGGCATGCTCGCCGCGGCCGGGTTTCTGCAACTGGCCGAGGACACCGGCCTGATCCTGCATATCGGCGAGTGGGTGCTGCGGGAATCCTGCCGCTGGATCGGCCTGGTGGGCCTCGAGCGCGCCCTGCCGGTGAGCGTGAACCTGTCCGCGCGCCAGTTCGCCGACCCGCGCCTGGCCGAGATGGTGGCCGGCGTGCTGAAGGACTCCGGGGTGCCGCCCGCGCGGCTCCAACTGGAGCTGAGCGAGGCCACCGCCATGCGCCATGCGGACCACGCCGAGGCGACCCTTGGGAAGCTGAAGGCGCTGGGGGTCATGCTGTCGCTGGACAACTTCGGCAGCGCGTTCTCCAGCACCGCGCGCTTGCGGCGCTTCGCGCTGGACCGCCTGAAGCTCGACCGCTCGCTGGTCGCGGAACTCGGGCCGGGCGCGGGCGGGCCGGGGATCATCGGCGCCATGACCGGCCTTGCCCACGCCATGGGCCTCAAGGTGGTGGCCGTGGGGGTGGAGACCGAGGCGCAGCGCGAGCTGCTCAAGGCTTGCGGCTGCGACTACCTGCAGGGCTTCCTGTTCGGGCGGCCATCGGCGCCCGAGCCCGGGGGCTAGATCGCCCGAAGAACGGCTTTCTGAGCAGCCGGTGCAAGCCGCTTACGCAGGCCCCTGCCGCCGCAGCAGCCGCATCGGCAGCCCGCCCCGGGGGCGCAGCGTGATGCGCGGCTCGGTCTTCACCTCCCGTCCCGGGATGGACTCCAGCCGCCAGCGCGGCGCGACGCTGGCGAGGACGATGGCGTGCTCCATCATGGCAAACGAATTGCCGATGCAGATGCGCGGCCCGCCGCCGAAGGGCAGGTAGGCCATCTTCGGCCGGTCGGTGCGCGCCCCGGGCGCGAAGCGCTCGGGCCAGAAGCCCCCGGGCTCGGGCCAGTAGTCGGGCCGGCGGTGCAGGGCATAGGGGCTGATGACGATGTGCGCCCCGGCCGGCATGCGGTAGGGGCCCAGCCGGTCCTCGCCCGCGGCGCGACGGCTGAACACGTAGGCCGGCGGATACAGCCGCATCGCTTCCTCGGCCACCATGCGCGCATAGGGCAGGCGCTCGAGATCGTCAAACGACGGCGCGGCCCGCTCGCCCAGCACCTCGTCCACTTCGGCCCGCACCAGGCCCTCGACGCGCGGGTGCTGCGCGAGCAGGTGGAAGGTCCAAGTGAGCGCGATGGCCGTGGTCTCATGCCCGGCGAGGAACAGCGTCACCAGCTCGTCGCGCAATTGCCTGTCGGTCATGCCCTGGCCGGTGTCCTCGTCGCGGGCCTCCAGCAGCATGTGCAGCAGGTCGTCCCTCGGCGCGCCGCCCTTCTCCATGTCGGCACGGCGCTCCGAGACCATGTTATTCACGATCGCATCCAGCGTGGCGACCGCCTCAGCAAACGCCCGCCCGCGCGGGCGGGTGACGAACCCCGGCAGCTCGAAGAACGCGGTCGGGCGGATGCGCCCGGTTTCCTCGCCCAGCACGGTCATGGCGTCGTACACCGCCCTGATGTCGCCGCTGAGGTCGGCGCCGAACAGGGTTCGCGCGACGATGTCCATGGTCACCGCGTTCATCGCCGCCATGACGTCGATGACGCGGCCGTGCTCCCAGGTCGCGCTCATGCGGGTGGCGCAGTCCGCCATCGCCCCGGCGAGCACCTTCAGGCGCCGCAGGTGGAACGCGGGTTGCGCCAGGCGCCGCTGGCGCTTCCAGAACTCGCCTTCCGCTATCAGCAGGCCGTCGCCGAGGAACGGGCGCAGGTTGTTGCGGTAGGTGACCGACTTGGGGTAGTTGGCGACGTTGTCGAGCAGGATGCGCTTCACGTACTCGGCGTCGTTGACGAAGTAGATGCGCTTGCCCAGCAGCGTCGTGTAGCAGATCGGACCCTTCTCCAGGGTCGCCATGACGTCGAAGCGGGGCGCCAGGCCCAGCCAGCGCGCGATCACCGGCGCCCCTTCCATCGCCGGGAAGTCGATGCGCGGGGCCTCCATGCCCTCAGCGCGGTCCATAGCCTCCGCCGCCGGGCATTTCGGCGACCAGCCGGTCGCCTGCCGGGACGACGTAGGTTTCCTTGCCGGGCAGCACCCTGCCGCTGGCGAGCAGGACGCGGCCGACCGCGCCGTCGCCGCCGCCGGCGCGGCCGCGCGCCGGGTTGCGACGCCGCTCGAAGGTGGCGCAGGCGATGGCGAACGGCGCTGCTTGGGTGTTCTCGATCTCGATCACCGAGCCGCGCCCGCCCGCGTGCCGTCCGGCGCCGCCGGAGCCCTCGGCGAACTCGCGGCGGCGGAACAGCAGCGGCGAATGCGCCTCGGTGATCTCCACCGGGATGGCGCCCACGCCGCTCGGGAACGCGGTGGTCGACAGCCCCTCCTTGGTCGGGCGCGCACCCATGCCGCCGATGCCGATCGAGATGACATTGAAGCGGGTCGCATCCGGCCGCGCGCCCTCGACCTGGGGGCCGCCGGAGAGTCCCAGCACCCACATGCTGCCGGCGCCTTCGGCGGGAACGCCGCCCCGCAGCGGCTCGTCGAAGCAGCCGAATATCAACTCGGGCAGCATCTGGCCGATGACATGGCGCGCGGTGACGGCGCGCGGCCGGCTCGGCGCCACGATCGAATCCTCGGGGCAGGCGACGGTCACCACCTCGAGCGAGCCGGCGTTGTTCGGGATGCCCGGGGCGACGATGCATTTCACGCCGAACGAGGTGTAGGCGTCGGTGTAGCACTTGGGCGAATTGATGCCGAAGCGCGAGGCCGGCGACGATCCCGCGAAATCGACGTGGATGCCGGCCTCGGACACCGTCATCGCCGCCCTGAGTTCGATCGGGGCCTCGTAGCCGTCCAGCGCCATCGAGGAAGACCAGGTGCCGCGCGGCAGCCTGCGCACCGCCTCGAGCATGGATTGGCGCGAGGTCGAGACGATGTACTCACCCAGGGAGTCGAGCTCATCGAGGCCGAACTCCTCCAGCATCGCCGCGAGGCGCCGCGTGGCCACCTCGTTGCACGACACCAGCCCCAGCAGGTCGCCACGCACCTGCATCGGCTCGCGGACATTGCCCATCAGGATGGCGAACAGGGTCTCGTTGCGGCGGCCTTGCTCGAACAGTTTCATGTGCGGGATGTACAGCCCCTCCTCGTACACCGAGGTCGCCTCGGCGACGAAACCACGGCCGCCGATGTCGATGACGTGACAGGTCGAGGCGAACAGGCCGATCAGGCGTCCCCTGAGGAAGGCGGGCGTCACCGTGACGAAATCGAACAGGTGGCCGGTGCCCATCCAGGGATCGTTGGTGACCAGCACGTCTCCCGGCCTGAGCGTTTCCAGCGGGAAGCGCTCGAGGAAGTGCGCCACTGCGGTGGCCATCGTGTTGACGTGGCCCGGGGTGCCGGTGACCGCCTGCGCAAGCATGCGACCCCGCGTGTCGTAGACCCCCGCGGACAGGTCGCCCGCCTCGCGCGTGATCGGGCCGAACGCGGTCTTCAGCAGCACGTTGGCCTGCTCTTCGACCACCGCGACCAGCCGGTTCCAGAGTATCTGGCGCACCAGCTGGGCGCGGGCATCGTTCCGGTCCGCGATGTCGTTCATGCCTGCCCCGATTGTCCCTCAAGCTGCCGTTCGAGCAGAAGGTGTCCTGCCGCGGTCACCGACGCCCGCCAGCCTCGCGGCACCAGCGTCGTGGTCTGGGGCTCGACCACCAATGCCGGGCCTTCCAGGCCCATGCCCGGGCGCAGCTCACCGCGCCGATGCAGCGGCAGGGACTCGGCCCGGCCGGCGACCGGATCGAACACGTCGCGGCGCGCGTGCGCGGCCGCGGCCGTGGCGCTGACCGCGGCTTGGGCGGCGGAGGCCTCAGCGGGCTGGGTCGCTACGGCCACCGACCAGGTCAGGTACTCCACCGGCACATCGGCGATGCGCAGGCCGAACTGGCGCTCATAGCGCTCCTCGTACCCGGCGCGCAGGCGCGCGGCGTCCGCAGCCTGCAGTTCGCGCGCGGGCAGCGGCACCGGGATTTCGTGTCCCTGCCCGAGGTATCGCATCTCGACCATGCGGTGGGTGCGCAGCGGCGCGCCCAATGCGCCGGCGGCAACAATGGCGGTGGCCTCGGCCTGCATTCCAGCCAGCAGACGGTTGACCGCCCCGGCGTCGAACGCGTCGTCGCGCTGCGCCAGGCTGCGCACCACCTCGAACGCCACCGGTGCGCGCAGGAAGCCCACCGCCGAGCCCACGCTCGCGTCCACCGGCACCAGCACCTTGCCGATGCCCAGTTTCGCCGCCAGGCGCGCGGCATGCAGCGGCGCCGCGCCGCCGAACGCGATCATGGTGCAGCGCTCCGCAACCTTGCCGCGCTCGATCGCATGCACGCGCGCGGCGCTCGCCATGTTCTCCTCGACGATTTCGCCGATTCCCGCCGCGGCCCATGCCGCGTCCATGCCAAGGGTGGCGCCGATGCGGTCCCGCACTGCGCGCTCGGCCGCTGAGCGATCCAACGCCAGCGTCCCGGCGGCGAACGCCGCGGGGTCGATGCGCCCGAGGGCCACGTCGGCGTCGGTCACGGTCGGCTCGGTGCCGCCGCGCCCGTAGCAGGCGGGGCCCGGCTCGGCGCCCGCGCTGCGCGGCCCGACCTGGATGCGCTTCATCTCGTCCAGGCGCGCGATGGACCCGCCGCCGGCGCCGATCTCCACCATCTCGGTCACCGGGATGCGCACCGGCAGTCCGCTGCCCTTCAGGTTGCGCCAGACGCGTGCCACCTCAAACTTGCGCGACTGCTCCGGGCGGCCCTCGCTGATGAAGCAGATCTTGGCGGTGGTGCCGCCCATGTCGAAGGAGAGCACCTCCTCCATGCCGGCCTCGCGTGCGATGCCGGCGGACAGGATCGCGCCGCCTGCGGGGCCGGATTCCACCAGGCGCACCGGGAAGCGGCGCGCGGTCTCCAGCGTGGTGAGGCCGCCGCCCGAGGTCATGAGGTAGAGGGGGCAGGCAAAGCCGCGGCGGTTGAGCTCGCCCGCGAGCCTCTCCAGGTAGCTCGCCATCAGCGGCTGCACGTAGGCATTGGCGCAGGCGGTGGAGAAGCGCTCGTATTCGCGGATCTCGGGGCAGACCGCCGAGGACAGCGTGATGGCGATCCCCGGCAGCGCGGCCTCGAGCAGTTCGGCGGCGCGCCGCTCGTGCGCGTCGTTGGCGTAGGAATGCAGGAAGCCCACGGCGAGCGCCTCGACCTGGGCCGCGCGCAGCCTGGCCGCGATGCCGGAAAGCGCGGCTTCGTCCAGCGGCACGCGCACTTCGCCGCGCGCCGTGACCCGCTCCGGCACCGGGAAGCGCCATTCGCGCGGCACCAGCGGCGCGGGCAGCTCCAGGTCGAGGTCGTAGTGCTGGTAGCGCTTCTCGTAGCCCATCTCCAGCACGTCGCGAAAACCCGCGGTGGTGAGCAGCGCCGTGCGCGCGCCCTTCCTCTCGATCAGGGCGTTGGTGGCGAGCGTGGTGCCATGGATGAGCACGCCGACGCCGGCGGGCGAGAGCCCGGCCTCGGCGAGCAC
>VGIA01000044.1 GCA_016868105.1 Betaproteobacteria bacterium | reverse complement strand
GCCTTCCTCGCCGAGACCGAGCGCCAGGTGGAGGCGCACCTGGCCGGCCACCTTGAGCGGCTCGAGCCGCAGGACCAGCGCACGCGCGCGCTGATCGAGGCGATGCGCGCCGACGAGCACAAGCACCGCGCTAGCGCCATCGCGCTGGGCGCCGCCGAGATCCCCGAGCCCCTCAAGCTCGGCATGCGCGCGCTGGCGAAGGTGATGAGCACGGTGGCCTACCGGGTCTGAGCGGCCACAGGCACGCTGCAGGCCCTGATCAGTCCTCGAGGATCTCCAGTTCCCTGGTGATTGCCGCGGTCCTCTCCAGCATCGCGGTGGCCGAGCAGTACTTTTCGTGCGACAGCCGGAGCGCCTGCTCCACCAGGCTGCGCTTGAGGTTGCGGCCGCGCACCGTGAAGCGGTAGTGGATCCTGGTGAACACCTTGGGATCGGTGGGCGCGCGCTCGGCCTGCAGCCGGACCTCGCAGCCGGTGATGTCCTGGCGGTTTTTTTTCAGGATCACCACCACGTCGTAGGCGGTGCAACCGCCGGCGCCCGCCAGCAGCGTCTCCATCGGGCGCGGGGCAAGGTTGCGGCCCCCGCCTTCGGGCGCCCCATCCATGGCCAGCAGGTGGTGGCTCCCGGTCTCAGCCAGGAAGGACATCCCGTCGCCGCTCCAGCGCACCCTGCAATCCATTCCGCCTCCACTTGATAAGACCATGATTTTAATGTATTTAAATACTATCGCGGGGCTCAATTCCGGGGCTGGAACATGGGGCCGCTTCCTGCCCTGCGCCTGCCGGGGGCGCTGATCCGGAGCATTCGGGCGCATTGGCAACAGGTTGCGCGGTTTTTTTGCTACCATTCGCGCCTTTTCTGCAGCCGTAGAACCGCAACCAGACGATGAAGACCTACAGCGCCAGCGCCCAGGGCACCGTCCACCACTGGTACCTCGTCGACGCCCAGAACAAAGTGCTCGGCCGGCTCGCCTCGCGCATCGCCATGCGCCTGCGCGGCAAGCACAAGCCCGAGTACACCCCCCACGTGGACACCGGCGATTTCATCGTCGTGGTCAACGCGGGCAAGGTCCGCCTCACCGGCCGCAAGGCGCTGGGCAAGACCTATTACCGCCACACCACGTTTCCCGGCGGCATCAAGCAGACCGACTTCGCCAAGCTGAACGCGCGCTTGCCGGGGCGCGCGCTGCAAAAGGCGGTCAAGGGCATGCTGCCCAGGGGCCCGCTGGGCTTCGCGATGCTGCGCAAGCTCAAGATCTACGCCGATTCCAAGCACCCGCACGCGGCGCAACAACCCAAGGCACTGGAGCTCTGAGATGGTCGGGGACTACTACTACGGCACCGGGCGGCGCAAGAGCGCCGTCGCGCGCGTGTTCCTCAAGCCCGGCAAGGGCCGGTTCATGGTCAACGGCAAGCCGGTGGAGGAGTTCTTCGGCCGCGAGACCGGCCGCATGGTGGTGCGCCAGCCCCTCGAGCTCACCAAGAGCCAGGCGAGCTTCGACATCTCGGTCAACGTGCAGGGCGGGGGCGAGAACGGCCAGGCCGGCGCGGTGCGCCACGGCCTGACGCGCGCGCTCATCGAGTATGATGCCGCGCTCAAGCCGGCGCTCAGCGCCGCGGGGCTCGTGACCCGCGATGCGCGCGCGGTGGAGCGAAAAAAGGTCGGCTTGCACAAGGCGCGGCGGCGCAAGCAGTACTCGAAACGCTGAATTCCCGGGGCCATCGGCCCCGGACCGCGAGAGCCGCCGCAAGGCGGCTTTTTTGTTTGCGCTTGCTGGTTTCACCTGCTGCAGGAGTGGCTCATGATCAAGGTGGGAATCGTCGGCGGTACCGGATACACCGGGCTGGAGTTGCTGCGCCTTCTGCTGCAGCACCCGGAAGCCGAACTGAGCGCGATCACCTCGCGCCAGGAGGCGGGCAGGGCGCTGAGCGCGGTGTTCCCCAGCCTGCGCGGGCGCTTCGCGCTGGCGTTCTCGCACCCGGAGAAGGCCGCGCTGGACCAATGCGACGTCGTGTTCTTCGCCACGCCCAACGGCGTTGCCATGGGCGAGGCGCGCGCGCTGCTCGCCTCGGGGGTCCGGGTGATCGACATCTCGGCCGATTTCCGCCTCCAGGACGCGGCCGAATGGGAGCGCTGGTACAAGGTGAAGCATGCCGCCCCCGAGCTGCTGGCCGAGGCGGTCTACGGCCTGTGCGAGGTCAATCGCGAGCAGATCCGCACGGCTCGCCTGGTGGCCAACCCCGGCTGCTACCCGACCGCGGTGCTGCTGGGCCTGCTGCCGTTGCTCGAGGCGGGCGTGGTCGATGCCGGCCACCTGATCGCGGACGCCAAGTCCGGCCTCTCCGGCGCCGGGCGCAAGATGGAGCCGCACCTGATGCATGCGGAGGCCGCGGACAATTTCATGGCCTACGGCGTGCCGGGCCATCGCCACTGGCCCGAGATCCGGCAGGGCCTGGCGCGGGCCGCCGGCCGCGATGTCGGCCTGGTGTTCACCCCGCACCTGACCCCGATGATCCGCGGCCTCCACGCCACGCTCTACGCGCGGATCACCAGGCAGACCGACTTCCAGGAACTGTTCGAGAGGCGCTACGCGGGCGAGCCGTTCGTGGAGGTCATGCCCGGGGGCAGCCACCCGGATACGCGCTCGGCGCGGGCCGCCAACGTGTGCCGGATCGCGGTCCACCGCCCGCCGGAGGGGGCGAGCACTGCGGACACGCTGGTGGTGCTGTCGGTGCTCGACAACCTGATGAAGGGCGCCTCGGGCCAGGCGGTGCAGAACATGAACATCATGTTCGGCTTGGCCGAGACGCTGGGCCTGCAGCAGGCCGCGGTGGTTCCCTAGGCCGGCTGCTGGTGGCGAGCCGCCTGCGCAGGCTGCGCCAGCGCTTCGGGATCGCCGCCCCGAAGGTGGCGGTGCGCACGCACCTGTCCTGGTACCTGCGCTGGCTGCTGCTCGCCATCTTGTTTGCTTTCTGCGCCGCGCTGGCGGCCTGGATGTACGACGCCGGCCGGCGTTTCGCGGGCCTGGACCGCGGCCAGATCGAGCGGGAACTGGCCGGGGCGCGAACCCAGCTCGCCGCCTCGGGGGCCGAGCTCGAGGCACTGCGCGCCTCGGCCAACGTGGCCGACAGCCGCCTGGCCATCGAGCGCGCCGCGCAGCAAAAGCTCGCGCAGCAGCTCCGCCGCCTGGAGCAGGACAACGCGCGGCTGCGCGAGGAGCTGGCCATCTTCGAGGGCATGCTGTCCTCCAATCCCCCCCTGGCTGCCGCCCCGATCGGGATCCTGCGCTTCAAGGTGGAACCCGACGGCCTGCCCGGGGAGTTCCGCTACCGCCTGCTGGTGCGCGCCTCCGCCGCCCGCAAGGGCAAGGATTTCGCGGGCCGCCTGGAACTGGCGGTCAACCTGACGGAAGATGGCCGCAGTGCTATCATCTACCTGCCGGATGCGGCGGGTGCGAGCGCGCCATCCTTCCGCCTGTCTTTCAAGCACTTCCAGCGCATGGAGGGATCGTTCCGGGTGAGCCCGAAGGCGAAAGTCGCAACCGTCCAGGTGCGCATCTACGAGGACGGGGCCGGCTCGGCGGCGGCCACCCAGAGCACCACCCCGGGCTGAAGCGCCCGGGACAAGGAGAACGAGCCATGTTTCGCAGGGCGAGCAAAGCGCAGAACCGCATCGACAGCCTGATCGGCGCCAGCACGCGGATCGAGGGCAACGTGTTCTTCAGCGGCGGGCTGCGCGTGGACGGGGCGGTGCGCGGCAAGGTCGCGGCGCTGCCCGATCAGGCCGGCACGCTGGTGGTGTCCGAGCACGCGCGCATAGACGGCGAAGTGCAGGCCGCGCACGTGGTGATCAACGGCACCATCAACGGCCCGGTGCATTGCCAGGAGTCGCTCGAACTCCAGGCCAGCTGCCGCGTCAAAGGGGACGTGCATTACAAGAGCCTGGAGATCCAGCTGGGCGCGGTGGTCGAGGGCATGCTGGTGCACCGCGGCGCGGACGCAAACAAGGCGGTCGAGCTCAAGCTCGCCTCCTGAACCGGGACAACAGGAGCAGACGATGAACGCAGTGACTGAAATGCCGGCGCCGCTGGTCTTCACCGACAACGCGGCCGGGAAAGTGAAGCAGCTGATCAAGGAAGAGGGCAACCCGGAGCTCAAGCTCCGGGTCTTCGTCTCCGGGGGCGGCTGCTCCGGATTCCAGTACGGCTTCACCTTCGATGAGGTGAAGAACGAGGACGACACCGTGATGGAGAAGGACGGGGTCATGCTGCTCATCGATCCGATGAGCTACCAGTACCTGGTCGGCGCCGAGATCGACTACAGCGAGGGCCTGGAGGGGGCGCAGTTCGTGATCAAGAACCCCAACGCCACCACCACCTGCGGCTGCGGCTCCTCCTTTTCCGCGTAGCGGTGCGGGCGTAAATCAGGCACAGACTGCCTCTACCGGCGGGGGCCTGAGGCCCCACCGGCTTGCGTTTTCGGGAAAGTGTTACGCGGGGTAGATCGCGCCCAGCACGCGCGTGCCGCGCGCGCCGGTGACCGATGGCAGGTTGCCGGGCTTGCTTTGCATGGCCTGCCGGGCAAGCCAGGCAAAGGCGGTTGCCTCCACCAGTTCGGGGGCGAGGCCGTGCCGCTCGCTGGAGTCCACCGCCGCTGGCGCGAGCAGCGCCGAGAGCCGCCGCATCAGCGCCTGGTTGCGGGCGCCGCCGCCGCACGCGATCAGGCGATGCGCCCCCGGGGCATGCCGCGCGATCGCCTCGGCGATGCTGCGCGCGGTGAGTTCGAGCAGCGTTGCCTGCACCGCCCGCGGGTCCTCTCCCCCCTGCAGCTTCGCCTCCAGCCAGGCGCCATTGAACAGGTCCCGTCCGGTGCTCTTGGGCGGCGGGGCCGCGAAGTAGGGCTCCTGCAGCAGCCGGGTGAGTAGCGCCGGGTCCAAACTCCCGCCCGCAGCCCAGGCCCCGCCCTTGTCGTGGGGGCTTCCAAGGTGACGCTCAGCCCACAGGTCCATCAGGCAATTGGCCGGGCCGGTGTCGAACCCGGCGATGGGTCCGCTGCGCGGCAGCCAGCTGATGTTGGCGATGCCCCCCAGGTTGAGTGCGACGCGATCCTCCTGCGCGCTGGCGAATGCGGCGGCGTGGAAGGCGGGCGCAAGCGGCGCGCCCTGTCCGCCTGCCGCGACGTCGCGGCTGCGAAAGTCGGCCACCACGGTGATGCCGGTCAGCTCGGCGAGCAGCGCCGCGTTGCCGATCTGCAGCGTATAGCCCCTCACCGGACGATGGCGGATGGTCTGGCCGTGACAGCCGATGGCGCGCACCTTGCCGTGTGCGGGCAGCTCCAGTGCATCGATGGCCTGAGCGTAAAGGCGAGCAAGGGCATTGCCGGCGCTTGCGGCGCGCTCCAGTTCGTTCCCCCCGGGGGCGTTGAGCGACAGCAGTTCGGCACGCAGCGCAGGCTCCAGGGCGAGGTGGCTGCGAGCCACGAGCCTTGGTCGCGATCCGCCCAGATCCGCGAGCACCGCGTCGACACCATCAAGGCTGGTGCCGGACATCAGGCCCGCGTACAGGTCACTCAAGCAGGGCTACTCGAACAGCGCGATGCGCGTCCCGGACAGCAAATCCAGCTGCGCGAGCAGCGGCGCGCCCAGGGCACGGAAATACGGCAGCTCGGCGGACGGTACCGGCTGCGCCGCGGGCAGCGCCATGCGCAGCGGGTCGCGCGCCGTGCCGCCGACCCGGAACTCGTAGTGCAGGTGCGGCCCGGTCGCCCAGCCGGTCTGGCCGACGAAGCCCACCGTTTCGCCCTGGGCCAGGCGCGCGCCCTTGCGCACGCCCGCAGCCAAGCCGCTCAGGTGCGCGTAGAGGGTGGTGGTGTTGCCGCCGTGGCGCAGGATCACGACGTTGCCGTAGCCGCCCTGGCGCCCGGCGAACTCCACCACACCGTCGCCCGCCGCGCGCACCCGGGTTCCGGTCGGCGCGGCGTAATCCACCCCCTGGTGCGCGCGCCAGGTCTGCAGGAACGGGTGCTTGCGCATGCCGAAGCCCGAACTGACCCGGGAGAACTCCAGCGGCGAGCGCAGGAAGGCTTTGCGCAGGTTCTTGCCATCGGGCGCGTAATAGCCCCCGCCGCGGTGTGCCTCCTGATCGGCGGCGGCGAACCAAACCGCGCGCAGGCTGCGCCCCTGGGTGAGGAATTCGGCCGCCAGCACGCGCCCGGCGCGCAGCGCCCGCCCCTGCAGCGTGTGCATCTGGTAGAGCACGGCGAGGCGGTCGCCCCGGCGCAGGTCGCGGTGGAAGTCGACATCGCCGCCGAAGATGTCCGCCAGCTGCATCGCCACCGCATCCGGGATTCCGGCAGCGTCGGTGGCGGCGAACAGCGAGCTGCGGATCTCGGCCGATTTCATCTCCTGGTGCGTGGCGATCGGGGCCGGGGACTCGCTGGCGGCCAGGCCGGGGCCGAGGCGCTCGATGCGCACCAGCAGGTCGCGCGGCGAGAGAAACCAGAGCAGCACCAGCGTGCCATCGGGACGCACCTCTGCGCTGACCGTGGTGCCGGGACGCAACTGGCGCACCCGGGGCAGGCGCGCGAGCGCCCGGGCATCCGGCTCGCCGATGCCCAGCCGTGCCAGAAGGGTGGCGATGGTGTCGCCGCGTTGCAGGCGCTCCTCGCGGATGAAGCTCTCGGGGGCGGGAAGCTTCGCCCGCTCGAGCGCGATCGCCAGCGCTTCGGGCAGCATGGTCCGGGGCGGGGGCAATTGCGCCTGCGGCGCCTCGCTGATGGTGGCCAGGCCGGCAACCACGCCGCACAGGGCAAGCGCGGCCAGCACGCCCGCCCTCAGCAGGGAAAGGTTCCGAATCAAGTCTGCGCCCTCATGGTTGGGCTAGAATTCTTTGTTTATCAGGCCCCTGCGTGAGTTTAGCAAACAAATGACGGTCCCGGTTCCAGAAGCCCTCGAGCGCATCAAGCGCGGCTGCCACGAGCTGATCGTGGAGGAGGAGCTTGTGCGCAAGCTCAAGACCGGGCGCGCGCTGCGGGTGAAGCTGGGGCTGGACCCCACCGCCCCCGACCTGCACCTTGGGCACACCGTGGTCATCAACAAGCTGCGCCACTTCCAGGACCTGGGGCACCAGGTGCAGTTCCTGATCGGCGACTTCACCGGCATGATCGGCGATCCCACCGGCAAGAACACCACCCGGCCGCCGCTGTCGCGCGAGCAGATCCTGGAGAACGCCAAGAGCTACCGCACGCAGATGGGCAAGATCCTCGATCCGGACAAGACGCAGGTGTTGTTCAACTCCGAATGGTCCGACAAGCTGGGCGCCGAGGGCATGATCCGGCTGTGCGCGCGCTATACCGTGGCGCGCATCCTGGAGCGCGACGACTTCGCCAAGCGCTACGGCTCGGGTCAGCCGATCTCGCTGCACGAGCTGCTCTACCCGCTGATGCAGGGCTACGACTCGGTGGCGATGAAGGCCGACGTCGAGCTGGGCGGCACCGACCAGAAGTTCAACCTGCTGGTGGGGCGCGAGCTGCAGAAGGACTTCGGCCAGGAAGTGCAGTGCATCCTCACCATGCCGCTGCTGGAGGGCACCGACGGGGTGGAGAAGATGTCCAAGTCGCTGGGCAACTACATCGGCATCGCGGAGGCGCCGGCGGAGATCTTCGGCAAGCTGATGCGCATATCGGACGAGCTGATGTGGCGGTACCTGGAACTGCTGTCCTTCGAGCCGATGTCCCGCATCCGGGAGAAAAAGCGCGCCGTGGCCGGGGGCGCCAACCCGCGCGAGGTCAAGTTCGCGCTGGCGCTGGAGATCGTCGAGCGCTTCCATGGCCGCGCCGCCGCCGTGCGCGCCGGCGAGCAGTTCAATTCGCGCTTCCGCGACGGCGCGCTGCCCTCCGAGATGCCCGAGCTGACCCTGAGCGCGCCGCCCGGGGGCATGCCGATCACGCAGCTTTTGCGCCAGGCGCAACTGGCCCCGAGCGCGACCGAGGCCCACCGGCTGATCGAGCAGGGCGGGGTCCGGGTGGACGGCGAGCGTGTCGCCGAGCGCTCCCTGGTGCTGGCGAAGGGCGCCGCCTACGTGGTCCAGGTCGGCAAGCGCAAGCTGGCGCGGGTAAGGCTTTCCTGAGCAAGGCGGTGTACGAGGTCTACGCGATCAAGTACGCGCACCATGCGCGCCGCGCCGCGGAGAATTTTCTTGGCGGCCTGCCCCAGGACGAGCACGACGGCCCGATGCCGCTGGATTACTTCGTCTGGCTGGTCCGGGGCGGGGGGCGCGAGATTGTCGTCGATACCGGTTTTTCCGCGGCCATGGCCGCCAAGCGCCGGCGCGAGCACATCCGCTGCCCCTCGGCGGGCCTGGCGCTGCTGGGCTGCGAGGCGGCGGCGGTGAAGGACGTGGTCGTCACGCACCTGCACTACGACCACATCGGCAATTTCGAGCTGTTCCCGCAGGCGGAGTTCCACCTCCAGGACCAGGAGATGCGCTACGCCACCGGGCGCCACATGGGCGAGCCGGTGTTCCGCGGCGCCTACGAGCTCGAGGACGTGGTCGGCATGGTGCGCCGCGTCTATGCCGGGCGCGTGCGCTTCCACGACGGCGACGCGGAGATCGCCCCCGGGGTCTGGCTGCACCTGATTGGCGGCCACACCATGGGCCTGCAGGTGGCGCGGGTGGCGACGCGGCGCGGCTGGGTGGTGCTGGCCTCGGACGCCTCGCACTTTTACGCCAACATGGAGCAGCTAAGGCCCTTCCCGATCCTCTACAACGCGGGCGACATGGTCCAGGGCTACCGCAGGCTGCGCGCGCTGGCCGATTCGCCGGCGCACATCATCCCCGGCCACGACCCGCTGGTGATGCAGCGCTACCCGGCGCCCGCGAAGGACCTCGAGGGCATCGCCGTCCGGCTGGACTGAGGCTGGCTCGAGAGGCCGACGGTGGCCTGCTTGCGCCCCCGGGGCTGGGGCAGCGGCCCGCAGCCCAGGCCCGGGCCCCTGGGCGGTGTGTGGGGGCACCCAGACCGGGTTGGCGAACTGCCCGAGGCGCAGGGTCTCCCGATGCCCGACAACGAGGCGCGTGAAGATCGAGCCCCTGGGCTGCGTTGACACCAGGGCATCGGGCTCCTACCATCAGAGCTCTTCCTGGGGAGGGCAACCATGAGATTCCAGCTCAAAATCCTGGCCGCGTTCGCTGCCACCACGCTCGCGCTTGCGTCCCACGCGCAGGCGCCTGCGCCCGCTGCGGGCGGCGCCAAGAGCCACAAGTTCCAGTCCACCTGGCCGGCGAGCCTCACGCTGCAGGACAACTTCCGCTTCTTCGCCGATCGCATGGACAAGCTCACCGGCGGGCAGGTCAAGATCGAGGCCATGGCTGCCGGCCAGATCGTGCCCCCGTTCGAGATCCTGGACGCCACGCACAAGAAGGTGATCGACGGCGGCCACGGCATCTCCTACTACTGGGTCGGCAAGAACAAGGCCGCGACCCTGTTCTCGGCCACGCCCGCCGGCATCGCCGGCATGGACCACATGGACTACCTGGGCTGGATGTACGAAGGCGGCGGGCTGGACATGTGGTGGGAGTTCTACACCAAGGAGCTCAAGCTCAACGTCATCGCGTTCCCGATCCTGCCGGCGAGCCCGCAGGCGCTGGGCTGGTTCAAGCGGCCGATCAAGAACCTGGCCGACTTCAAGGGCATGAAGTGCCGCCAGACCGGCATCGTGGCCGAGATCTACCAGAGAATGGGCATGCAGACGGTCAACATGCCGGGTGGCGAGATCGTTCCCTCCGCCCAGCGCGGCGTGATCGACTGCGCCGAGTGGGTCGGCGGGGTCGAGGACTTGAGGCTCGGCCTGCCCCAGGTGTGGAAGTACCACTACACCCCGGGCATGCACGAATCGGCCTCGATCGGCGAGCTGATCATCAACACCGAGGTCTGGAAGAGCTGGAGCCCGCAGCAGCAGGAGGCGGCGCGCTCGGCGACGGTGGAAACCTTCATGCGCTGGTGGGTGAAGTGGCAGCGCCAGAACGCCGACGCGATCGAGGAGATGCGCACCAAGCACGGCACGCAGATCCTGCGCACGCCGCCGGAGATCCTGACCGCGTTCTTCAAGGCCTGGGACGAGATCGCAAAGGAGGAGTCGGCGAAGAACCCGTTCTTCAAGCGCGTGCTCGACTCGCAGCGGGAATGGGCCTCCAAGGTGGTGCCGGCCAAGCGCTTCATGTTCCCGCCGTATTCGTTCGCGGCCAATTACTACTGGCCGGAGGAGGTGCGCAAGGAGGCGGCCAAGAAGGCGCCGGCCAAGAACTAGCCCGGGGGCGCCTCTGGCGCTGGGAAGGGGCCGCCCTCGGCGGCCCTTTTTCTTGGACCGGGTCAAGGGGGGGGCTTTGCAACGGCGCCGGTCCTCCTTTGCCTCTTGTTGACCGGGGGCATTGTTGGCGTGTAGCCTGTACCCGGTAGGCCAAAACACTCTAGGGGGAATCATGTGGCATATGAGGAAAGCGCTGGTCGGGGTCGCGTGCGCGGCGGCCTTCGCCGGGGGAGCACAGGCGCAGACCAGTCTGAAAATGCAGGCGTCCTGGCCCGCCGCCTTGACGCTGTACGACAACTTCACGTTCTTTGCCGACCGGGTCGGCAAGCTCTCCGGCGGCTCGCTCAAGATCGAGACCATGCCCGCCGGGCAGGTGGTGCCCGCCTTTGAGGTGCTCGATGCCACGCACAAGAAGGTGCTCGACGGCGCGCATACCTGGGCGGCGTACTGGACCGGCAAGAACAAGGCCGCGGCGCTCATGACCGGCGGCCCGGGCGGGGGTTTCGGCATGGACTTCATGGACGCCATGGGGTGGCATTACGAGGGTGGCGGTCTGGACCTCTACCAGGAGCTCTACCGCGACATCCTCAAGCTCAACGTGGTGCCGATCCCGATCCTGCCGGCCGGCCCGCAGGCTTTCGGCTGGTTCAAGCGGCCGATCAAGAACCTGGCCGACTTCAAGGGCATGAAGTGCCGCCAGACCGGCATCACCGCCGAGGTGTTCGACCGCATGGGCATGAAGACGGTGAACATGCCTGGCGGCGAGATCATCCCGGCGGCCCAGCGCGGCGTGATCGACTGCGCCGAGTGGGTCGGTGGCATCGAGGACCTGAAGCTGGGCTTTCACAACGTCTGGAAGTACCACTACACCCCGGGGATGCACGAGTTCACGACCATCGCCGAGCTGCTGGTGAACGGCGATGTCTGGAAGGGCCTCTCGCCCGTGCAGCAGGAAATCATCCGCTCGGCCGCCTCGGAGACCTTCCTGCGCTGGTGGGTGCGGTGGCAGAAACAGAACGCCGACGCGCTCAAGGAATTGCGCGAGAAGCACGGCGTGCAAATCCTGCGCACCCCGCCCGACATCCTGACCGCGTTCCTCAAGGCCTGGGATGAGCTCTCGGCGGAAGAGTCGGCGAAAAACCCCTTCTTCAAGAAGGTGGTGGATTCGCAGCGCGCCTACGCGAGCGTGGTGGTGCCGGCCAAGCGTTTTTACTATCCGCCCTACTCGTTCGCGGCGAACCACTACTGGCCTGAGGGCGGCGCCAAGCCCGCTGCGGCCAAGCCGGCAGCGAAGAAATAGCGAGAGCTCAAAATAGGGGGGGGCTTTGCCCCCCCTTTTTTTTTCTTGAACGAGGCTGCCCGAGTGCAACAAAACCTGCCCGCCCAGATCCGCCTGGTCCGGGGCATCGACAAGTTCACCGACACCACCGGCACCTGGGTGGCCTGGCTCAATCTGCCCCTGGTCTACGTGGTCTGCCACGAGGCCTTCGCGCGCTACCTGTTCGATGCGCCGACCGAGTGGTCCTTCGAGCTGACCTACATGCTCTACGGCACCATCTTCATGCTCGGCTCGGCCTACGCGCTGCACAAAGGCGCGCACATCCGCACCGACTTCTTCTTCGAAAAGTGGTCGATCCGCACCAAGGGCATGATCGACTCGGTGGCCTACATCGTGTTCTTCTTCCCGTCCATCTTCATCTTTCTTATCGTGACTGGCGCCGAGGGCCTGTATGCGTACCGGATCGGCGAGCTCTCGGAGCAAACGCCCTGGCGGCCGGTCCTGTGGCCGTTCAAGATGGTGATCCCGCTCACCTGCCTGCTGCTGCTCGTCCAGGGGGTCTCGGAGACGATCAAGAGCGTGTATGCCGCGCGCACCGGCATCGAGCTCGAGCACAAAGAAAAAGTCGAGGTCTAGTAAGTGACCGCGATCGCCGCCCTGGGCCTGGCCATGCTGGTGGTGATGATCGGCGCGATCTTCATCGGCTTCCCGATCTCCTTCACCCTGCTGTTTCTCGCGCTCACCTTCGGCTATTTCGGGCTGGGCGAGGTGGTGTTCAGCCTGGCCTACTTCCAGACCATCGGCATGATGAAGGAGTCGCTGCTCGCCGCGGTGCCGCTGTTCATCTTCATGGGCTTCATCACCGAGCAGGCCGGGCTGATGGAGCGCCTGTTCATCGCCCTGCGGCTGCTGCTGGCGCCGATCCGGGGGTCGCTGTTCGCGGTGGTGATCCTCACCGCCACCATCTTCGCCATGGCCACCGGCATCGTCGGTGCCGCGGTCACGGTGCTGGGCATCATGGCCGCGCCGATCATGATCAAGACCGGCTACGACGGGCGCCTGGCCGCCGGCGCCATCACCGCCGGCGGTACCCTCGGCATCCTGATCCCGCCCTCGGTGATGCTGATCGTCATGGGGCCGGTGCTGGGCGTGTCGGTTGCCGACCTCTACGCCGCGGCCTTCGGCCCGGGCTTCATGCTGGCGGCCCTGTACCTCGCCTACCTGCTGGGGCGCTCGTTCCTCAACCCGAAACTGGGCCCTCCGGTGCCCAAGGAGGAACGCGTCAGCAGCCTGCCCATCATCATCAGGGAGGTGACCCTGGGCGTGGTGCCCCTGGTGGGCCTGATCGCCGCGGCGCTGGGCTCCATCCTGGCGGGCATCGCCACCCCCACCGAAGCCGCCGGCGTGGGGTCCCTGGGCGCCCTGCTGCTCGCCGCGGCCTACCGCAAGCTCACCTACGCGGGCCTGAAGCGCGCGGTGCTGTCCACCACCGCGACCTCGGCCATGGTGCTGCTGCTGGCGGCGACCTCGAACATCTTCGGCGCGGTGTTCGCGCGCATGGGTACGGCGAACTGGATGACCGACACGATGCTGGCGCTGCAGTTCTCGCCGGTGCTGATGCTGGTCATGGTGCTGTTGCTGGTCTTCCTGCTGGGCTGGCCGTTCGAGTGGCCGGCCATCATTCTGGTGTTCCTGCCCATCTTCTACCCGGTGATGGAGGCGCTGAAGGTGGAGCTCGGGACCTCGCTCGGCATCCCGACCGACATGGTGATGGTCTGGTTCGGCGCCCTGGTGGCGGTGACGCTGCAGACCGCGTTCCTCTCACCGCCGGTGGCGATGTCGGCCTATTACCTGCGCCAGGTGGTCAAGGAATGGTCGCTGGCGACGATCTACAAGGGCATGTTCGAGTTCATGATCCTGCAGGTGATCGCGATCGCCATCCTGGTGGCCTTCCCGGCCATTGCCACCTGGTTCCCGACCCAGCTGCAGGCCGAGTCGCGCGCCACCAAGACCGAGCAGGTGGACGACAGCATGAACCGGCTGGAGGAGGACCCGGCCAAGCAGACCGAGGAGCAGGGCGAGGAGGAGAAGGATTCGCTTGAAAAAGACGAGCTGAAAGCCAAGAAGTAAGGCGAAGGAGCGGTTCCGGCGCCGGCGCCGGGCCGCAGACCCGGCGCCGGCGCTTTGGTTTTCAGGGACAGGCCACTTTTGCCATCCTCTGCAAGGCCTGTGCGAGCCGTAGCCGCTGCGTGCCGAAGTTCAGCCGCACGAAGCGTGGCGCGCCGAACTGCGCGCCCGGGGAAAGCGCCACCCCCGCATCGAGAAACAGCTTGTGCGGGTCGGGCGCGGCCAGGCCGGAGCAGTCGATCCAGGCCAGGTAGGTCGCCTCGACATGCGCCATGGCAAGGCCCGGGGTCGCGGCCACGAAGCGCTCGACCAGGTCGCGGTTGCCGGCCAGGTAGGCCAGTTGCGCCGCCAGCCACTGGGCGCCATCGCGGTAGGCGCCCAGCGTGGCCGCATAGCCAAACAGCGACGGGCCATGCACCGTGGCGTGGTCATCGGCCATGAAGGCGCGCCGCAGCGCCGCATCCTCGATCACCGCCCAGGCGCATCCGGCGCCCGGGAAGTTGAACGCCTTGCTGGGCGAGGCCAGCGTGACCGTGCGCCTGGAGACCTCGGGCGCGAGGCTCGCGATCGGCACATGGGGCTTGCCCCGGTCCAGCAGCAGCTCGCAGTGGATCTCGTCCGCGCAGATGACGAGGTCGTGCTGCGCCGCGAACGCAGCCAGGCGCTCCAGCTCCGCCCGGGTGAAAATGGTGCCGCCCGGATTCTGCGGGTTGCACAGGAAGAGCAGCCGGGTCTCGCGGCGCACGCTGGCGGCGAGCGCGGCCTCGTCGAAGACCCAGCGCCCGTCCGCAAGGACCAGCGGCACCTCGGTGAACGCGCGAGGCGAGCGCTCCAGCGCCTGCCTGAAATGGTGGTACAGCGGCACCGGCAGCAGCGCGTGCTGGTCCGCCCTCATCAGGTGGCGGGCCGCAAGGTGCAGCCCGGGCACCACCCCGGGCAGGAACGCGATCCAGTCCGGCTCCACGCGCCAGCCGTAGAGGCGCTGCATCCGCGCCGCGATCGCTTCGCGCAGCGCCGCCGGCTGGGCGCTGTAGCCGAAGACGCCGTGTTCGATGCGCTCGCGCATCGCCTCCAGCACCGCCGGAGGCGCGCGAAAGTCGGTATCGGCCACCCACAGCGGGATCACCTCCGGCGGATAGCGCTCCCAGCGCATGCTCCAAGAGCCGCGCCGCTCGATCGGCGTGTCGAAGTCAAAGCTCACCGGAAAACGTGGCGCATCGGTGTTTTTTGCGCCCTTTTAGGGCTCGCGCGGGCGGCCCTCACGAGCGCATCCAGGCCGAGCCCCACAGGTTGAGGGTGTGCGGCTCGTGGGGCCAGGTGCGGTGCGCCAGGTCCTTGGGCATCCGCTCCAGCTCGGCGGAGAACTCCACCTTGTGGCCCTCGGGATCCTCGATCATGAAGAACAGGTTGTTGCCCGGGCCGTGCCGTCCCGGTCCCCACCACAACGGGATGCGCAGCCCGCCCAGGCGATCTGCCCAGTCCCGGATGTCGTTCCAGGAGCTGGTTTCGTAGCAGTGGTGGTCCGGGCGCGACGCGGGGGCGCGGAAGGCGGCAAAGCTGTGGTGCTCGGGGTCCGAGCGCAGGAAAAAGGCGCTGAGCTGTTCGCCTTCCAGCACGCGGTCGGACTCCACCAGCCCCAGGCGGTCGCGGTAGAAGGCGAGCATCGCCTCGGGCTGCGTGCTGGCGCAGACAAAGTGCTGCAGCCTCGCGCTTGGCCCGGGCTTGCCGCCCGCCGCCTCGGGCGCGCGCGGCAGCCCGAACACCACGCGCCGGCCATCCGGGTCGGTGATCGCGAAGGCTTCCTCGCCAAACAGCGGCGAGGGCGAGGGCTCGCAGGCGAGCCCGAGGGCTTGCAGGCCGCGGCGGTACCCGGCCAGTTGCGCCGCGCCGGCCACCTGCAGCGCGTACCAGGGAACCGCGGCCTTGGCGCCCTTGCCCACCACCAGGCGCCGGCCGCGGCCGCAAACCAGCCAATCGCCGCCGGGGAGCGGTACCAGCGCATCGCCCAGCAGCTTGCCGTAGAAGCGGGCGAGAGCCGCCGGCTCCTCGCTGTCGCGGCGCAGGTGGTGCAGGCGAGCGGGCCACAGGGCGTCGCGGCTGCTTGCGCTCATCGATCTGCCCTCTCGTGCAGCGCTTGCATCGCAAGGGCGCTGGCGGCGCTCAGCACACGCTCCAGGTGCGGGTCGCGCAGGCCCAGCGCCGCCATGTGCCCCAGCGTGTTGCGGATGTAGTCCAGGCAGCGGCCGCGCTGGCCGATGCCCTGGGCCACCAGGCGCGCCCGCCCGTGCAGGTCCAGCTCGCGCACGAACTGCCGGTGCGCGGTGTCGGCGACGAAGGCGAGCGCGCGCACGCGCCGACGGCGGCCGATCGCAACCCAGACCATGGTCGGAATGTACACGTTGTTGCGCATCTCGCGCCGCCACAGCACGGCGAGCGCCCGCTCCACCTTGTCCGCTGCGATGCGAAAGGCCATCCCCCAGCACGACCCGCCGCGGCACAGGCCAACCACCAGCCCCGGGCGCTGGGGGGTGCCGCGGTAGCGGTTGGACAGGATGCACAGCGCGCGGTGGTAGCCGTGCGCGCGCCCCATGGCGCTGCGGCTGTGGCTGAAGCCGGGCGACCACATCAGGGAGCCGTAGCCGAACACCCATAGATCGCCCGCCGGCCGCCCGGCGAGGAACGCGGCGAGCTCCATCAGCTGCGCAAGCGATCGTGGATTCGGGCGCGGTTTGGCATGGTGCGGGTCGCACGCATTATAGAATCGCCGCAGGAGGACAGGCCATTGGCGGGGAAATCGCAGGCAGGGCCGCACCGCTCGCCGATCGGCGAGACGCAACCGCTCGAGCCGGTGTGGGACGCGACCGGCTTTGGCAACAATTCCGTGCAGACCGTCGCGGTGACGGTAGGCGAATCCTAGGCTGGGAGCACGATGAACGATTGGCCGCAGAAGCTGTTTGGCGTCCTCAGGCAGGCGAAGGTGCGCCAGGTGGGCTACGTGCCCGATGCGGGCCACAAGCGCCTGATCGAGCTGTGCCGGGCGGACCCCGCGATGCGCGCGGTGCCCCTCAGCACCGAGCAGGAGGGCATCGGTCTTGCCGCCGGCGCCTGGCTGGGCGGTGAGCGCAGCGTGCTGCTGATGCAATCCAGCGGCGTGGGCAACTGCATCAACGCCCTGGGCATGACCAGCGAATGCCGCTTTCCGCTGCTCATGCTGGTGACCATGCGCGGCGAGCAGGGCGAATTCAACCCCTGGCAGGTGCCGATGGGCCAGGCGACTCGGCCCGCGCTCGAAGCCATGGGCGTGGTGGTGCAGCACGCCGCGAGCGCGCAAGAGGTGCAGCCCACGGCCGAGGCCGCCGCGCGCCTTGCCTGGGGCAGCTACGCGGCGGTGGCGGTCCTGATCGCGCAGCGCGTGATCGGCATCAAGAGCTTCCAGGACCAGGCCGGCCGATGAGCGCGATCCTGAAACGAAGGGAGATCGTCGCCGCCCTGCTGCAGGAGCGCGGCGAGCTGCTGGTGGTCGCCGGCCTGGGCTCCACCGCCTGGGACGTTTCCGCGGCGGGCGATTCCCCGCTCAGTTTCCCGCTGTGGGGCGCCATGGGCGCCGCGGCAATGGTGGGCCTGGGCCTGGCGCTGGCGCAGCCCGCGCGCCGGGTGCTGGTGATCACCGGCGACGGCGAGATGCTGATGGGGCTGGGTTCGCTCGCCACCATCGGCGTGCAGCGGCCGCGCAACCTCGCCATCGCGGTGATCGACAACGAGCGCTACGGCGAGACCGGGATGCAGGCCACGCACACGGCCTCGGGCGTGGACCTTGCCGGGGTGGCGCGCGCCTGCGGTCTGGGCGCCTCGGCCGTGGTTTGGACCGAGGCGGAGTTCGCCGCCGCCCGCAAGGCGCTGCTGGGGCAGCCCGGGCCGGTGCTCATGCAGATCAAGGTGCTGGCCGAGAAGATTCCGCTGGTTCTGCCGCCTCGGGACGGAGGCCTGCTCAAGGCCCGGTTCCGCCGTGCGGTGCTGGGGCCGCAGGCCGACGCCGAATAGCCCCCCG
>VGIA01000043.1 GCA_016868105.1 Betaproteobacteria bacterium | reverse complement strand
GCAGCCACCGCTGGTTCGGCGTCAAGGACCTGCGCGCCTTCGGCCATCGCTCGCGCACCGCGCAGATGGGCTACGACCGCACGGATTACGCGGGCAAGCCGGTGATCGCGATCATCAACACCTGGTCCGACATCAACCACTGCCACACCCACTTCAAGCAGCGGGTCGAGGAGCTGAAGCGCGGCATCTGGCAGGCGGGCGGCTTCCCGCTGGAGATGCCGGCGATGGCGCTGGCCGAAACCATGCAGAAGCCCACCACCATGATGTACCGCAATTTCCTCGCCATGCAGACCGAGGAACTGCTGCGCTCCTACCCGGCCGACGGCGCGGTGCTCATGGGTGGCTGCGACAAGACCACCCCGGCGCTCATCATGGGCGCGGTCAGCATGGGGCTGCCGGCGATCTACCTGCCCGCCGGACCGATGCTCAACAGCCACTGGCGCAACCAGACCCTGGGCTCGGGCTCGGACACCTGGAAGTACTGGGACGAGCTGCGCGCCGGGCGCATCACCGAGGGCGACTGGCAGGACATCGAGGACACCATCGCGCGCTCGCCGGGCACCTGCATGACCATGGGCACCGCGGCGACCATGATGTCGCTGGCGGAAGCGCTCGGCTTCACCCTGCCGGGCTACTCCTCGATCCCGGCGCCGGACTCCAACCACGCGCGCATGGCCACGCTCACCGGCAAGCGCATCGTCCAGATGGTGTGGGAGGACCTCAAGCCCAGGGATTTCCTCACTCGCGGCTCGTTCGACAACGCCATCACCACGCTGATGGCGATGGGCGGCTCGACCAACGCCGTCGTGCACCTAGTGGCCATGGCCGGCCGCGCCGGCCTCGCCTTTCCCCTGGAGCGCTACAACCAGATTGCGAGGAAGGTGCCGGTGATCGCCAACGTGCGGCCTTCGGGGGCGAAGTACCTGATGGAGGACTTCTACTACGCCGGCGGCCTGCGCGCGCTGCTCTGGCAGTTGCGTGACCTGCTGGACCTGGAGGCGAAGACCGTCAACGGTCGGACGCTGGGTGAGAACATCCAGGACGCCAAGGTCTGGAACGCCGAGGTCATCCTGCCCCGAGACAAGCCTCTCAAGAAATCCGGCGCCATCGTCGTGCTGCGCGGGTCGCTGGCGCCCGACGGCGCGGTGCTGAAGGCGAGCGCCGCCGACCCGAAGCTCCTCAAGCACACCGGCAAGGCCGTGGTGTTCGAGGACTACAACGACATGGCGGCGAGGATCGACCGCGACGACCTGGAGGTGGACGCGAAGTCGGTGCTGGTGCTGAAGATGTCCGGGCCGCTGGGCGGCCCCGGCTTCCCGGAATGGGGCATGCTGCCGATGCCCAAGAAGCTGGTCAAGCAGGGCGTGAAGGACATGGTGCGGATCTCGGACGGGCGCATGAGCGGCACCAGCTACGGCACCTGCATCCTGCACGTCGCGCCCGAGGCCTTCGTCGGCGGCCCGCTCGCGCTGGTGAAGACCGGCGACCTGATCGAGCTCGATGCCGAGAAGAAGGTCCTCAACCTGAAGATCTCCGACCAGGAGATGGCGCGGCGCAAGGCCGCCTGGAAGCGGCCGCCGCCGAAGTACGAGCGCAGCTACGGGGCGATCTTCTCCCGGCACGTGAAGCAGGCCAACGAGGGCTGCGACTTCGACTTCCTCGAGGGCACCGCGCCCACGGCCGAGCCGGAGATCCACTAACTTGTACGCGCTCCCCGAGGGCATCCGCTCCAGGTCCGTGCCGGGCGTCAACGGCCTGTCGATGCACCTCCTCGAGGCGGGTGACCAGGGGCGCCCCTCCGTCCTGCTGCTGCATGGCTTTCCCGAGCTCGCCTACAGCTGGCGCAAGGTGATGCTCCCCCTGGCAGATGCCGGATACCACATCATCGCACCCGACCAGCGCGGCTACGGCCGCACCACGGGATGGGATGCGAGCTACGACGGCGACTGGGGCGCCTGCCGGGCGCTCAATCTCGCGCGCGACACGCTGGGCCTGGTCCATGCCCTCGGCCTGAAGTCCGTGGCGGCGGTGGTCGGCCATGATTTCGGCGCCATGGTGGCGGCGTGGTGCGCGCTGGTGCGCCCGGACATGTTCCGGTCGCTCGCCCTGATGAGCGCGCCGTTCGCCGGCCCGCCCGCCCTCGCCCCCGAGGCCGGCGTGCCCTCGACCGAACGCCTCAACGAGCAGCTCGGCGCGCTGGATCCGCCGCGCAAGCACTACCAGTGGTACTACGGCACACGCGAGGCCGACGCGGACATGCATCGCTGCCCGCAGGGCGTGCACGCCTTCCTGCGCGCTTACTACCACCACAAGAGCGCAGACTGGACCGCCAACCAGCCCGTGCCGCTTGCCTCCTGGGCGCCGGAGGGGATCGCGCGCATGCCCACCTATTACATCATGGAGCGCGACCAGGACATGGCGGCAACCGTGGCCGCAGAAATGCCCTCGGCCGCCGCGATCGCCGCCTGCAAGTGGCTCACCGAGGACGAACTGCGCGTCTACAGCGCGGAGTACGGGCGCACCGGCTTCCAGGGCGGCCTGAACTGGTATCGCTGCCGCCTGGGCGGGCGCTTCACCGCCGAGCAGCAGCTGTACTCGGGGCGCGCCATCGAGGTCCCCGCCTGCTTCATCGCCGGCCGCAGCGACTGGGGCATCTACCAGCGGCCCGGCGACTTCGAGAAGATGCAGCGCAGAGCCTGCTCGCGCATGGCCCCGCCCATCCTGGTCGAGGGCGCCGGACACTGGGTGCAGCAGGAGCAGCCAGAGGCGGTCACGCGTGCCCTACTGCGGCACCTCGCCGCCGGCGCTTAAACTGGCGGCATGGACACCCGCCCCTCCACCCCGCCCAGCATCCACCGGCGCGACGGCGACGCCGGCGCCTTGGTCATACTGCGCGACGGACACCGCCTCGGCGAACTGCTCTGCGCGGCGCGCGCCCCCGGCGTGGTTGCGCTCAACCACACCGAAGTGGATCAGTCGCTGCGCGGCTCGGGCGCGGCTAGGCAACCGGTGCAGGCCGCGGTCACCTGGGCGCGCGCGCAAAACGCGAGGCTGGTGCCGCGCTGCGGCCACCTGGGCGCGGTACCGGCGCGCACGCCGAACTGGCAGGATGTCCTCCAGGCCTGAACGCGCCGAGGGCTTCGCCCTGCGCGACGCGCGCTTCCTGCTCGCCCTCACCGTCGCGGGCGCGCCGGTCATCGGCCACCTCCTCGGCCAGTACTGGTACGCGCTCGCGGTGTTTTTCGTCGCGGTGCCGCTGCTGGATTTCGTCATCGGACGCGATGCGGCGCCCTCGCCGCCGGAGGAGCTGCTGCGCCTGGAGCGCAACCCGTTCTTGCGCTTCGTGCTCCACGCCTGGGTGCCGCTGCAGGTGGGCTTGATCGCCTGGGGCGCGTGGCTGGTCGGCCGGGGCGCGCTGGACAACGGCGACGCCCTGCTCTTCACCGCCTCGGTCGGCCTCGCCACCGGCGGCGCCGGCATCACCATCGCGCACGAGCTGGGGCACAAGCGGCCGCAGCTGGACCGCTTGCTGTCGCGCCTGCTGCTGGTGTCGGTGAGCTACGGCCACTTCACCGTGGAGCACAACCGCGGCCACCACGTCCGGGTCGCGACCCCGGAGGACCCGGCGAGCGCGCGCTACGGCGAGGGCTTCTGGCGCTTCCTGCCGCGCACCCTGGCGGGCTCGTTCGCGCATGCCTGGCAACTGGACCGCTCGGAGGTGCTGCGCCCCTGGGCGGCGAGCCTCGCCATCGCGGCCACGCTGGGACTCGCCTTCGGTCCCTGGGCGGTCGCGTTCTTCTTCGGTCAGGCCGCGGTCGCGGTGCTCCAGCTGGAGGCGGTGAACTACATCGAGCACTACGGACTGGAGCGCAGCAGGCTGCCCGACGGCCGCTACGAGCGCCCGACGGCGGCGCACGCCTGGGACGCCTACGAGCGGCTGAGCAACTGTCTCCTGGTGCACCTGCAGCGCCACGCCGACCACCACCTCAGTCCCGGGCGGCCCTATGGCGCGCTGCAGCCGCAGGCCGAGAGCCCCAAGCTGCCTGCGGGCTACCCCGCCATGGTGCCGCTCGCTCTGCTGCCGCCGCTGTGGTTCGCGGTCATGAACCCGCGCGTGCTAAGGTTGTCCCGCCCGACCCCCTGAGGAGCTCATCATGACGCTCTGCCCCATTGCGCTGACCGCCGGCTGCAACAAGTGCCCCCTGGTGTCTGCCTGCCCGCTGAAGGGCATCATCGGCGACTACAAGGCGCCTCAGGACGCGGCCAGGACGCAGGCCCCCCCGAAGCCCGGCGGCGACAAGCCCGCCTGAGTCAGTTCCGCGGGGCGCAGGCCCCCCCGCCGCACCGGCAAGGGACAGGATCGCGATCAGCCGCCCTGAACCAGCCGCTCCAGCCTCTGCCGCTCAAGCTTCAGCTTCGCCCCCGCGGCCACGATCTCCTCCCAGGTGTTGGCGTCCACCGCGATGCCGTCCTTCTCGCGCCTGGCGCGCGTCTCGCGCTCGGGCTCGCCGGCGATGCGCACCTTGTCGAAGCCGGGCGCCGCCGGCGAGCGGCGCAGCGACTCCAGGAACGCCGTGGTCTCCTGCGCGAACACATCCCCGGTTCCGAGGCGCCGTGGGTCGATGAGGATGGTGAGCATGCCGTTCCAGACGCGCTTCTTCGAGCGGTCGTCTGAGTGCCAGGTGCCGCCGCCGGTCAACGCGCCGCCCAGCAGCTCGCACACCACCGCCAGGCCGTAGCCCTTGTGCAGGCCGAAGGTGCGCAGCGCGCCGAAGGGCTCGACGACGCCGAACTTCGGGTCCGGCGTCGGGTTGCCCTGGTCGTCGATGAGCCAATCGGGCGAAACCCGCTCGCGCTTGTTGTGCGCGACGCGGATCTTGCCCTGCGCCACCGCGCTGGTGGCCATGTCCAGGATGAACGGCGGCTGGTTCGGGATCGGGATGCCGACGGTCACCGGGTTGGTGCCGAAGCGCGCATCTGCGCCGCCGTAGGGCGCGACGATGGAGCGTGAAATCACGTTGGTGAAGTGCAGCGACACCAGCCCCGCCGCCACCGCCTGCTCGGCCCACTGGCCGATGCGGCACAGGTGGTGGGCGCGTCCCAATCCCATCACGCACATGCCGTGCTCCTTGGCGCGGGCGATGCCGATGTCCATCGCCTCCAGCCCGATCACCTGGCCGTAGCCCTGCTGGCCGTCCAGCGACAGCATGGCGCCGCCGTCGAATTGGATTTCCGGATGCTGGTTGACCTTTAACCCCCCCTCCAGCAGCGAGTCGACGTAGCGCGGGATCATGCCCACGCCGTGGGAGTCGTGCCCGGTCAGGTTGGCGGTAACCAGGTTCTCCGCCACGATCTTCGCTTCGCGGGCGTTGCTGCCGCCGGCCAGGACGACGGCCTCAATGGCGCGCACGAGCGGCCCTGCCTTGACGATCCGGTTATCGGCCATGGTCATTGCGGCTTGATATCGCCCTTGTTGGCGACCTGCGTCCGGCGCTCCGGCCTGGCCTTCATGAAGGCAACGAACTCCGCGGCGATGGCGCCGTTGGCGCCAGGACTGGCTTGGCGGAAAAGGCCTGCGCCTGGGCGTGCGGTCCAACCAGCCCCGCCGCCGCGCTCAGCAGGACAGCCACCATGCGAACCATCCGGTTTAGCATTTTTGGTCCTCAGGGGTATCTCGTTGCGGGGCGCCAAGTTTACAATGCCCGGCCCAGCCATTACGGGTCGCCAAGGAGCACCAATGAAATTCCAAGCCGCAGCCGCCAGCCTTGCGGCGGCACTTTGCGCCGCATTTCCGACGCAGGCCCAGCAGTACCCGGCCAAGCCGATCCGCCTCACGGTGCCCTACGCCGCAGGCGGCACCTCCGACATCCTCGCGCGCCAGATCGGCCCAAAGCTCACCGAGGCCTGGGGCCAGCCGGTGGTAGTCGAGAACCGCCCAGGCGCAAACGGCAACGTTGGCGCCGAGTTCGTCGCCAAGTCCGCGCCCGACGGCTACACGCTGCTGCTGACGGACCTCGGTGGCCTCGTGATCAGCGCCAGCGTCTACCCGAAGCTGCCGTTTAACCCATCGAGGGACTTCTCGCCGGTGGTGATGGTGTCCTATTCGCCGCACGTGCTCGCGGTGCACCCGGACGTGCAGGTTAAGAACGTCGCCGAACTGGTGGCGATGGCCAAGGCCCATCCGGGCAAGCTCAACTTTGCGGTCTCCGGCATCGGCGGTGCGCCGCAACTGGCGGGCATCGAGTTCGCGCAGCGCATGGGCGTGAACTGGACCTACATTCCGTACAAGGGCGGTGCCGACGCGGTCACCGCGGTGGCCGGCGGCCAGGCGCACGTGCTGTTCAACGGCATGCTTGCCACGTGGCCCTCGGTCACCGGCGGCCGGCTGCGGGCGCTGGGCATCTCCAGCGCGCAGCGTGTGCCCTCCGCGTCGAGCACACCGACCGTCGCCGAGCAGGGGTTGCCGGGCTTCGAGACCGGTTCCTTCCAAGGTATCGTCGGCGCCGCCGGCACGCCCCGCGACGTGGTGGCGAAACTCAATGCCGAACTCATCAAGGTGCTGAACGCACCGGACATGAAGGCGCGCTTCGCCAAGCTGGGCACCGACGTGCGCACTGGCACCCCGGAGTCCCTCGGCGCCTGGTTGCAGTCCGAGCAGGCGAAATGGGCCAAGGTGGTGAAGGACTCGGGCGTGAAGTTCGACCTGTGACGACCATGGAATTGCCCAAGAACGCGTTCAAGCGCGCGCTACAGGAAGGGGCCAACCAGATCGGGCTGTGGTCCAGCCTGTCCTCCAACTACACGGTCGAAGTCATCGCCGGGGCGGGCTACGACTGGATCCTGCTCGACCAGGAGCACTCGCCCAACGACCTGGAGAGCCTGCTCGCGCAGCTGCAGGCGGCGGCGCCCTATCCTGCCGCGGCGGTGGTGCGCGTGCCCTGGAACGACCCGGTGCACATCAAGCGCGTGCTCGACATCGGCGCGCAGTCGCTGCTCATTCCCTATGTCTGCTCGGCCGCCGAGGCAATAGCCGCGGTCGCGGCCACGCGCTACCCGCCCGAGGGGGTGCGCGGCGTTGCCGGCACCACGCGCGCGACGCGCTTCGGCCGGGTCAAGGACTACGCAAAGCGCGCGCATGAAGAACTGTGCGTACTGGTGCAGGTCGAGACCAAACCCGCGCTGGACCAGCTCGAGGCCATCTGCGCAGTGGACGGGGTGGACGGGGTGTTCATCGGCCCGGCCGACCTGCACGCCTCGATGGGCCATGCCGGGGAGACCTCCAACCCCGCGATCCTGCCGCTGATCGAGCAGGCGATGCGCCGCATCCGCAAGGCGGGCAAGGCGGCGGGGTACCTGTCCCCGGTCGAGGCCGACGTCAGGCGCATGATCGCCGCCGGCTGCAACTTCTGCGCCGTGGGCGCCGACGTCGGCCTGCTCGCGCGCGGGGCCGAGGCCTTGCGCGCCAAGTTCAACAGCTGAAAAGGGAAGTCCATGAAGCCGGAGATCATCGTCACCGGGAGACTCTTGCCGCGCACGCAGGAGGCCCTGGACCGGATCTTCACCTGCCACAAGCTCTACGAGGCGGCCGACCACCTGGCGTTCCTGCGCCAGCACGCGCAGCAGGTGCGCGCGCTCGCCACCTTCGGTGCCTCCGGGGCGGACGCCGCGCTGATGGACCAGCTGCCGAAGCTGGAGATCATCTCCAATTTCGGCGTCGGCGTGGACGCGATCGACCTCGCCGCGGCGGCCAAGCGCAGGATCATCGTCACCAACACCCCCGAGGTGCTCACGGAATGCGTGGCCGACACCGCGATGGCGCTGGTGCTCGCCACGCTGCGGCGCTTGCCGCAGTCCGAGAACTACCTGCGCGCCGGCCAGTGGGGCACGCGCGGCGCCTATCCGCTCACCACGTCACTGGGAGGCAAGACCCTCGGTGTGCTGGGCCTGGGCCGCATCGGCGAGGCGATCGCCAAGCGCGCCGAGGCCTTCGGCATGAAGCTCCGCTACCACAACCGCAGCCGCAAGAACCTGGCCTGGCCCTACGAGCCCGACGTGGTGTCGCTGGCAAAGAATTCCGACGTGCTGCTGGTCGCCGCCCCTGGCGGGCCGCAGACCCAGCGCATCGTCAACGCCGCGGTGCTGGACGCGCTCGGGCCGCAGGGCTTCGTGGTCAACATCGCCCGCGGCTCGCTCATCGACGAGCCGGCGCTGCTGCGCTACCTGCGCGAAGGCAGGATCGCCGGCGCCGGCCTGGACGTGTTCGACAACGAGCCGAAGATCGACCCGGCGTGGTTCTCGCTCGACAACGCGGTGCTGCTGCCCCACGTGGGCAGCGCCACCGAAGAAACGCGCACCGCCATGGGCGCGCTGCAGGTCGAGAACCTGCAGCTGCACTTCGCCGGCAAGCCGGTCAAGACGCCGGTGACCTAGGCGTGTAGGCGTCGTGCGTAGGGTCGGGCGGCCCGGCGGTGCTGCTCGCGGGCAACGGCCACGTGCGGCGCGATCTCGGCGCTCCCCTGTACCCTTGCCAGGCCTTCGGCAAGCGTAGAGGTGTCCTGCGGTATGATTCCCCCTCTCACGCCTTACCTAATCTCTTGGAGGAGTACGGAATGAAACTCAAGGCTCTCGCGCTCGCAGTGGGCGCAATCGGCGCGCTCAGCGCGCTTCCTGCCGCCGCGCAGCAAGTCACGTTCATGACCGGCCCTCAGGGCGGGGTCTGGGTGCCTCTGGGCGGCGCGCTGAAGGGCATGTGGGAAAAGGCGATCCCCGGGCTGAACGTCACCGCCACCCCCGGCGCCGGCATCGCCAACATCCGCGGCGTGGACGAGGGCAAGGCGCAGATCGGCTTCGGCAACTCCAGCACCACGGTGGACGGCATCGCCGGCCGCGCGCCCTATCCAAAGAAGGTCACCAACGTATGCCAGCTGGCCAACATCTACCCGCAGTACTTCCAGGTGGTGGCCCTCGCCAGCGCCAACGTCAGGGCACTCGCCGACCTGAAAGGCAAGTCGCTGGTGACCCAGCCCAAGGGCAACACAGGCGAGTTGCTCACCGAGGTGGTGCTGAAGCTGAACGGCCTGTCCTACCAGGCGCTGTCCAAGGCTAATTTCCAGGCTTCCTACACCGACGCGGTGTCGATGATGAAGGACGGCCACGCCCAGGTGTTCACGCTCGGCACCACGGCGCCGGCCTCCTCGGTGATGGACCTCGCCAGCGCGCGCGACATCAACCTGGTGCCGGTGGACGACAAGACCATGGCCGCGCTGAAGAAGGAAAACGCCGGCTACAACAAGCTCATCATCAAGGCGGGCACCTACCCCAAGCAGACGCAGGACGTGCCGGTGATCGGCTACTCCACCCACATCATCGCCGCCTGCGACCTGCCCGAGCAGGTGGTCTACAACATGGTGAAGACCATGGCCGCCAACGTGGACTCGATGTCGGCGGTCAACAAGGCCATCGCCGGCATCACCCCCAAGGACATGGCCACCGACATCGGCGTGCCCTTCCACAAGGGCGCGGCGAAGTTCTACAAGGAAGCGGGGGCGATGTAAGCTTGCCGCAGCCGGTCTGACCCGGGACGGGGGCGGCGCAGCCGCCCCCGTTTTCGTTCCAGGACCCGAGGGGGGAGCCTTGCCCGAGATCGCCACGCCGAGGACACCGATCCAGTCCGACGAGAAGCCGGCCACCGCGCCCGGCTCGAAGCTGCTGCGCGGGCTGGTCGGCGCCATCGCGGTGGTGATGTCGCTGTACCACATGTACGTCGCCGGATTCGGCCCCCCCGAGGCGGTCATCTTCCGCGGCACGCACCTGATGTTCGCCGTCGGGCTGGTGTTCCTGCTCTACCCCACGCGCCCCGGCGGCGGCATCGGCTGGCGCCTGCTCGACTGGGCGCTGCTCGGGCTCGGCCTCGCCTTCGTCCTCAACATCTTCCTCAACTACCAGGCCTTCACCAACCGCATCATCTACATCGACGAGCTCACCACGGCGGACAGGTTCTTCGCCGTGGTCTCGGTGCTGGTGGTGCTGGAGGGCACGCGCCGCGTCATCGGCTGGGCGCTGCCGCTCACCGCGCTGGTGTTCCTGGTCTACGCCGCGGTCTTCACCCAGGTCAAGCTGCCGGTGCTGATGGAGCAGGTCTACCTGTCCACCGAGGGCATCTTCGGCTCGACGCTCGGGGTCTCGGCCTCCTACGTCATGCTGTTCGTCATCTTCGGCGCCTTCATGGAAAGGAGCGGCACCGGGCAGCTGTTCATGGACTTCGCCATGTCCATCACCGGCCACAGCGCCGGCGGCCCGGGCAAGGTGGCGGTGGTGAGCTCGTCGCTGTTCGGCACCGTCTCGGGCAGCGCGGTGGCCAACGTCATGGTCGACGGCCCGATCACCATCCCGCTCATGAAGCGCACCGGCTTCCGGCCGCCCTTCGCCGCCGCGGTGGAGTCGGTCGCCTCCACCGGCGGCCAGATCATGCCGCCGGTGATGGGCGCTGCCGCCTTCGTCATGGCCGAGTTCCTCTCGGTGCCCTACGCGCAGGTCGCGCTGTGGGCGCTGGTGCCGGCCCTGCTCTACTACGCCGCGGTATTCTTCGCGGTGCACTTCGAGGCCAAGCGCCACAGGCTGGCCGGGGTGCCCAGGGACCAGTTGCCGCGCTTCACCCTGGTGATGGCGCAGCGCGGCCACCTGTTCACGCCGATCCTGATCGTGCTGTTGGGCCTGTTCATGGGCTACTCGGCGCCGCTGTGCGCCCTGGTGGCCGCGATCAGCTGCCTGCCGGTGGCGGCGATGCGCGCCACCACGCGCGAGGGGCTGCGCTGGAAGAACGTGCTGGAGGCGCTAGAGGAAGGCGCCAAGAACGCGCTGTCGGTGGCGATGGCCTGCGCCTGCGCCGGGATCGTCATCGCCTGCGTCACCATCACCGGCCTGGGCATCGTGTTCACCCAGATCGTGATCGCGCTGGCGCAGGATGCGCTGATCCTCGCGCTGCTGCTCACCGCCGTGGCCGGGATCATCCTCGGCATGGGCATGCCCACGACGCCCGCCTACATCGTCATGGTGGCGCTGCTGGTGCCGGCGGTGATCAAGATGGGCGTAGTGGCCCCGGCGGCGCACATGTTCGCGTTCTACTTCGCCATCCTGTCGGCCATCACCCCGCCGGTGGCCCTCGCCGTGTTCGCCGCGGCGAGCCTGGCCAAGGCCAACATGTGGCAATCGGGCTTCGCCGCGATGCGCGCCGCGGCGCCGGCCTACATCGTGCCGTTCATGTTCGTCTACGAGCCCCGGCTGCTGCTGATCGTCAAGGACTGGGGTGCCGATTGGCCGTTCGTGCTCTGGTCGGTGGCCTCGGCCACGGTGGGCGTCATCTGCCTCTCCGGCGGCCTGTTCGGCTGGCTGCTGGGCCCTGCCTTGATGTGGCAGCGGGCGCTGCTGGTGATCGCCGCGTGCTGCCTCATCAAGCCCGGGCTGGTCACCGACGCGGTCGGCCTCGCGCTGCTCGCCGTGGTGGTGGCCGCGCAGCTGCTGGAGCGACGCCGCGCGGCGGGGGCCGCGCAGTCCTAGTAGGCGCGGGCCCCGGCGCGCGCGGCGTCGCCGGCCTGCGCCGGCGCCGGTTCCGCGGCGTCGAAATCGATCTCGACCCTGGCGCCGTTGGGGTCGAAGAAGAACAGCTGCCAGGTGCCGTAGGCCGGCAGCCGGCGCAGCTCGTAATCCACGCCGCGGGCCTTGAGCTTCGCCACCGCCGCGGCAAGCCCCCTGCCGGTGAAGGCCACGTGGTCGATCACGCCCTTCACCAGCCGCTCGCGCCCGATGCCGGCCACGATGTGCAGGATCGGGTCCGGCCCCTTGCCGCCGTCGGCATAGAGCCAGGCGCCGGGGAAGGTGAACGGCGGCCTTGCGCCGGCCTTGAGGTTGAGGTGTTCCTCGTAGAACGCCAGCGTCGCCGGCAAGTCGTCGGTGAGGATGGTGAAGTGGTTGCAGGCCAAGACGGTCATGCCCCGCCTCCCCGGCGCCTCAGGCCTTCGCCGCCACGCTCGCCTGGCGCGTCTTGTCCAGCACCGTCATCGCGGTGGCGACCATGCTGCCGACGTCGCCCGCGCTGGCCGGCAGGATCAGGGTGTTGGAGGTCTTGGCGAGGTTGCCGAAGGCGAGCACGTACTCCTGCGCCACCTTCAGGTTGGCCGCGTCCATGCCGCCCTTGTCGCTGATCGCCTCGGCGACCGCGCGCACCGCGGCGGCGTTGGCCTCCGCGATCAGGCGCAGCGCCGTGGCCTCGCCCTGGGCGCGGTTGATGGCGGCGGTCTTCTCGCCCTCGGACTCCAGCACCGCGGCCTGCTTCTTGCCGTCGGCGAGGTTGATCTCCTCCTGGCGCTGGCCCTCGGACTTGGCGATCAGCGCCCGCTTCTCGCGCTCGGCGGTGATCTGTTGCTGCATCGCGCGCAGGATGGATTCCGGCGGGGTGATGCTCTTGATCTCGTAGCGCAGCACCTTGATGCCCCAGTTGCGCCCGGCCTCGTCCAGCACCGCCACGATCTGGCGGTTGATCTCCTCGCGCGACTCGAAGCTCTTGTCCAGCTCCATCTTGCCGATCTCGCTCCGGAGCGTGGTCTGCGCCAGCTGCGAGATCGCCGAAATGTAGTTGGCCGAGCCGTAGGAGGCGAGGCGCGGATCGGTGACCTGGAAGTACAGCACCCCGTCCACCGCGAGCTGGGTGTTGTCCTTGGTGATGCAGACCTGCTCGGGCACGTCGAGGGGCACTTCCTTCAGCGAGTGCATGTAGGCGACGCGGTCGAGGAACGGGATGATCAGGTTCAGGCCCGGCTCCAGGGTGGCGTGGAAGCGGCCGAAGCGCTCCACCACGTAGGCGAACTGCTGCGGCACGATGCGCACCCCCTCCATGACGAAGGCCACCACCACCGCGAGGAAGAAGATCCACACCGCGTACTTCTCGGTGGCGGGGAAGAGCGCGGCCGCAATGGACACGACCAGCGCGATGACCATCTTCATGAGCATGGGGAACTCCTAGGTTGAACTAGCCCGGGCGCCGGGCGGTGACCTTCAGCGTGTTGCCGTTGGCCGAGAGCACGTACAGCAGCGAGCCGCCCTGCGGCGAGCCCTCGCCCGCGTTTTCGTCGACCACCACGGCGTCCCAGCTCGCGCCGCGGTAGCGCACCCTCGCCAGGCGCGCGCCTTGGTCGATCCAGGATTCGAAGCTGGCCGGCTGGCCGGCGTCGATGTGCGGCATCTGCGCCGCGGCGTTGCGCACCCGGTAGGCGTGCGCCCAGTAGCAGCCGGCGGCGGCGATCGCGGCGGCCACCAGCGCCTGCACCGGGGTGTCCTGGCCGAGGTGCGCGGCGGCGGCGGCGCCGAAGGCGGCCACGCCGAGCATCAGCAGGTAGAAGGTGCCGGTGACCAGCTCAATGATCACCAGGGTCAGGCCCAGGATCGCCCAGGCCAGGGTAGG
This sequence comes from Betaproteobacteria bacterium, assembly GCA_016868105.1. GTDB lineage: Bacteria > Pseudomonadota > Gammaproteobacteria > Burkholderiales > SG8-39 > RBG-16-66-20. The sequence goes on along the minus strand of VGIA01000043.1, from coordinate 5,699 downwards.
GTCCAGTTCGCCGCTCATGTGCCTAGTCTAATTTAGAATCGGCCGATCATGGACGCCTCGGCCGTCGCCAACGAACTTGCCGCATTGCACGATCGCGCCGGGCTGGCGGCGCCCTTCACCAGCCGCGACCCGGGTTTCACCCCCGCCTCGGGCTACGCAGCGGCGCGACAACTGCACGCCCGGCGCCTCGCCGCCGGCTGGCGGCCGGTGGGCCGCAAGATCGGTTTCACCAACCGGTCGATCTGGCCGCGCTATGGCGTGCACCAGCCCATCTGGGGCACGGTGTACGACCGCACCCTGACGCGCGCGGCGGACAACCGCGCCACGGTGCCGCTGGCAGGCTACGCGCAGCCGCGCATCGAGCCCGAAATCTGCTTCGGCCTGAAGGCGCCACCGCCACGCTCACGCAACCCCGAGGCGCTGCTGAGCGCCATCGAGTGGATCGCGCACTCGGTGGAGATCGTGCAATGTCACCACCCGGACTGGAAGTTCACGCTGGCCGACTGCACCGCGGACAACGGCCTGCACGGGCACCTGGTGCTGGGCACGCCGGTCGCAATCGGGCGCATTTCGGGCCTCGCCGCCGCCCTGCCTTGGCTCAAGGTGGCGCTCAGTTGCAACGGCGAAGTGCGCGACCGGGGCGTCGCCTCGGTGGTGCTCGACAGCCCGTTGTTGGCGCTGGCGCACTTCATCGAGGTGCTGGCGAACCAGCCCGATGCCGAGCCGCTGCGCGCGGGCGAGATCATCAGCACTGGCACCATCACCGACGCGCACCCGGTGAAGCCGGGGGAAACCTGGAGTACCGACCTGCACGGCTTCGCGGTACGGGGGATGGAGATCACCTTCGCCTGAAGCGGCCCCTCGAGGGCATCACCGTCGCGGGCCTAGAGCAGGGCATCGCCTGAGCGTTCTGCACCCGGCAACTGGCGCAGCCTGGGGGCAGCGTCATCAAGCACAGAGGAAATCAGGGTCGAAATCAGGACCAAAACAGGGACGGACCTCGATCTTCCGCTGTGCGAAAAATCGTGGTCCGTCCCTGTTTTTGACCTGGGCTAGGTTTTCTTGCCGACCTCGATGCCCGCGGCCTTCGCCAGGTCGCGGTGCACGCGGGCGACGCGCTCGACCTCACCCTTGGCGGGGAAGCGCTCGTAGAAGCCCTCCTCATTGAACATCTTCGCCATCTCCGACCAGGGCCCGAGGCGGTGCTCCCAGCGCGCGAGGCGCCCCTCCTCCTTGTCGCCGTCCTCGCGCGACAGATCCGAACAGACGCGGATCATGGCCTTGATGGAAACCGGCTTGGTGACCATGTAGCCGTCCCTGCCCCAGGCCTCGCCGAAAGCGCTCTTCGCGGCCTTGAAGAAGTCGCGCACCATGCCGTAGTAGCGCGGCACTTCCTTGGAACTGCCGCCCGCGAGCTGGATCGAGCGCCACTTGCCGCGCACCCAGCGGTGGATCTCGTTGAACAGCTCGGCCTGCAGCACCCACTTGTCGCGCTGGCTGCGGCCGCCCAGGCGGTTGATGCGGTACCTGAGCGGGCTGTCGCCCTCGCTGTAGAGCTTCTCCACCAGGCGCGCGGCGAACTTGCGGTCCGGCGCCGCCCAGGACACGCGCTCGTACAGGTCGATCAGGTGCGACTTGTTGATCCGCGTCGGGGTGGAATTGATGATGACGAACATCTCCGCGGCGAAGTCCTCGCTGCGGCCGTCGAAGATGACGCAGGGCACGCTGATGGTGGCGGCGTCCTGCGGGCGCTCCTGGTTGTAGAAGTGCAGCGCCGCCAGGCGGTGCTGGCCGTCGATGATCAGGAACTTGCCGCTGGGCTCGGCGAGGCTGCCCGAGCCGTCGCCATTGGCGCGGAACTGCAGCTTTTCGTGGGTGAACAGCAGCACCGTGCCCGGGATCGCGGGCTGCGACATCGCGGTCTCGTAGAAGTTGGTGAGCTGGCGCACCTTGGCGCGCGACAGGCCGCGCTGGAAGGCCGAGTCGGTGCGCTCGATGCGCGAGATGAACTGGGCGATGTCGTCGGCCTGCGACACCGGGGAGGGGGCGATTTGCTCGCCCTCGCCGTAGAACCGGCTGATGAACCGGACCCTGGCGAGGAGATCCTTCGCCCGGTAGCTGACGAAATAGAAGATCCCGTCTTTCTGGCGGATCTGGGTTGCATGCATGTCGCCGTCCCTGTCCCTTGAGGCTGTTTTTATGGCCGGGCCCAAGGGAATATACCCGAATCAGGGGGGACAGGCCGGCAACGTCAGGGTCTGGAGGACCTCCCCGCTGGCGCGGTTCTGGACGAAAGCGACCACTCCGGACGCTCGGGACCACCTTGCCAGGGACTGGGGCGGGCTGGGCTGGGCCCTGTGGCACCTCAGTACGCCGCTGCTCATGGGCCTGGTCGCGCAGTACCTCGGCCTTGTGGCCGGGTTCTGGGCCGCCGGCGAGCGGGGCCTCGCCGCCGCCTTCGCGGTGACTTTCACACCACAATGGGCCTTCGCCAGCCAGAAGGTTGCCCAATGAAGCTCTCCGTCCTCGACCAGTCCCCCATCATCCATGGCCACAGCGCCGCCGAGGCCCTGCAGGCCACCCTTGCGCTCGCGCGCCGCGTCGATGAGCTGGGCTACCACCGCTACTGGCTCGCCGAGCACCACGCCATCGCCGCGCTCGCCGATCCCTGCCCCGAGGTGCTGCTCGCGCGCCTGGGGGCGGAAACCAGGCGCATCCGCATCGGCTCGGGCGGGGTGCTGCTTCCCTACTACAGCGCCTTCAAGGTGGCCGAGGTGTTCCGCATGCTGGAGGCCCTCTACCCGGGGCGCGTGGACCTCGGCATCGGCCGCGCCCCGGGCGGGGACCAGCGTACCGCGCGCGCGGTGGGCGGCGGGCAGTTTCCCACTGCGGAGGATTTTCCGCAGCGCGTCTGGGAGCTGGTGGGGCATCTCGATGGCAACCTGCCCGACGAGCATCCGAGCAGGCGCGTGCGCCTGCAGCCCGAGGGGCCCGGCGCGCCGCAGGTGTGGCTGCTGGGGTCCTCGGACTACAGCGGCGTGCTGGCCGCGCAGCTGGGCCTGCGCTTCGCCTTCGCGCACTTCATCAACGCCCAGGGCGGTGACACCGTGATGCGCTACTTCAGGGACCAGTTCCAGCCCTCGGCGCGCGAAGACCGGCCCCACACCCTGCTGTGCTGCTCGGTGTCCTGCGGCGAGACCGACGCCGAGGGCGAGCGGATGGCGAAGGTGGTGGACCTGCGCCGGCTGGAGATGGCCTACAACCTGGACACCCCGGTGCCGACCCTGGCGATGGCCGAGGCGCGCCGCTACACCGAGCCGGAAATGGCGCACATCCGCAGCCAGCGGCCGCGGCTGATCTTCGGCGGCACGGCCACCTGCAAGGCGAAGCTGGAAGAACTGGCGGCGCAGTACCAGGCCGACGAGATCATGATCCTCACCCTCACCGGGGATTACCCCGCGCGGGTGCGGTCCTACGAGAGATTGGCGGCGGCGTTCGGGCTCGCCGGGACCGCGGCGTGATCCTGCGCACACGCGGCCGGTCGGCGGCCCCAGCCTAGCGGCTGAGCTTCTCCAGCATCTCCACCACGGTCTTGTGCTCCCGCTCGCGCGCCATGTCGAGCGGCAGCCTGCCCTCGCGGTTGCGTGCCTTCGGATCCACCCCCTGCTGCAGCAGCAGCCGCACCAGTTCCTCGTAGCCCCCGTCCGCCGCCGCGTGCATCACGGTATTCCCCTTCAAGTCCTTCACCTTCAGGTCCGCGCCGGCCTGCATCAGCACCCTCGCGGTATCGGTGTTCCCCGTCAGGATCGCCCACTGCAGCGGCGACTCCCCGTCGTCGTTCCTCACCTTCGGGTCCGCCTTCGCCCTGAGCAGCAGCTCCGCGTAGTGCGGATCGGTCTGCATCGCCGCGTAGTGCAGCGGCGTCTCGCTGTTCTTCGTCCTCGCCGCCAGGCTGGCGCCTGACTTGATCAGCAATTCGGTGAGCTCCTTGTAGCTCTTCTCGATCGCCACGTGCAGCGGCGTCTCCCCGTTCGCGTTGCGGGCGTCCAGGTTGATCCTGCCGCGCAGGACGATGCCTTCGGCGAGCAGGGGCTTGCTTTCGTGCAGGGCTTCGAAGAGGCGTTCCTCGGGGGCGACGGCCTGGGCGAGGACGGCCAGGGGAATGAACGCACAGATGGCAGCAAGCCTCTTCATGGAGAAATTCTAGTGATCCTGAAACTGGGGGCGCAACCAGGGTGATTTGCGCAGCCCGAATCTTAACCTTGCAATTCAGGAGTGGCGCTCCGGATTTGCGGGGATGAAGACGTTCCTCCGTTCGCAGTTCACATCCCGGCCGTGAGCGTGCGCAAGCACTGGGCCATGCACCGCATTGTCCGAAGGGGTCTCGTCAACGCTCCCGGGGTGTACGCCCGCAACAGCGGATTTGTGCCGAGAACTTGCTGCGGGGTAAGGAGGTGTGGCAAGGGCGTGGGGCAACGAGGCTTTAGCGATCTCGAAGTCAAGCCGCGCCCCCTGGCGAGGACGCAGGCCAACCAGCTTCTTCTTGCCGCTGCCTGGGGGCCTCACCCGTAAGCGAAGGCCTTGCGTTCCGAGCGGCTACCCATGCGCGCCGCGCGAATCCCCCGGCGCCTCCCCCCGCTCATGCATCCCGTAATCCCGCACCACCGTCGCCACCCGTAGCCGGTAATCCTGGAACACCTCCCCCCGCCCCGCCGCCTGCGCCGCCCGGTGCGCCGCCACGTTCCGCCACCGCTTCACCGCCTCCTCGTCCCGCCAGATCGACAGCGACAGGTACTTCCCGGGCGTCGTCAGCGACTCGAAGCGCTCCACCGACACGAACCCGTCCATCGCCTGCAACTCGGCCTTCAAGCCCTCGGCCATGCGCAAGTAATCGTCTTTGCGCCTGGGATTGGGCAATACTTCGAAGATGACCGCGATCATCACGCCTCCTGAACACAACAGATCTAACCGATCGGTTAGATCAGCCTAGCATGCGCGCCCTGGAGCACCGCATCCCGCCGCCCCTCGTGGGCCTCGCCACCGCCGGCCTGATGTGGCTGCTCGCGCGCGAGTTCCCTCAATACCGCATCCCGGCCCCCGGCGCCACGAAAGCCGCGATCCTGCTCGCCTGCATCGGCGCCGCGATCGACCTGGCGGGCCTGGCCGCGTTCCTGAAAGCCAGGACCCCCATCAACCCCCTCAAGCCGGAGAAGGCGACGAGCCTGGTGCGCTCCGGCATCTACCGCCACAGCCGCAACCCGATGTACCTGGGAATGCTGGTGCTGCTGCTGGCCTGGTCGGCCTACCTCGCGCACCCGGCGGCGTTCGCGGCGCTGCCGCTGTTCGTGCTGTATATCAACCGCTTCCAGATCGAACCCGAGGAGCGCGCGATGGCGAAGCTGTTCGGCGCCGAGTTCGACGACTACCGCCGCCGCGTGCGCCGCTGGCTCTGATGCAGAAGCTTTCGCTCGGCGAGTACCTGAGGCAAAAGGCCGATTGCCTCAAGCAGGAGACGCTGGCGCTCTACCACGCCGCCCGCGACCCCCGCACGCCGCTCGCGGCCAAGATCCTCGCCGGCATGATCGTGGCCTACGTCGTTTCGCCAATCGACCTGATCCCGGACTTCATCCCGATCCTCGGCCTCCTGGATGACCTCATCCTGGTGCCGCTGGGAATCGTCATCTGCCTCAGGATGATCC
>VGIA01000042.1 GCA_016868105.1 Betaproteobacteria bacterium | reverse complement strand
CCTGGACGGACTGCCGCAGGCCGTGGCGGAATTCGCCGCCGGCGGCGGCGGCGCGGTCTGGGACTTCCACATCTCGGACCAGGTGCTCTCGCCGAGCATGCGGCGCGCGCATCCGCAGCCGGCGAAGCAGGGCTGAAGAGGATGCTCGAACTGCGCCCGACCTGCGAGAACTGCAACCGCGCGCCGCCGCCGGCGCGCCAGCGCGTGGATTTCTGGGCGAAGGCGAGGCGGGCGCTGCGGATCGGGTGCGCCATCAGGCGCGCGCCAAGACGAATCCTTCGTATCCCCGCGCCGCGATCCCTTGGCAAATCTTGCGGTACTTGTTCAGGCCGCCGGCGTAGGGCATGAACACCTGTGGCTTGCCCGCCACGTTGGCGCCGAAATACCAGGAATGCTTGGCGTCCCAGAGCAGCGTCGCACGCGCGGCTTCGTCCACCTGCGCGCCCCAGGCGGTCGCCGCCGTGTCGGAGGCCTCGACGGTCGCCATGCCCGTTTTCCGAAGGTGGCCGATGCACTCGGTGATCCACTCGACATGCTGCTCGATCGCCACCGGCATGTTGGTGAGCACCGACGGGCTGCCCGGACCGGTGATCGTGAACAGGTTGGGATAGCCCGGCACCTGCAGGCCTAGATAGGTGCTAGGCCCGCCCTTCCAGTCCTCGCGCAGCGACCGTCCGCCGCGCCCGCGGATGTCCATCTTGAGCAGCGGCCCGGTCAGCGCGTCGAAGCCGGTGGCGAAGACGATGATGTCCAGGGGATGCCGGCTGCTCTTGGTCCGGATCCCCTGGGCCGTGATGCACTCGATGGGATCCTGGCGCAGGTTCACCAGCGTCACGTTCGGCCGGTTGAAGGTCTCGAAGTAGTCGGTGTCGATCGGCGGTCGCTTGGCCGCGTAGGGATGGTCGATGTCGGCCAGCGCCTCGGCGGTGGCGGGGTCCTTCACGACGGCGCGGATGCGCGCCTTGAGGAACTCGGCCGCCGTGGCATTGGCCGCCCGGTCGGTGAGCAGGTCCTTGAAGGTGGCGCGGAACTGCAGCCCGCCCTTCTCCCAGGCCGCCTCGTAGATCGCCTGGCGCTCGGCCGGGGTGACGTCGGCGACGTTGCGCTGCTCGATGCGAAACGCGTGCCCGTTCAACGTGGACTGCACAATCTCCCGGATCTGCTCGAAATGCTCGCGCGCCCAGCGCTTGAACTCGGGCGCCAGCGGCGCGTTGCGCGCCGGCACGCTGTAGTTCGCGGTGCGCTGGAACACGGTGAGGTGGGCCGCGGACTGCGCGATCACCGGCGCGGCCTGGATGCCGGTGGAGCCGGTGCCGATCTGGCCGACGCGCTTGCCGCGGAAGTCCACCCCCTCGTGCGGCCACTGCCCGGTGTGGTACCACTTGCCGCGGAAATCGGCGAGGCCCGCAATGGCCGGCACGTTGGCCGAGGACAGGCAGCCGACCGCCGTGATGAGGAAGGCGGCGGTGCAGCGCCCGCCGGCCTCGGTTTGGATGCGCCACAGGCCCGCGGCTTGGTCGAAGTGCGCCGCCGCGACGCGGGTGTTGAAGCGGATGTCGCGCCGCAAGTCGAATTTGCGCGCGACGTGGTCGAGATAGGCGCGAATCTCGGCCGGACCCGGATAGCGTTCGCTGGCCTGCCACTCCGCGGCCAGCTCGCGCGAGAAGAAGTAGCGGTAGGCGTGGCTCTCCGAGTCGCAGCGCGCGCCCGGGTAGCGGTTCCAGTACCAGGTGCCGCCCAGGTCCCCGCCGGCCTCGATCACCTGCACCTTCAGGCCCAGGCGGTCGCGCAGGCACAGAAGCTGGTAGAGGCCGGCGAAACCCGCGCCGATGACCACTGCGTCGAAATGCATCTGGGCGCTCATTCTATCCCCAACTACCCACGTACAATTGCGCCATGCTAACCGCCCTGGTTAGCGATTCCCGAGGAGGAATCATGCTGCTCAGAACCGTGCTCGCCCTGCTCCTGGCCGCATCCGCCCACGCGGCCCTGGCGCAGGCCTACCCCACCAAGGCGGTGCGGCTGATCGTGCCGCACGCCCCCGGGGGCAACTCCGACACCTTCGGCCGCGTGCTCGCCGCCAAGCTCTCCGAGCGCCTCGGCCAGCAGGTGATCGTGGAGAACCGCGCCGGCGCCGGCGGCACCGTCGCCAGCGAGCACGTGGCGCGTCTCGCTCCGGACGGCTACACCCTTCTGGTGGGCGACAACGGCACCCACGGGATCGCGCCCACGCTGTACAGCAAGCTGCCCTACAAGGTGCCGGGCGACTTCACCAGCATCACGCTGGGGGCGACCTTCCCGACCGTGCTGATGGTGCACCCGTCGCTGGCGGCGAAGAACGCGGCCGAGTTCATCGCCCTGGCCAAGGCGCAGCCGGGCAAGCTCACCTACTCCTCGGCGGGCACCGGCAACGGCTCGCACCTCACCGTGGACATGTTCCTGCAAGCCGCCGGCAACCTGCAGCTGGTGCACGTGCCCTACAAGGGGGGCGCGCCGGCGGTGCAGGCGGTGCTCGCCGGTGACGTGCAGATGACCGCGGTGAGCGTGAACACCTCGCTGCCGCACATCAAGTCCGGCCGCGTGCGCGCGCTCGCCATCGCCTCACTCAAGCGCTCACCGGCGCTGCCCGAGGTGCCGACGCTCGATGAGCAGGGCGTCAAGGGCGCGGAGGCCGACAGCTGGCTCGCCATCTTCGGCCCGCCGGGGATCCCGGATGCCACGACCGGCAGGCTGCAGCAGGAGATTTCCGCCGCGCTCAACGATCCCCTGATCAAGGAGCGGCTCGCCGGCGTCGGCCTCAGCGTGGTGGCCTCGACGCCGGCGCAGCTGCAGGCGATGCTGCCGGGCGAGGTGAAGAGGTGGGGCGAGGCGGTCAGGCGCTCCGGCGCGCGGGTGGATTGACGTGGCGGGGGAACTGAAGGCGATCCTCGCCCGCGGCGAGTTCATCCTCGCCCCCGGGGTGTTCGAGATGTTCTCGGCGAAGATCGCCGACCGCATGGGCTTCAAGGCCCTGTACATGACCGGCTACGGCATCTCGGCCTCGCACCTGGGTCTGGCCGACGCCGGCCTGGTGACCTACCGCGACATGGTGGAGCGCGCCCGCGTCATCGCGCAGGGCACCAAGACGCCCCTGATCGCGGACGCCGATACCGGCTTCGGCGGCCTGCTCAACATCCGCGAGACCGTGCGCGGCTACGAGGCGGCAGGGGTGCAGGCGATCCAGATCGAGGACCAGGAAACGCCCAAGAAGTGCGGCCACACCCCCAATCGCCGCGTAGTGGCGCTGGAGGAGGCCGTGAAGCGGATCGAGGTGGCGGTGGAAGCGCGCCGCAGCGCGGACTTGCTCGTCATCGCGCGCACCGACGCGCGCACCGGGCTGGGCATGGACGAGGCGCTGCGCAGGGCAAGGGCATTCGCCAAGGCGGGGGCCGACATCCTGTTCGTCGAGGCGCCGGAATCGCAGGCCGAGTTCAAGGTCATCGGCGAGGCGCTCGCCGGCCGCGCCAAACTCATGGCCAACATGGTGCCGACCGGGAAGTCGCCCGTGGTGCCGGCGAAAACGCTGCAGGAATTCGGCTTCGCCATCGCCATCTACCCCAGCGCCGGGATGACCCCTGCCTGCGCCGCGCTGCAGGCCTCCTACGAGTACCTGCTGCGCCACGGCAGCACCGAGGGCAGCCCGGTGCCCGCCTACGACATGAAACAACTGCACGAGCTGGTGGGCTTCCCGGACGTCTGGGAATTCGAGCGCCGGCACGTGGCAGCGAAATAGGTGCCGGCCGTGGGCCGCAGCCTGTTCGAGAAGCTCTGGGACCTGCACGTCATTGCCGAGCTGGGCGACGGCATGCAGCTGCTGCACGTCGACCGCCACATCCTCAACGAGCTCTCGGGCAGCCGCGCGCAGCTGGACAACGCCAAGCGCAGCCTGAAGCCGCGCCACCCGCAGCTGACCCTGGGCGTTGCCGATCATGTCGTCCCGACCGAGCCCGGCCGCGCCGGCGACAAGACGCCCTGGGCGAAGAACGTGATGCAGATCTTCCGCGACGAGAGCCGCCGCGACGGCATCCTGCTGCTGGACGTGAACGATCCGGACCAGGGCATCGAGCATGTCATCGGGCCGGAGTCGGGCTTCACGCTGCCGGGCACGCTGCTCGTCTGCGGCGACAGCCATACCTGCACCAACGGCGCGCTGGGCGCGCTCGCCTGGGGCATCGGCTCGAGCGAGGTCTGCCATGTCCTCGCCACCCAGACCATCGTGCAGCCCAAGCCCAGGTCGATGCGCGCGCGCTTCGAGGGCGCGCTGCCCCCTGGGGTCACGGCCAAGGACCTGATGCTGGCGCTGATCGGCAAGTACGGCACCACCGGGGCCTTGGGCCATGCGGTGGAGTACGCCGGCGCCGCGATCCGCGAGCTGGAGATCGAGGGCCGCATGACGCTGTGCAACCTGTCGATCGAGTTCGGCGCCAAGATCGGCATGGTGGCGCCCGACGAGAAGACCTACGCCTACCTGAAGGGCCGGCGGCACGCGCCGCAGGGCGCGCTGTGGGACCAGGCGCTCGCGCACTGGAGGACCCTGCCCAGCGACCCGGACGCCCGCTTCGACCGCGAAGTGGCGCTGGATTGCTCGGGGCTGGTGCCGCAGGTGACCTGGGGCACCAGCCCGGAGGACGTCATCGGCGTCGATGGCAGGATTCCGGACCTCAAGCCCGAAGCGCTGGCGTACATGGGACTCAGCCCCGGCCAGCCCCTCGCCGGCACCAGGATCGACCGCGTATTCATCGGCTCCTGCACCAACTCGCGCCTGTCCGACCTGCGCGCCGCGGCGGCGATCGCGCGCGGGCGCAGGGTCGCCGCGCACGTCGAGGCCTGGGTGGTCCCGGGCTCGATGCGCGTCAAGCGCGAAGCGGAGGCCGAGGGCCTGCACGAGGTGTTCCGCGCCGCCGGCTTCCAGTGGCGTGAGCCCGGCTGCTCCATGTGCGTGGGCGCCAACGGCGACCTGGTCGGGCCGGGCGAGCGCTGCGTGTCCACCTCCAACCGCAATTTCGTCGGCCGCCAGGGCCCGGGGGCGCGCACCCATCTCGCCAGCCCCGCCACCGCCGCGGCCTGCGCCGTGGCGGGCGAGATCACGGACGCGAGGACACTCTAGCCATGGAGAAATTCGGCACCCTCACCGCGATCGCGGCCGCCTATCCGAAGGTCAATGTCGACACCGACCTGATTATCCGCGTCGAGCGCTGCGCCGGCACGCCGCGCGAGGCGCTCGGTCCCTGGGCCTTCGAAATGGTGCGCTACCGGCCCGACGGCAGCGAGGACCCGGGGTTCGTGTTCAACCGCGAGCCCTGGCGCGAGGCGAAGATCCTGGTCGCCGGTGAGAACTTCGGCACCGGCAGCTCACGCGAGATGGCGGTGTGGGCCCTCGCCCGCATGGGACTGCGCTGCGTCATCGCGCCGTCCTTCGGCGAGATTTTCTTCGGCAACTGCTTGCAGAACGGGCTGCTCGCGATCCGGCTGCCGGCCGACGAAGTGCGGCGCCTGATGGCGCTGGCCTCTGCGCCCGCCAGCGCGACCTTCACCGTGGACCTGGCGCGCCAAACCATCAACGGCACGACGCGCTTCGAGATCTCGCCGCGGCCCAAGCGCATGCTGCTGGAGGGGCTGGACGAACTGGGCCTGACCCTGGCAATGGAGCCGGAGATCGCCGCGTTCCAGGCCATGGACCGGCCGCGGCGGCCCTGGATCTACCTCTGAGCGCCGCCTGCAGCGCTACTTCACCCGGTAGATCTCGGTGTCGAAGTTTCCGCGCCAGGCCTCGAGCCCGGCGCGCTTGCTGTTCTCCAGCGCGGTCAGCACGGCGCGCTCGGCGCCCTTTTCCCAGCGCATCTTGAAGACCCGGCGCTCGCCCTTATCGCCGCGCGCGATCAGCTCGGTCACCTCCGCGGCAGGTGCGCCGTAGGCGACCCGGAAATGCGTCTTCATCCGCTCCAGGTCGCGGCCGTCGAAGCGGATGTGGAAGGCCTGAACGGTGCCGGCCTTCAGGTAGACCGTGATCCGCGCCGTCACGCCGCCGAAGGCGACGCGCGAGTCGTCGCAGCGCCGGTCGGCGGCCTCGCTCTTCCACTCCAGCGCCTTGCAGCGCGCGCTCGGTAACCCCCGGGTGACCTCGGCCTCGGGCGCGCCAAGCCTCAGGCCGTTGGCCTCGAACGCGAGCGCCGGCAGCGCCCCGGCCAGCGCCAGCGCCAGGACGAGCCGCATCACGCGCCCCCCGCCTTGCGCCGCGAGCAGCCCGCCAGGTGGTCCTGCACCATGCCCACCGCCTGCATGAACGCATAGATGCTGGCGGAGCCGGCGAAGTTGAAACCCCGCTTGCTCGGGTGCAAGCCGTCGAAGGCGCGCCGGTAGTGGGCACGTTTGGCGAGGAGGGTGCCCCGGCACAGCCCTGACTGTGCGCCCTCCAGGATGAGGCGCTCGAAGTGCTTGCGGTCGTTCTTCACCGGCACGCCCCATTCGCGGTCGTGGTGGCCGATGGCGAGCCGATGGCGCGCCCAGGGGCAGCGCTTCATCGCAGGCCAGCCAGGCTCGCGCCGGGCTTCAGGTCGCGGGGCTTCCTGCCGGCGCGGAACAGGCGCGCGCCCGGGCCAAGGCGCAACTCGAGCCTGCCGCCCTCCAACCGCAGCAGGCTGCCCTCGCGCAGGCCGAGTACCGGCAGGCGCGGATTGAGGACATGGAACTCCGCGATGCGCTGGTCGCGCGACTCGCCGCCGTGCCGGGGGAGCGTGCGCTCGGTGTAGTGCGGGTTGAGCTGGAAGCCGAGCAGACCCATCGCCGCAAGCGAGGCCGGTTCGATGACCGGCATGTCGTTGGTGGTGCGGATGGTCGGGCAGGCGAGGTTTGCGCCGGCGCTCCAGCCGAGGTAGGGCCTGCCCCTGCGGAGCTCGCGCGCCACCCTCTCCAGCCAGCCGCGGCGCCGCATCTCATGTAGCAGGCGGAACGTGTTGCCGCCGCCCGCCACGAAGCCTCCGGCCGCGCGCGCGGCGGCGGGCCCGGCCCGGTGCGCGCCGACCAGCGCGTAGCCCATCTTCGCGAAGCGCTGGCGCGCCATCGCGGTGTAGGCGTCGAAACTCATCGAAACCGCCGCAAAAGGCAAGAACAGGAGCGGCGCGCGCGGCGTTGCGCCGGCTGCACCGAGAAAATCGCGGATCTCGCCCTCGGCGTGGTCCAGCCAGCCGCCGCCCGGGTTGCGCGAGTTGGACAGCAGCAGCAGGCGAAGGCGGTGGCCGATGCGCTGGTGCATGAGCGCGACATGCTACCCCAAGCCCCCGGCAGGACGGGGGGTGCGGGCGGCTGGCACAAGCCGGGGGCGGACGCGCAGATGCAGAAGCCCGACCCGGGCGAGTGCCAGGCTGCATGCGGCAGAAGAGCTACAGCTTGGAACCCGCGGCCCGGTAGGCCGGCGGCAACACCGGCGGTGGGTCCTTGACCTGGTGGCTTGCCGGGCGCGCCTTCAGGCGAAGGTCCTTCAGTTCCTGGCGTTCGCGCTCGGCAAGGCGGAACGCCTGGTCCCTTCCCGCGAGGTACTGGCGCGGCCAGTGCTGCGGCGCATGCTGGTACCAGGCCGAGGCCTGGAGCGTGAAGGAGGGGTTGGTCAGGTGCGGGCGCGCCAGTGCCACCAGGTCGGCCTTGCCCGAGGCGAGCAGGGTATTCACCTGGTCGGCTGAGGTGATGGCGCCCACGGTCATGGCCGCGATGCCCACCTCGTTGCGCACCCAATCGGCATAGGAGGCCTGGTACATGCGGCCGTAGACCGGCTTTTGCTGCGGCACCGTCTGCCCGGTCGAGCAGTCGATGAGGTCGCAGCCTGAGTCCTTCAGCAGGCGCGTGAGCGCGACCAGGTCCTCTGCGCAGAGCCCCCCGGGCGCCCAATCGGTGGCCGAAATGCGCACCGACATCGGCTTGCCGGCGGGCCAGGCCTCGCGGACCGCGCCGAACACCTCGAGCGGGAAGCGCGCGCGGTTGGCGATCGGGCCGCCGTACTCGTCGGTGCGCGTGTTGGTGAGCGGCGAGATGAAGCTGGCGAGCAGGTAGCCGTGCGCCATGTGCAGTTCCAGCATGTCGAACCCGGCTCCGTCGGCGAGGCGCGCCGAGCGCACGAAATCGTCCCGCACCTGATCCATGTCGGCGCGCGTCATCTCGCGCGGCACCTGCGATTCGCCCTCCAGGTAGGCGATGGGGGAGGCCGACAGCAGCGGCCAGTTGCCCTGCTCCAGCGGATGGTCCATGCGTTGCCAGCCCAGCTGCGTCGAGCCCTTGCGGCCGGCGTGGCCCAGCTGCAGGCACAGCCTGGCCCGCGAGTTCGCGTGGCAGAAATCCACGATCCGCCGGAACGCGTCGCGCTGCGCCTCGTTCCACAGGCCGGTGCAGCCCGGGGTAATGCGGCCCTCGGGCGAGACGCAGGTCATCTCGACGAACACCAGCCCCGCGCCGCCGATGGCGCGCGAGCCCAGGTGCACCAGGTGCCAGTCGGTGGGCACCCCATCCACCGCGCTGTACTGGTCCATGGGCGAGACCACCACCCGGTTCTCCACCACCATGTCGCGCAGCCGGAAGGGCGTGAACATCGGCGGCGGCGGATTGCCCGCGTCCAGCGCGAAGCCCTGCGCGCGCACGCCGGCGGCAAACCATTGCTGCACCTCGCGCACGAAGGCCGGGTCGCGCAGTTCCAGGTTCTCCCAGGTGATCTGCTTGGAGCGGGACATGACGCCGAAGGCGAACTGCAGCGGGTCCATGCCCCAGTAGCGCTTCATGTGCTCGAACCAGGCGAGCGACACGTTGGCGGCATGCTGGGTCTTCTCGACCTCCTCGCGGCGCGCGGTGTCGTAGGTGCGCAGGGCTGCGCCCACGGCTCCGCGCCCGCCTCCGGCGTCGCGCAACGCCATGAACAATGCGATCGCGTCCTCCATCGCGAGCTTGGTGCCCGAGCCGATGGAGAAGTGCGCCGTGGCCTTGGCATCGCCCACCAGGACCGCGTTGCCTTTCACCCAGGTCTGGTTGACGATGGTCGGGAAGTTGCGCCACAGCGAGCGGTTGGCGGTGAGCGGATGGCCGTCCAGCTCCTCGGCGAACACGCCCGCGAGCGTCTTGAGCATCGCCGCCTCGTCCTTGGCCTCGAAGCCGAAGTTGCGCCAGGTGCCCTCGTCCATCTCCGCGATCCAGGTGCTGCGCCCGGGCTCGTACTGGTAGGCGTGCGCGAGCAGCACGCCCTCGGGCTGCTCCTTGAAGAAGTACTTGAAGGCGTCCAGCGGCCGGGTCGAGCCCAGCCAGACGAACTTGTTCGGCCGCAGGTCCACCGATGGCCTGAAGTGGTCCCGGTGCTGCTCGCGGATGCGCGAGTTGATGCCGTCGGCCACCACCACCAGGTCGGCGTCCGGGAACTGCTCCAGGCCCTCGACCTCCTGCACGAAGCGCAACTTCACGCCCAGCTCGCGGCAGCGGTCGTGCAGGATGTGCAGCAGCGCCATACGCGAGCAGCCGCAGAAGCCGTTGCCGCCGGAACGCATGGTGCGGCCCTTGTAGACCACGTCGACCTCGCCCCAGTAGGCGAAGCGGCGCCGGATCATCTCGTAGGAGGGCGCATCGAAGGCCTTGAAGGTGTCCAGCGTCTGGTCGGAGAACACCACGCCGAAGCCGAAGGTATCGTCGGGGCGGTTGCGTTCGTAGATGGTGATGTCCCAGCGCGGCCAGGCCTTCTGCGCCAGCAGCGCAAAATACAGGCCGCCGGGGCCGCCGCCGATGACGGTGACTTTCACGAGGCGCCCCCCCGGGGGATCACCGCCGTGGTCTCGATCTCGAGCCGGGCGAGGTCCTCGACCAGCGCGCCGACCTGCACCACGGCCATGGCCGGAAAGTGCTTGCCGATCAACTCGCGATACGCGGCCCCGACTTCCTTGATCGCCGCGAGGTACTCCTGCTTGTCCACCACGTACCAGGTCATGCGCACGATATGCTCGGGCCTGCCGCCGGCCTCGGCCAGCACCGCCAGGGTGTTCTTCAGCGTCTGCCGGAACTGGCCGCCGAAGTCCTTCGCCTCCCAGACACCGTCGCCGATCCAGCCGATCTGGCCGGCGATATAGACGGTGGTGCCGCCGCTGACGGCGATGCCGTTGGAGAAGCCCTTGGGACGGGCCCAGCCCGGCGGTTGCAGGGTCTGCCTCATGGTGCCTTGGTCCCTTCGTTCCTCAGTTTGAAGCGCTGCAGCTTCCCGGTCTCGGTGCGGGGCAGAGCGGCCACGAACGCGATCTGGCGCGGGTACTTGTAGGGCGCGATGGCCTGCTTCACGTGCTCCTGCAGCGCGCGCGCCATCGCCTCGCCTGGGGCCTGACCGGACTTGAGCACGACGAAGGCCTTCACCACCATGCCGCGTTCCTCGTCCGGCACGCCGACCACGCCGCATTCGGCGACCGCCGGGTGCGCAAGCAGCGCGCCCTCGACCTCGGGGCCGGCAATGTTGTAACCCGCCGAGATGATCATGTCGTCGGTGCGGGCCTGGTAGAAGAAGTAGCCCTCCTCGTCCATCAGGTAGGCATCGCCGGTGAGGTTCCAGCCATTGCGGACGTAGTCGCGCTGGCGCTCGTCTGCGAGGTAGCGGCAGCCGGTGGGGCCCTTCACCGCGAGGCGGCCGACGACGCCCGGGGCGCAGGGCTTGCCGTGCTCGTCCAGCACCGTCGCCCGGTAGCCCGGCAGGGCGCGGCCGGTGGCGCCGCGGCGCACCGTCTCAGGGGTGTGCGAGATGAAGATGTGGATCATCTCGGTGGCGCCGATGCCGTCGATGATCTCGATGCCGCTCGCCTCCCGGAACAGCTGCCGCGTGGCGTCGGGCAGCGCCTCGCCCGCCGAAACGCATTTCCTGAGTGAGGACAGGTCGTAGTTCTTCCACAGCCCCGCCAGCGCGCGATACATCGTCGGCGCCGAGAACAGGATGGTGGCCCGGAACCTCTGGATCGCCTCCAGCATCGTCTCCGGCGTGAATCGCTCCACCAGCGCGGTACTGGCGCCGAACCGCAGCGGGAAGCACAGCAGACCGCCCAGGCCGAAGGTGAAGGCGAGCGGCGGCGAGCCGATGAAGATGTCCTCCGGACCGGGCTTGAGGCAGGAGCGCGGGAAGCAGTCGCACATCGCCACCACGTCGCGGTGGAAATGCACCGTGCCCTTGGGCTTGCCGGTGGTGCCGGAGGTGAAGGCGATCAGCGCGACGTCCTCGGCTGCGGTGTCCAGGGTGGCGAACGCCGGCGACTGCCGCGCGACCAGCGCGTCGGTCTCATCGTCGTACCAGTAGCGCAGCTGCTTCAGCGTCGGGCAGGCCGGGCGCGCCAGCTCCAGCTCGGCGTCCAGCCGCCGGTCGCACAGCGCGTGCGTGATCTGCGCCTTGTTGACGATCTCCGCGAGTTCCTTGGCGCGCAGCAGCGGCATGGTGCCCACGCAGATGCCGCCCGCCTTGAACACCGCGAGCCAGGCGGCGGCCATCATTGGGTTGTTGGGGCCGCGCAGCAGCACGCGATTGCCGGGCTCGAGTCCCATCTCCCGCACCAGCAGGTTGGCCAGGCGGTTGGCCTGCGCCTGCAGCTGGGCGTAGCTGCACTCCCCGTCCGGGGCGCGCAGCGCGATGCGCTCGCCATCGCCTGCGCGCACGCGCTCGTCGAGCAGCACCGCGGCGCAGTTCATCCGCTCCGGGTACCTGAGCTCGGGCAGCTCGAAGCCGAACTCGGGCCACTGCCCGCGCGGCGGCAGGCGGTCGCGGGCAAAGGTGTCGGCGTGGGCGGTCTTCATCTGAGCAACTCCCTTGCGATGATCACTTTCTGCACCTCGGTGGCCCCCTCGTAGATGCGCAGCGCCCGCACCTCGCGGTACAGGCGCTCGACCGGGTGGCCGCTTTTCACGCCCAGGCCCCCGAGGATCTGCACCGCGGCGTCGATCACGCCTTGAGCGGTTTCGGTGGCCTGCATCTTGGCCATCGCCGCCTCGAGGGTGACGCGTTGCTTCTTCGCGTCGCGCAGCCAGGCCGAGCGGTAGGTGAGCAGCGCCGCGGCCTCGATGCCGGTGGCCATGTCGGCCAGCTTTGCCTGGGTCATCTGCAGGTCGGCGAGGCGCCCGCCGAACATCTTGCGGTCCTTCGCGCGCCCGAGTGCCTCCTGCAGCGCGCGGCGCGCGAAGCCCAGCGCGGCGCCGGCGACCGTGGTGCGGAACACGTCCAGGTTGCGCATCGCCAGTTGGAAGCCCTGCCCGGCCTCGCCCACCAGCTCCGCCTTCGCGCCCGTCAGCTTCAATGTCGCCATCGGGTGCGGCGCGATGATGTCGATGCGCTCGGAGGCGTCCAGGTCCTTGGCCTCGACGATGAAGGCGCAAATCCCTTCTTGCGCCTTCGCGAACACGACGTAGAAGTCGGCGATGCCGCCGTTGGAGATCCAGGTCTTCACCCCGTCGATGCGCCAGCCGCCGCCGGCGCGCTGCGCGGTCGTTGTCATCGCCGCCACATCCGAACCCGCATCCGGCTCGGACAAGGCGAACGCCGCGATCGCCTCGCCGGCGGCAACCCGTGGCAGCCAGGCCTTCTTCTGCGCATCGGAGCCGGCGAGAACGATGGGGCCGCTGCCCAGGCCCTGCATGACGAAGGCGAAGTCAGCCAGGCCCGAGTGATAGGCGAGGATTTCGCGGATCAGGGCGATCGTCCTGACATCGGGCTGCGCCGCCACCGAATATTTCAACCACCCGTGCCTGCCGAGATCCTTCACCACCTTCCTGCAGATCGCATCGGCGTCATTGCCGTGGGCATGCGCGAGGTTGGCGAGCGCCCAGGTTTCGACCTCACGCGACAAAGCCGCGTGCGCTCGATCGAGGAAGGGCCAGTCGTAGTGGGCGAAGCGGTCCATCAGTCACCTTCAAAGACGGGCTTGCGCTTTGCGGCGAAGGCTTCGAAGGCGCGGGTGAAATCCTTGGTCTGCATGCAGATTGCCTGGGCCTGCGCTTCCATCTCGATCGCCTCGTCCACGCCCACGTTCCACTCCTGGTGCAGCATCGTCTTGGTCATGGCATGCGCGAACGTCGGCCCGGCGGCGAGCGACTGCGCCATCTCCATCGCCGCCGGCAGCGGCGGGCTGGCGAGGCGGTTGAAGAATCCCCACGCCAGTGCCTCTTCCGCGCCCATCGAGCGGCCGCTGTAGAGCAGGTCCGAGGCGCGCCCCTGGCCGATCAGGCGCGGCAGGATGGTGCAGGCGCCCATGTCGCAGCCGGCGAGGCCGACGCGGGTGAAGAGGAACGCCACTTTGGCCTCGGGGGCGCCGTAGCGCAGGTCGGCGGCCATGGCGATGATGGCGCCGGCGCCGGCACAGACGCCGTCCACCGCCGCGATCACCGGCTGGGGACAGTGGCGCATGGCCTTGACCAGGTCGCCGGTCATGCGCGTGAAGGCGAGCAGTTCGGGCATCGCCATCTTCGTCAGCGGGCCGATGATCTCGTGCACATCGCCGCCGGAGCAGAAGTTGCCCCCGGCGCCGCCCACCACCACCGCCTTCACGTCCTTCTCGCGCGGCAGGCGCAGGAACAGGTCGCGCAGCTCGGCGTAGGACGCAAACGTGAGCGGGTTCTTGCGCTCCGGGCGGTTGAGCGTGATGACGCCGACGCCGCCCTCCAACCGCCACAGGAAATGCCTGGCCTGGATCATGATTCGCTCTCCATCGCGTGCGCCTTCAGCTTGGCCAGCAGCCGCAGCAGGTCCTCGTGATCGCGGCGCGTCAGCCCCCCGAACAGCTCCACCACCCATTGCTCGTGCTCGCGCGCCATCTCGGCGAAGGCGCGCTCGCCGGCGCGCGTCAGCCGGATGCGGTAGGCGCGCCGGTCGGCGGGCTCGGCCAGGCGCTCGACCAGCCCCTCCCCGGCCAGCTGGTCCACGATCGAGGTGATGTTGCCGCCGGTGACCATCATGAGGCGCGACAGCGCGTTCATCTTCAGGCCGCCGGGATGGCGCTCCAGCTGCGCCATCAGGTCGAAGCGGGGCAGCGTGGTGGCGAAGCGGTCGCGCAGCCGCGAGCGCACGCGCTGCTCGATCAGCTGGGTGCAGGTGAGCATGCGCAGCCAGATCCTCAGCGCGCGGTGGTCGTCGGAGCGGGCGATGGTCTCGCGGTCGGCGCTCGGGGCATCGGCGTGCAGCATCGTGGCGCGGTCCAGTCAGTACAGGCTTGAATAAATGAAACATAAAGTAATTGCCTCCCCGGCGTCAAGCTGCGCCGGGGCTCGGCGCGCCTGCTGATCACCAGCGGCGGCGCCTTCGAGCTGAAGCACGGCTACCCGAAGTCAGGCGAAGGACCCTCCCCGCTTGCGGGGAGGGCTTTAGGCCTTGCGGAGGAAATCGAAGTCGCAACCGTGCTCGGCCTGAAGCACGTGGTCCATGTACAGCTTGGCGTAGCCGCGCTTCGGGACCTCCGCCGGCGGCTTCCACGCCGCGCGGCGCCTGGCAAGCTCGGCATCCTCCACCAGCAAGTCGATCCGGCGCGCCTTTACCGACAGCCGGATGCGGTCGCCGTTTTGCACCAGCGCGAGAGGGCCGCCCGCCGCCGCCTCCGGCGACACATGCAGCACGATGGTGCCGTAGGCGGTGCCGCTCATCCGTGCGTCCGAGATCCGCACCATGTCCTTGAGCCCGGCGCGCGCCAGCTTCTGCGGGATCGGCAGGTAGCCCGCCTCGGGCATGGCGTAGCCGGACTTCGGGCCTGCGTTCTGCAGCACCATGAAGTCCTCTGGGGCGATCTGGAGCGCCGGATCGTCCACGCGCGCGGCCAGGTCGTCGAGCGAGGCGAACACCACGGCGCGGCCCTCGCGCTCGAACAGGCTGGCGTCGGCCGCCGAGCGCTTGAGGATGGCGCCGCTGGGCGCAAGCGACCCGAACAGCGCCACCAGACCGCCTTCCTTCGCCAGCGGTTCGGCGAAGGAACGCACCACCGCGCGGTCCACCCACGCGCCCTCCTCCTGCGCCAGGCGCTCGCCCAGGGTCTCGCCGGTCACCGCCATCGCATCGAGGTGCAGCAGCGGCTTTAGCTCGCGCAGCACCGCGCCGATGCCGCCCGCGGCGTACAGGTCCGACATGTAGTGCTGGCCGGTGGGCTTGAGATCCACCAGCACCGGCGTGGTATCGGAAATCTCGTTCAGGCGATGCAGGTCGATCTTCACGCCGACCCTGCCCGCGATCGCGGTGAGGTGGACGATGGCGTTGGTCGAGCCGCCGACGGCGAGCAGCACGCGCAGTGCGTTCTCCACCGACTTCGCCGTAATGATCTGCGACGGGCGGATGGGCCTCGCCACCAGTTCCACCGCACGGCGGCCGCTCGCTTCCGCGGCGCGGAGCCGGTCGGCATGCACAGCGGGAATGGCCGCGCTGCCCGGCAGCGCCATGCCCAGCGCCTCGGCGATGGAGGCCATGGTGGAGGCCGTGCCCATCACCGCGCAGCTGCCCGCGGTGGTGGCGAGCTGGCCCTCGATTTCATTGATGCCGTCCTGGTCCACCTTGCCGGCGCGGTGCATGGCCCAGAAGCGGCGGCAGTCGGTGCAGGCGCCCAGGCGCTCGCCGTGAAACGAGGTCGGCATCATCGGGCCGCCGATCAGCTGCACCGCGGGCACATCGGCGCTCGCCGCGCCCATCAACTGCGCCGGCACCGTTTTGTCGCAGGCGCCGATCAGGACCACGGCGTCCATCGGCTGCGCGCGCACCATTTCCTCCACGTCCATGGACATCAGGTTGCGGAACATCATCGAGGTCGGGCTGAGGAACACCTCGCCCAGCGACACCGTCGGGAAGTCGATCGGCAGCCCGCCGGCGGCGATGACGCCTCGCTTCACCGCCTCGACCAGCTCCGGGAAATGGCGGTGGCAGTTGTTGAAGCCGCTCTTGGCGTCGGCGATGCCCACCACCGGCCGCGCCAGCATCTCGCCGGAGTAGCCCATGCTCTTGGCAAACGAGCGCCTGAGGTACAGCGAAAACCCGGCGTCGCCGTAGTTGGTGAGGCCTCGGGCGAGGCCCTTCGGACCGATTTGCGCCATGCGGCCGATTCTAACTAGACTGCGCGAACCCATGCCGCTGCTTTCGCTCAAGGACGGCGCCCGCCTCTACTACGAAGTCCACGGCAAGGGACCGGCGGTGGCGTTGGCGCACGGCCTGGGGGGCAACCACCTGTCCTGGTGGCAGCAGGTGCCGGTGCTGGCGCGGCACTTCACCTGCATCGCCTTCGCGCATCGGGGCTTCGCGCCTTCGCACGACCCCGCCGGGATGCCGGACCCGGCGCGCTACGCCGATGACCTCGAGGCCCTGCTCGGGCACCTGGAGGTGGAGTACGTGCGCCTCGTCGGCCAGTCCATGGGCGGCTGGACCGCGCTCGATTTCGCGCTGCGCCATCCGGCAAGGGTAAAGGCGCTGGTGATGTCCGCGACCATCGGCACGGCGGATCCAGCGCGCTTGCCGGGCACCACGGCGCAGGAGCGCTCGCGCTGGGAGGACTGGGCGCGCGGCGAGCAGGCGCGGTTGAAGGGCGCCGGCCTGTATCCGGCCACCGGCGAACGCATGGCGCGCGAGCAGCCGCAGTTGCACCACCTGTACCAGCAGATCGGGCGGCTGGCGGCGGACTTCGACCGCGAGGCGATGCGCAAGCGGCTCTGGGCGCGGCGCACCGTGCCGGCGGAGGCGCTCGCGGCGCTGAGGCACCCGGTGCTGTGCCTGGCGGGCCTGGAGGACGTGGTCATCAATCCGGCCCTGGTGAAGGCGCTGGCGGGCGCGCTGCCGGCGGGGCGTTTCGAGCCTTTCCCGGAGACCGGCCATTCGCCCTACTTCGAGCGCGCCGGGCGCTTCAACCCGATGGTGCTCGAGTTCCTCGCCGCGTGACCGACGCCCCCGCGCCATCCGTGGCCGCAGTCAGCGCCGAGCTGGTCTCGGGCGGGTCGCTTGAGATCGGCGCCCACAGGCCCCAGGATGCGCGCGCCATCGCCGCGCAGCTGCCTGCGGGCACGCCGGTCTACGTCAACCACCTGCCGCGCCACCGCTTGCTCGAGTCCATCCCGACCCTGGTCGCGGTGCGCGCGGCGGGCCTGGAGCCGGTGCCGCACATCGCCGGGCGCCGCATCCGCGACCGCGAGGAGCTGCAGACCTTTCTGCGCCGCGCGGTGGCCGAAGCAGGCGTGCGCAAGGCGCTGGTGCTGGGCGGCGACGAATTGGTCGCCGCGGGCCCGTTCGCCGACGGCGGCGCGCTGATCCGGGAGGGTGGTCTCGCCGAGGCGGGCCTGAAGGAGGTCGGCCTGCCGGGGTATCCGGAGGGACATCCCCGCATTCCGCGCCAGGTGCTGGAGCGCTCGTTCGACGACAAGCTGGCGCTCGCCTCGGCGCAGGGCCTGGGCGCCTACATCGTGACCCAGTTCTGCTTCGCCCCGGCGCGCGTCATCGAGTACTGCGCCGGCCTCGCGCGCAAGGCGCCCGATGCGCCGGTCTACGTCGGGCTGGCCGGGCCTACCGATCCGATCGCACTAATGCGCTTCGCCCAGCGCTGCGGCGTCAGCGCCTCGCTGCGTGCCCTGCGCACGCAGGGCATGGACGCGGTGCGGCTGGTGACCCACACCGACCCCGGCGAGCAGCTTGCGGCCGTCGCGCACTATTGCATCTCGCACGCCAGCTGCAACGTGTTCGGGGTGCACCTGTTCACGTTCGGCGGCCTGACCGCGGCCGCCGAATGGATGAACCGCAGCATCGCCGCCGCGGCCAATCGCTAGCCTGGCGCATTAGAATCCGCACAGGGGGATTTGCACGATGCGCCTGCGTACCCGCCTGCGCTGCGCGCCGGCCGAAGTCCTGCTCGAGAAGCGCGCCGACGGCGCCGTGCTGCTGCGCTCACCGCAGCCGCTCAGGCCCCACGCGCGCGCAGTGGGCGACTGGCTGGTGCAGTGGCACGAGCGCGCGCCCGGGCGCACGTTCCTGGCCGAGAGGAAGGGCGAGGGCTGGCGCCGGGTGAGCTACGCGGAGGCGTGGGCGAGCGCGCGCCGCATCGGCCAGGCGCTGCTCGACCTCGGCCTGGGCCCGGACAGGCCGGTGGCGATCCTGTCCGACAACAGCGTCGAGCACGCCCTGCTCGCGCTGGGCGCCATGCACGCCGGCGTGCCGGTGGCGCCGATCTCGCCCGCCTATTCGCTGATGTCGAGGGACTTCGCCAAGCTGGGGCAGATCTTCGCGCTGCTCAGGCCCGGGCTGGTTTACGCCTCCGACCCGGAGAAATTCGCCCCCGCGCTGGCCGCGGTCGGGGCGACGTCAACCCCCGTGGCCAAGCTGCTGGAGACCAACCCGGGTTCCACGCTGGAGGTGGCGTTCTCGCGCCTCACGCCGGACACGGTGGCCAAGATCCTGTTCACCTCGGGCTCCACCGGGACCCCGAAGGGCGTGATCAACACGCACCGGATGCTCACCTCCAACCAGGAAAGCTGGGCGCAGTTGTGGCCCTTCCTGGAGGAGCGGGTGCACACGCTTGTCGACTGGCTGCCCTGGAACCATACCTTCGGCGGCAACGCCTGCTTCAACATGGTGCTGCGCAACGGCGGCACGCTGTACATCGACGGCGGCAAGCCGGCGCCGGGCCTCGCCGAGATCACCGCCAGGAACCTGCGCGAGATCTCGCCGACGATGTACTTCAACGTGCCGCGCGGCTTCGACCTGCTGATGCCGATGCTGGAACAGGATGCGGCGCTGCGGGCAAACTTCTTCCGCGACCTGGACCTGGTGTTCTACGCCGGCGCCGCGCTGCCGCAGAACCTGTGGGAGCGGCTGGAGAAGCTGGCCCTCGACCAGAAGGGTGGCGATCTCGCCATGCTCTCGGCCTGGGGCTCCACCGAGACCGCGCCCATGGCCTCGTGCGTGCACTACCCGATCGAGCGCGCCGGCGTGGTGGGCAACCCCGCGCCGGGCTGCGAGCTGAAGCTGGTGCCTTCGGGCGGCAAGCTGGAAGTGCGCGTCAAGGGTCCCAATGTCACCCCCGGCTATTTCCGGCGCGACGACCTGACGCGCGCGGCCTTCGACGAGGAGGGCTACTACCGCATCGGCGACGCGATGCGGTTCGCCGACCCGGCGGCGCCGGAGAAGGGCCTGGTGTTCGACGGCCGGGTGGCCGAGGACTTCAAGCTCAGCACCGGCACCTGGGTGCACGTGGGCGCGGTGCGCGTGAAGCTGATCGCCGCCTGCGATCCCCTGCTGCAGGACGCGGTGATCACCGGGCACGACCGCGACCAGATGGGCGCCCTGGTGTTCCTCAGCCCGGCGGCGGCCAAGCTCGCGCCGGAGGTGGTGCGCGCGCGGCTCGCGGCGGCGCTGCCGGCGCTCATGGCCGAGGGCGGCAGCTCGACCCACCCGGGGCGCCTGCTGGTGATGGAGGAGCCGCCGCAGATCGACGCCGGCGAAATCACCGACAAGGGCTATCTCAACCAGCGCGCGGTGCTGGAGCGACGCGCGGCGCTGGTGGCGAAGCTGCACCAGGACCCGCCGCCGCCCGAGGTCATCGCGGTGCCGTAGCGGCCCGAATGCGTTGACAGGGCCGGGTGCACGCCCCTACTCTCGCCCTTCCCTTACCCGAGGAGGAAACATGCGCTCCATCCGTTCGCTTGCGGCCTTCGCTGCATTCCTTCCCGCAGCGGCCATGGCCCAGGAAGTCACCCTGCGCGTGGTCAGCTCCTTCGCCGAGAACACGCAGTACGTGCGCAACTTC
>VGIA01000041.1 GCA_016868105.1 Betaproteobacteria bacterium | reverse complement strand
TGAACGCCGCCGGCTCGAACGCGCGCCTGGGCGCGGGCGATTTCATCGTCGTCGAGGCCGACGAGTCCGACGCCTCGTTCCTGCACCTGCAGCCGGTGGTCGCGGTGGTGACCAACATCGACGCCGAGCACATGGACACCTACCAGCACGACTTCCCGCGCCTGCAGCAGGCCTTCATTCAGTTCCTGCACAACATGCCGTTCTACGGCAGCGCGGTGCTTTGCCTGGAGCACGTGCACGTGCGCGAGATCCTGCCCTTCGTCTCGCGCCCGGTGGTGAGCTACGGCATGCGCGAGGAGGCCATGGTGCGCGCGGTGAACATCGTCCTGGGGGAGCAGTCGCGCTTCGAGGTGCTGCGCCGGGGCCGCGCCCCGCTCGCGCTGACCCTGAACCTGCCGGGCCGGCACAACGTGCTCAACGCCCTCGCCGCGGTGGCGGTGGCCAGCGAGCTGCGCGTGGGCGACGAGGCGATCCGCCGCGCCTTCGCCGGCTTCACCGGCGTTGGGCGCCGCTTCCAGCGCTACGGCGAAGTGGCCCTGGGCACGCAGGGCAGCTTCACGCTGGTGGACGACTACGGCCACCACCCGGCCGAGATCGAGGCCACGCTGGAGGCCGCGCGCGCGGCCTTCCCCGGCCGGCGCCTGCTGCTCGCGTTCCAGCCGCACCGCTACACACGCACCCGCGATCTGTTCGAGGACTTCGTGCGCGTGCTCGCCAGGGCCGACGCGCTGCTGCTGGCGGAGGTCTACCCCGCGGGCGAGGTGCCGATCGCCGGCGCCGAAGGTCGCACGCTCGCCGCCGCGATCCGGCCGGCGGGCGGCGGCGCCCCGCAGTACGTCGAGCGCGTCGCGGAGCTCCCGGGCGCGATCCGCGGCGCGGCGCGCCCCGGGGACGTCGTCATCGCCATGGGCGCGGGCTCCATCGGCGGCGTCGCGGCGCAACTGGCAGGTCCGACTGCGGGGCCGGCGGCATGAGCGCGGCCAGCACCGAGCGTCGGGCCGGCGAGCGCGGCGAGCTGCGGCTGAACGAGCCGTTGGCGAAGCATTGCAGCTGGCGCGCCGGGGGCAGGGCGGACCGCTTCTACATCCCGGCGGATCTGGAGGACCTGGCGAATTTCCTCGAGCGGCTGGCGCCGGAGGAGCCGCTGCTGTTCGTCGGTCTGGGCTCCAACCTGCTGGTGCGCGAGGGCGGCTGGCGCGGCACCGTGGTGCTGACGCACGCCGCCGGCAAGCACCCGCGCATGACCTACGGCCGCATCTACGCCGAGGCGGGCGTCGCCTGCCCGAAGGTGGCGCGCTTGGCCGCCTTGAACAACCTCTCGGGCGCGGAGTTCCTCTCCGGCATTCCCGGCACCGTCGGCGGCGCCCTGGCGATGAACGCCGGCTGCTACGGCGGCGACACCCTGGAGATCGTGGACGAGGCCCAGCTGATCGACCGCTACGGCACGCTGCGCTGGGTGCACAAGAGCGGGTTCGTCTGGGGCTACCGCGACTGCGCGCTCAAGTCCGGCGGCAAGCTGGGCGTGGACCACTGGTTCGCCGCGGCGCGCTTCAAGCTGCTCGCGGGCAACGCCGAGGACTCGCGCGAAGCGATTCGCAACCTGCTCGAGCGGCGCGTGGCGTCGCAGCCGCTCAACCTGCCCAACGCCGGCAGCGTGTTCCGCAACCCGGAGGGCTACAAGGCCGCGAAGCTCATCGAGGCAAGCGGCCTGAAAGGCCTCGAGCGCAACGGCGCGCGGGTGTCGGAGAAGCACGCCAACTTCATCGTCAACCCCAAGGGCGCGGCGAGCGCGGCGGACATCGAATGGCTGATCCGCCGGGTGCAGGAGGTGGTGAAGGACCGGCACGGCCTGGACCTGGAGCCCGAGGTACGCATCGTGGGAGAACCGGCATGAGCAACCCGGGCAAGGTGGCCGTGCTCATGGGCGGCAAGTCCGCGGAGCGGGAGATCTCGCTCATGAGCGGCAAGGGCGTGCTGGCGGCGCTGCGCGCCAAGGGCGTGGACGCGCATGCCTTCGATCCGGCCGAGCGCCAGCTGTTCGATCTGAAGCGCGAGGGCTTCGCGCGCTGCTTCATCGCGCTGCACGGCCGCGGCGGCGAGGACGGCACCATCCAGGGCGCGCTCGAGGTGCTGGGCATCCCCTACACCGGCAGCGGGGTCATGGGCTCGGCCATCGGCATGGACAAGTGGCGTACCAAGATGGTCTGGCTCGCGAGCCGGCTGCCGACGCCTCGCTACCGGATCCTGAGCGCGGGCGATGACTGGCAGGCCGTGGCGCGCGATCTGGGCCTGCCGCTGATCGTCAAGCCGACGAACGAAGGCTCGACGCTCGGCCTGTCCAAGGTGAAGGCGGCCGGCGAACTGCCCCCCGCCTACGAGCTGGCAGCTCTGAAATACCACGACACCGCGCTCGCCGAGCAGTTCATCGACGGCCCGGAGTACACCGCGAGCATCCTCGGCGAAACCGCGCTGCCGCTGATCCGGATCGAGGCGCCGCAGGGTAATTACGACTACACCAACAAGTACTTCACCGACGACACCAAGTACCTGTGCCCCTGCGGCCTGCCGCCGGCGAGGGAGGCCGAGCTGCAGGCGCTCTCGCTGCAGGCGTTCCGGCTGCTGGGCTGCCGAGGCTGGGGACGCATCGATCTGATGCTCGATGCCGCAGGTGAGCCCTGGCTGCTGGAGGTGAATACCTCGCCGGGCATGACCGGGCACAGCCTGGTGCCGATGGCGGCGCGCGCGGCCGGCATTTCCTACGAAGACCTGTGCGTCCGGATCCTGGAGGCGGCGCGTGTGGGATAACCCGCGCCTGCTCAACGCCACCGCCAGTGCGCTGCTGGCGCTGGTGGCGGCGGCGGCGGTCTACGCCGGGCTGCAGCTGCTGGTCCGGTCAACGCTGTTTCCGCTCAGGGAACTGGCGGTGACCGGCAGCCTAGAGCACACCTCGCGCGCCCAGATCGAGCGCGCCAGCGGCGGCTTTGGCGGCAACTTCTTCGCCGCCGACCTGGCCGCGCTGCGCTCCCGGCTGGAGAGCCTGCCCTGGGTGCGCCGCGTTGAGGTGCGCCGGGTCTGGCCCGACCGCGTCGAAGTGGCGCTGGAGGAGCATGTCGCGCTCGCGCGCTGGGGCGAGGACGGGCTGGTGAATACCTTCGGCGAGCCCTTCCCCGGGCGGACCGACGGCGAACACGCCGCGCGGCTGCCGCTGTTCGCGGGGCCGGCGCGCACCGAACGCGAACTGGCGCGCCGCTACCAGCGTTTCGCCGCGATCCTGCAGCCGCTGGGCGAGACCCCCGAGCGCGTCATCCTCACCCCGCGGCACGCCTGGCAGCTGCGGACCTCGGGAGGCCTGCAGCTGGAACTGGGCCGCGACGGCGCCGAGCCGGTGGAGGCGCGCCTGGCGCGCTTCGTCGCCGCCCATCCGGTCACGCTCGGGCGCCTGCAGCGGCGTGCCGAATCGAACACCCGCCAGGTGGACCTGAGGTACCCGAACGGCTTCGCGCTGCGGGTGCCGGAGTGGAGCGGCTGAGGATGGCCAAGGAGAACCGCAACGTGGTGGTCGGGCTGGACATCGGCACCTCCAAGGTGGCCGCGCTGGTGGCCGAACTGGGCGCCGACGGCGCCATGGAAGTGCGCGGCATGGGCAGCCGCGAGTCCAAGGGCCTCAACAAGGGCGTGGTGGTCAACATCGAGGCCACCGTGGCCGCGATCCAGCGCGCGCTGGAGGAGGCCGAGCTGACGGCCGAATGCAAGATCGCCTCGGCCTTCACCGGCATCGCCGGCAGCCACATCCGCAGCTTCAACTCCACCGGCATGGTGGCGGTGAAGGAGCGCGAGGTGAGCGCGCTCGACGTCGAGCGCGCGGTGGATACCGCGCGCGCGGTGAACATCCCCACGGACCAGCAGATCCTGCACGTGATGCGGCAGGAGTTCATCATCGACGGCCAGGAGGACGTGCGCGAGCCGGTCGGCATGTCCGGGGTGCGGCTGGAAGTGAAGGTGCACATCGTCACCGGCGCGGTGTCGGCGGCGCAGAACATCGTCAAGTGCGTGCGCCGCTGCGGCCTGGAGGTGAACGACTTGATCCTGCAGTCGCTCGCCGCGGCGCGCGCGGTGCTGTCGGAAGACGAGAAAGACCTCGGCGTCTGCCTGGTGGACATCGGCGGCGGCACCACCGACCTGGCGATCTTCACCGGCGGCGCCATCCGCCACACCGCGGTGATCCCGATCGCCGGCGACCAGATCACCAACGATATCGCCATGGCGCTGCGTACGCCGACCGCAGAGGCCGAGGCGATCAAGGTGCGCCACGGCGTCGCGCTGCGCCAGCTGTCCGATCCCAACGAGAGCATCGAGGTGCCAGGCATCGGCGAGCGCGCGCCGCGCGTGATGTCGCGCCAGACGCTGGCCGAGGTGATCGAGCCGCGCCTCGAGGAGCTCTACTCACTGGTGCAGCAGGTGCTGCGCGAGTCGGGCCACGAGGAGCTGCTGTCCTCCGGGATCGTGCTCACCGGCGGCAGCTCGATGATGCGCGGCATGGTCGAGTTGGGTGAGGAGATCTTCCACATGCCGGTCCGGGTCGGCGCGCCGCGCTACGCGGGCGGCCTGGCCGAGGTGGTGCGCAGCCCACGCTACGCCACCGCGATGGGCCTGCTGATGGAGGGAGCCTCGCAGCTGCAGCAGGGCCGCATCGCGCGCCAGAACGGCTCGGTGCGCGCGGTGCTCGGCCGCATGCGCGAGTGGTTCCAGAGGAATTTCTGATGTCGGGTTTCACTTTCACAAGTCGTCACAACAAGGCAAGGAGGCCATGAACATGTTCGAACTACAGAATGAGCAGGCGGCAGGACCGGTGATCAGGGTGGTCGGCGTCGGCGGCGCAGGCGGCAATGCCATCGACCACATGATCGAGAAGGGCATCGACAAGGTGGAGTTCATCGCCGTCAACACCGACGCCCAGGTGCTGGCGCGCAACCGGGCGCGCAACCAGATCCAGCTTGGCACCAGCGGGCTGGGCGCGGGGGCCAAGCCCGAGGAGGCGCGCGCGGTGGCGCACGCCGAGAGGGAGCGCCTGGAGGAGGCGATCAGAGGCTCGCACATGGTGTTCATCACCGCCGGCATGGGCGGGGGCACCGGCACCGGGGCGGGGCCGGTGATCGCGGAGATCGCGCGCTCGATGGACATTCTCACCGTGGCGGTGGTCACCAAGCCCTTTGCCTGGGAAGGCTCCAAGCGCATGAAGATCGCCGAGGCTGGCATCGAGGAGATCGCGCCGCAGGTGGACTCGCTCATCGTGATCCTTAACGACAAGCTGGAGGAGGTGCTGGGGGACGATGTCACCCAGGCCGAGGCCTTCGAGGCCGCCGACGACGTGCTGTGCAACGCCGTCGGCGGCATCGTCGACATCATCCATCGCGACGGCGTGGTCAACGTCGACTTCCAGGACGTGCGCACCGTGATGTCCGAGCAGGGCATGGCGATGATGGGCTCGGCCGCCGCCAGCGGCATCGACCGCGCGCGCATCGCCGCCGAGCAGGCGATCGCCTGCCCGCTGCTGGAGGGGGTCAACCTGTCCGGCGCGCGCGGCGTGCTGGTGAACATCACCGCCTCGAGCGGCAGCCTCAAGCTGCGCGAGACCAAGGAGGTGATGAACGCCATCCGCGCCTTCGCCGCGGAGGACGCCACCATCATCCACGGCGGTGTGTACGACGACGAGCTCGCCGACGAGCTGCGGGTGACGGTGATCGCCACCGGCCTGGGCAAGCCGATGGGCGCGCGCGCCGGCAAGCCGCAGCTTGTCGTTTCCCAGCACATGTCGCAGAGGACCGGCACCGACAACCAGCCCCTGCCGGTGATCCAGGTGCCGGGGCAGGCCCCGGACTACGGCGCCATGGCCGAGACGCCGGCGGTGTTCAGGAAGCGCGACCGCGCGGCGCAGGTCGAGGCGCTGCAGGCGAGCGGGGTGGACAAGTACGACATCCCGGCGTTCCTGAGAAAGCAGGCCGACTAGCGCCGGCGGGCGGATTGCGGCAGGCGCTCCCGATCCTTGCCCGGGGGCGCTTGCTAGAATTCCGTCCCCGTGCTCAAGCAAAGAACGCTGAAGTCGCTGGTCCGCGCCACCGGCGTGGGCCTGCACACCGGTCAGAAGGTGGCGATGACGCTGCGCCCGGCGCAGCCCGGCACCGGGATCGTGTTCCGGCGCCTCGACCTGCCCTCGCCGGTGGCGATTCCGGCGCGCGCCGACGCGGTCGGGGAGACGCGCCTTTGCTCCTGCCTGGTGTCCGGCGATACCAAGGTCTACACCGTCGAGCACCTCATGTCGGCGCTCGCGGGCCTGGGCGTGGACAACCTCTACGTCGACCTGGACGGCCCCGAGGTGCCGATCATGGACGGCAGCGCCGCGCCCTTCGCGCTGCTCATCAAGCAGGCCGGCCTGGAGGAGCAGAACGCCCCCAAGCGCTTCCTGCGCGTAAGAAAGCGCATCGAGGCGAGGGACGGCGACAAGTGGGCGGCGCTGGAGCCGTTCGAGGGCTTCAGGCTCTCGTTCTCCATCGTCTACTCCCATCCGGTGATCGCGCGCTCGAACTCCGGTCTGACGGTGGATTTCGCCCAGACCTCCTACATGAGCGAGGTGGCGCGGGCGCGCACCTACGGCTTCATGCAGGAGGTCGAGGACCTGCGCGACTCGGGCCTTGCCCTGGGCGGCGGCCTGGACAACGCCGTGGTGCTGGACGAGTTCCGGGTTCTGAACGCCGAGGGCCTGCGGTTCGCCGACGAGTTCATCCGGCACAAAGTGCTGGACGCGATCGGCGACCTGTACCTGCTGGGCAGCCCGTTGCTGGGGGCCTTCAGCGCCCACAAGTCCGGCCACGCGCTCAACAACCGGCTGCTGCTGGCGTTGCTGGCGGACCCGGCGGCGCTCGAGCCGGTTAGCTTCGACCGCGCCGAGGAGGCGCCGGCGGGGGTGGCTGGCCTGATGCGCCAGGCTTTGGTTTAACTTGATGATCGAGAAGGTTTTTCAACGCCTCCCGGGCTGGTGAGTCGGCCAGCCCCTGGTGCAGCTTCTGCAGCGAGCTGGCGGCCTGGGGCGACAGTTTTCGCGGGCTTTTCCGGACCTCGGCCCGGCGCTCGGCGCCGGGTTGCACCCTCACGGAAACTGAATTAGCCTTCGCTCCTCGCTTTGACAGGAATTGACACAGGCTCACCGAGAGGAGCCTGAGCTTGGCCGCAGCGGCGGGCGTCTCGGCGAGCATTACGAGCTGGCCGTCCTTGAGGTTCGCCGCCCGGACGCGTTGGGCGAGCTCGGGCGGCAGAAAATCGCCACATAACCTCGATAGCGCGTTGATTTCGAGCGCTTTATCAACCAGGGGCTGAAGTTCGGCGTCGGCCTGCAGCAGGCGGAGGATTCTGGAGGCTCGCACGATGGCAGGTGGGGACGGCGGATGAGGGAGACTGCGTGCAGATTATCCTGATCTCGAGCCGGCTGGCGAGGGCAAAGAGCCTTTCCCTGTCGCTCGCCCACCTCATCATGACGCTCGCCATCGGCGCCCTGGTGCTGGTGTTCCTCACCGGCGCCCTGTACTGGATCGGCCTGCGCTTCGCCCCCGAGGCCCGCATCCCGGTGATCCACGAACTGTTACTGGCGGCGCAGAACAACGAAGCCGAGCGCTCGCGCCAGTTCTTGCAGCAGAATCTGAACGCGATGGCGGTCAAGATCGGGGAAATGCAGGCGCAGCTCACGCGCCTGGATGCCCTGGGCGAGCGCCTGTCCACCATGGCGGGCCTGCGGCCGCAGGAATTCCGCTTCTCCGAGCCGCCGGGCCTGGGCGGCGCCGCCTCGACGCTGCTGCCGCCGCAGAACCTGAGCCTGTCGCAGTTCAACGAGAGGGTCGCCAGCCTGTCGCGGCAGATGGAGGTGGGCACCGATCTGCTGGGGGTGCTCGAGGCGCAGCTGTTCGAGCAGGTAGTGAAGAAGAAGGCGCTGCCGACCACGATGCCGGTGTCGGCGCCGTTCAACGCCTCCGGCTTCGGCTACCGCATCGACCCCTTCACCGGCCAGCGGGCGATGCACGAGGGCATTGATTTCATCATCGACGTCGGCACGCCGGTGGTCGCGGCCGCGGGCGGCGTGGTGCAGTTCGCGGGCTTTCATCCGCAGTACGGCAACATGATCGACATCGACCACGGCAACGAGCTGGTGACGCGCTACGCACACCTTTCCAGGACGGTGGTGAAGGAAGGCAACCTGGTGCAGCGCGGCCGCCGCATCGCCGACAGCGGCAATACCGGCCGTTCCTCCGGCCCGCACCTGCATTTCGAAGTCCGCTACCGTGGCGTGCCGCAGAATCCCTCGCCGTTCCTGTCGGCGCAGAATCCGGCGCCACAGCCGCTCTCGCGGCGCCGCTGATCCGTGCCCGGGGCGGCCTGCCCCGGCGTGCTAAAATTCCTGTCTTTACCGTGGGTTAGTTCGCTCCCGGTGCCGCGCCTCCAGCGCGCTTTCAGCCGACCCCAGCCTATTCGATGGCCAACGTCCTCACCAAGATTTTCGGCAGCCGCAATGACCGCCTGCTGAAGCAGTACTCGCGCACGGTGGCGCGCATCAATGCGCTCGAACCGGACATGGCGCGGCTGGAGGACGCCGCGCTGCGCGCGAAGACGGACGAGTTCCGCAAGCGTGTCGCCGCGGCCGTCGCCGCCGCGGCGGAGCCGGACAGGGCGCACGCCGAGCGCGAGGCGATCGAGCAGCTGCTGCCGGAGGCATTCGCGGTGGTGCGCGAGGCCGGCAAGCGCGCGCTGCGCATGCGCCACTTCGACGTCCAGCTGCTGGGCGGCATGGTGCTCCATTACGGCAAGATCGCGGAGATGCGCACCGGCGAGGGCAAGACCCTGGTCGCGACGCTGCCCGCCTACCTGAACGCGCTCGGCGGCCGCAGCGTGCACATCGTCACGGTGAACGATTATCTGGCCAGGCGCGACGCCGAATGGATGGGCAAGCTGTTCGGCTTCCTCGGCCTGACCGTCGGGGTCAACATCCCGCAGCTGGAACCGGACCAGAAGAGGAAGGCCTACGCCGCCGACATCACCTACGGCACCAACAACGAGTTCGGCTTCGACTACCTGCGCGACAACATGGCGATGCACGTCGAGGAGCGCTACCAGCGCGGCCTCGCCTACGCCATCGTCGACGAGGTGGATTCGATCCTGATCGACGAGGCGCGCACGCCCCTCATCATCTCCGGCCAGGCCGAGGACCGCACCGAGATCTACTACCGCATGAACGAGGTCGCGCCGCTGCTGACCCCGCAGAAGGAGGAGAAGAAGCCCGACCAGCCCGAGCCGCCGGGAGACTTCTTCGTCGACGAGAAGAACCACCAGGTCCTGTTGTCTGAATCCGGCCACCAGAAGGCCGAGGAAGTCCTGTCGCGCATCGGTCTGCTGCCGCAGGGCGCGAGCCTGTACGAGCCCGCCTACATCAACCTGGTGCACCATCTGTACGCGGCGCTGCGCGCCCACCACCTGTTCTTCCGCGACCAGCACTACGTGGTGCAGGACGGCGAGGTGGTGATCGTGGACGAGTTCACCGGCCGGCTGATGCAGGGCCGGCGCTGGTCCGACGGCCTGCACCAGGCGGTCGAGGCGAAGGAGAACGTCGCCATCCAGGCCGAGAACCAGACCCTGGCCTCGATCACGTTCCAGAACTACTTCCGCATGTACGGCAAGCTGGCCGGCATGACCGGCACGGCGGACACCGAGGCCTACGAATTCCAGGAAATCTACGGCCTGGAGACGGTGGTGGTGCCCACGCACCAGAAGATGATCCGGCAGGACCGGCTGGACCTGGTCTACCGCACCGCGAAGGAGAAGTACAAGGCGATCATCGACGAGATCGGGGATTGCCACAAGCGCGGCCAGCCGGTGCTGGTGGGCACCACCTCGATCGAGAATTCCGAGCTGCTCTCGGACATGCTCACCAGGCAGCGCCTGCCGCACCAGGTGCTCAACGCCAAGCAGCACGCCCGCGAGGCCCAGATCGTGGCCCAGGCCGGGCGCCCGCACATGGTCACCATCGCCACCAACATGGCCGGCCGCGGCACCGACATCGTGCTGGGCGGCAACGTCGAGAAGCAGTGCGACCTGATGCAGGCCGCGGAGAACCTGTCGGCCGAGGACAAGCGCGCGCGCATCGAGAAGCTGCGCGGCGAATGGCGCGAGCTCAACGCCGCGGTGCTCAAGGCGGGCGGCCTGCACATCATCGGCACCGAGCGCCACGAGTCGCGCCGGGTCGACAACCAGCTGCGCGGCCGTTCCGGCCGCCAGGGCGACCCGGGCAGCTCGCGCTTCTTCCTCTCGCTGCAGGACCCGCTGCTGCGCATCTTCGCCGGCGACCGCATCAACCGCATCATGGTGGTGCTGAAGATGCCCGAGGGCGAGGCCATCGAGCACGGCATGGTGACGCGCTCGATCGAGAGCGCGCAGCGCAAGGTGGAGGCGCGCAACTTCGACATCCGCAAGCAGCTGCTGGAGTACGACGACGTCGCCAACGACCAGAGGAAGACCATCTACGCGCTGAGGAACGAGCTGCTCGAGTCGCGGGACGTCTCGGCCAACATCGCCAGCCTGCGCCAAGGCGTGGTCGCGGACCTGTTCCGCAAGTACGTGCCCGAGGACAGCGTCGAGGAGCAATGGGATGCGGCCGGGCTGGAGGCGGCGCTGCAAGCCGACCTCGGGCTGGAGGTGCCGGTGGCGGCGTGGCTGCACAAGGACCCGGAGCTGGGTGACGAGGCGCTGCTGGCGCGCATCGGCGAGCTGGCGCACCAGGCCTACCGCTCGAAGGTCCCCCCCGCGGCGGCCGAGCAGGTGCACCAGTACGAGCGCTACATGACGCTGCAGATCCTGGACTCGCACTACCGCGAGCACCTCGCGGCGCTGGATCATTTGCGCCAGGGCATCCACCTGCGCGGCTATGCGCAGAAGAACCCCAAGCAGGAGTACAAGCGCGAGGCCTTCGAGCTCTTCGGGGCCATGGTCGAGTCGGTGAAGCTGGAGGTGACGCGCACCCTGATGCTGGTGAGCTACAAGGAAAGCGCCCCAGTGCCCAAGGTGGACGACAGGGCCCACGTCGAGAACGTGCAGCTGCAGCATGCCGCGCCCGATTCGGCGCTGGGCGGCGAGGGCGAGTCCCCGGCGCAGGCGCCGCCCGCGCCCAAGGCGCAGCCGGCGATGCGCCCGAGCACCAAGGTCGGGCGCAATGACCCCTGCCCCTGCGGGTCGGGGAAGAAGTACAAGCAGTGCCACGGCAAGCTGGCCTGATGGCCGTCCGGCTCGACCCTCCCGATCCCGCTGCCCTGCACCCGGTTCCCGGGGTGGAGCTGGGCATCGCCATGGCCGGGGTGAAAAAGCCCGGCCGCAAGGACGTACTGGTGGTGCGCCTGGCCCCGGGCACCACGGTCGCCGGGGTGTTCACGAAGAACCGCTTCTGCGCCGCGCCCGTGGTGCTGGCGAAGAAGAACATCGGCAACGCCGTCCGCGCGCTGGTGGTGAACACCGGAAACGCCAACGCTGGAACCGGCCGCGAAGGCCTCAGGCGTGCCAACGCGGTCTGCGCCTGCCTCGCGCAGCACCTCGGCTGCAAGCCGAACCAGGTGCTGCCGTTCTCGACGGGCGTGATCATGGAGCAGCTGCCGGAGGCGAAGATCGTCGCCGGGCTGCCGGCCGCGATCTCGGATCTCAAAGGCGCCAACTGGGCCTCGGCGGCCGAGGCGATCATGACCACCGACACCGTCGCCAAGGCCGCCTCGCGCATGGTGGAGCTCTCCACCGGCGTGGCCACGGTCACCGGCATCGCCAAGGGCTCGGGGATGATCCGACCGGACATGGCGACGATGCTGGGGTTTATCGCTACTGACGCAGGAATTTCAAGATCGAATCTCCAGCGCATCGCACGCAAGGCTGCGGATCGGTCGTTCAATGCCATCACGGTGGATGGGGACACCTCGACGAACGATGCGTTCGTGTGCCTCGCTTCCGGCCGGGGGCCGCAAGCCAGATCGGGAAAAGACGAAGGCCTCCTGGAGGAGGCGGTCACCGAGGTTGCGCAGCTCCTCGCCCAGGCCATCGTGCGCGACGGCGAAGGGGCGACCAAGTTCGTCACCGTGACCGTCGAGAAGGGCCGCAGCGAAGCCGAATGCCGCAAGGTGGCCTACGCCATCGCGCATTCGCCGCTGGTGAAGACGGCGCTGTTCGCCTCCGACCCGAACCTGGGCCGCATCCTCGCCGCCGTGGGCTATGCGGGGATCGCGGACCTGGATACGTCGAAGGTTGACCTCTGTCTCGACGGGGTCCTTGTCGCCGAGGGCGGCGCGCGCCACGCCGGCTACCGCGAGGCGCAGGGCGCGGCGGTGATGAGGCAGGACGAGATCACGATCCGGGTGCGGCTCAACCGCGGCAAGGCGGCGGCCTCGGTGTGGACCTGCGATTTCTCCTACGATTACGTCAAGATCAACGCCGAGTACCGCACATGAGCCAGTCGATAGACAAGTTGCTGGAGCGCCTCGACCAGTTGCTTCCCCCGCCGCCGCCGGCCACCGACTGGGGCGCCAGCATCGCCTTGCGCTGGCGCCGGGCGGTCGGACCCACCGGACGGGGCTGGCTGCAGCCGGTCAAGCACGTGCACCGGATGAAGCTCTCGGATCTGCAGCGCATCGGGCCGCAGATCGCCAAGGTGGAGCAGAACACCAGGCAGTTCATGGATGGCCGGCCGGCCAACAACGTGCTCCTCACCGGAGCCCGCGGCACCGGCAAGTCCTCGATCGTGAAGGGGCTGCTGAACAAGTTCCACCGCCAGGGCCTGCGCCTGGTCGAGGTGGAGAAGAGCGACCTCGGGGACCTGCCGGCGATCACCGACGCGCTCGCCGCGCGCCCGGAGCGGTTCATCGTGTTCTGCGACGACCTCAGCTTCCGCGGCGCGGAGGAGGGCTACATCGCGCTCAAGGTGGCGCTGGACGGCTCGATCTCCACCACCTCCGAGAACATGCTGATCTACGCCACCTCGAACCGGCGCCACCTGATGCCGGAGTACATGGCCGAGAACCTGGAGACCAAGTACCTCGGCGACGAGATCCACCCGGGCGAGACCGCGGAGGAGAAGATCTCGCTCTCGGAGCGCTTCGGCCTGTGGGTGTCGTTCTATCCCTTCGACCAGGATGAATACCTCGCCATCGTCGCCCACTGGCTGAAGACCTTCGGCTGCTCGGCGCGGGAGATCGAGTCGGCGCGCGAGGAGACGCTGCAGTGGTCCATGCAGCGCGGCTCGCGCAGCGGCCGCATCGCCTACCAGTTCGCCCGCGACTGGGCGGGCCGGCACGCGAAGAAGAAGGTGTGATCGAGGTCGCCGCCGCCGTCATCGAGCGCGCGGATGGCAGCTTTCTGCTCGCGCGGCGCCCCGCCGGCAAGGTCTGCGCCGGCTGGTGGGAATTTCCCGGCGGCAAGGTGGAGCCCGGCGAGCCCGCGGCGGCGGCGCTGGCGCGCGAACTGCGCGAGGAGTTGGGTATAGGGGTGCTGAAGGCCTATCCCTGGATCTCGCGCGTGCACGTCTACGAGCACGCGGTGGTCATGCTGCACTTCTGCCGCGTGGTGGAATGGCGCGGCGAGCCTCACGGGCGCGAAGGCCAGGCGCTGGCCTGGCAGCGCGTCGGCGAGCCCGCGCTGGAGCCGATGCTGCCCGCCAACGGGCCGGTGCTGGCGTCCCTCGCCCTGCCGCTGGAGTATGGGATCACCGACGCGGAGTCGCTCGGGCTGGAGGGCATGCTCGCGTGCGCGCAGATGCGCCTCGAGCAGGGCTTGCGCATGATCCAGGTGCGGGACAGGGGGTTCGCCCAGCGCAACCTC
Source organism: Betaproteobacteria bacterium (assembly GCA_016868105.1). GTDB lineage: Bacteria > Pseudomonadota > Gammaproteobacteria > Burkholderiales > SG8-39 > RBG-16-66-20. The sequence continues at coordinate 6,681 of VGIA01000041.1, read as the reverse complement.
TTGATCAGCAAGCTGAAGGAGAAAGCGGCGCGCCACGGCGCGCGCCTGCTGGTCAACGGTGGTCCGGCGGCGGACGGCATCCATTACCCCGCGGTGCAGCTGATGAAGCTGAAGTCGCGGCCGCCGGAGATCCTCGCCGGCGCGTCCTGTCACACAGCGCAGGAACTCGGGCACGCCATGGCCATCGGGATGGACTTCGCGGTGCTGGGCCCGGTGCGTGCCACGGCGACCCATCCGGGGGCGCGGACGCTGGGCTGGGAGGGCTTCGCGCGCATCGCGGCGAACGCCTCCATCCCCGTCTACGCCATCGGCGGCCTGAGGCGGGAGGACCTGGACAATGCGCGCGCCGCGGGCGCGCACGGGCTGGCCATGATCCGGGGCAGTTGGACGGGGTAGATGAATCAAGCCCGGTACTTCATCGAGGCCGGGCATAGGCGAGCGACCGCTACTTCAACTCCACCTCGACGAACACGAACTCGTGCGGGTTCGGGTTCACCACGTTGTGCTCCACCCCGACCGGCCGCGCGTAGGACTGGCCGAAGGCGAGCTCGGTGACGGTGTCCCCGTTCGCGGTTTCCTGCATCAGCTTGCCGGCGGTGAGCACCACCACGATGTAGTCGCGGGCATGCCGGTGCCAGCCGGTCTCGGCGCCCGGCGCGAAGCGCCATTCGGTGACCAGGGCGCGGTCGGTTTCCTGCAGCAGCTTCGAGGTGGCTGGCGGGCGCCTCATCGATCCGGGTCCTTGAGGTTGTCCTCCTGCGGCCCGCAGGCCACCGGCACCCGGTAGCGCGCCTCGGCCCAGGCCCCCAGGTCGATCGTCTTGCAGCGCTCGCTGCAGAAGGGCCGCCAGGGGTTGTGCGGGGTGAACCAGGCCTTCTTGCCACAGCGCGGGCAGGGGACTTCCTTCACCACTTCCCGCGCCATCAGAAGAACGTAAGATTGAAACTGTCGGCAAAGCCAATGCCGGCGCGGTTCTTCGATTTCCACATATTTTCTAGCTACTCGCGTAGCTGCTCGGCCTGGCCATGCTGGGCTGTCTCTCCAAGACCAGAACATCACCCGCAATCTGCGAGTGAACTGGCGGGAACGATTATACCGGGCGGCACGGACGGCCGCTGCGACCCCTTGGTCGGTTCCGCCTCGCCGCTTGCGATAAACCCCGCCACCGCCGCGCGGCCGCTAAGCCTGCGCGTGCTCGACCGCCGCCAGCGCGCATTCGCGCGGCAATCAGCGATCAGACTTTCTGTGGTCTCGCCCACGGAACAGACTCCTCTGCCGTTGGACTGAAACCGGAAGCCACTTGCATACTCCTCAGCGCACCAGCGCCGCGTAATTGCAGTGAACCCCGTGGCCGCGCCACAGCGGAACTGCTTCTTCGCCACCGCGATGCCGGCCGCGTCCGCGACCTCATTTTCGGTGCCGAAGCTTCTCAGGTGCCGGTGCAGCCAGAAGCCGTCCCGGCCAGCCTCAAAACAACTGACCACTCGGGCCGAGGCCGGCATCCCGAAGCGCTCCTTGGCCTTCGATACCGCCTCGGAGAATTTCATCCGTTCTGCGGCAGGCACCCGTGAAGGCACTGACCCGCCTGTGTTATCTGGAGCAAGAGGAGGGCATGAGCTAGCTCTCCGAGCTCGACCCGGATAACCCGCACAGGCCCCTGCAGGCGGCCAGTTGCACCTATCGCATCGCGCTTTGGCTGTGCCCCTCACTCAAAAGGGGGTTAATCCTAATCGAGAGCGGGGAGTCTTCGCCAAACAGCGCCCGATCACCCGCGATGGACTTCTGCTCGGGATGGGAGTACCGTCGCGCGTCAGAGAAAAGGTGGTTTGAAATTCCTATACTCGGGAGGGATCGGACATGCGCAAGACGATAGCGATCGCGTTCACGGCATTCCTCGTATCCGGCGCCGCATCGGCGCAGGACAAGGTGCGGTTCCAGACCGACTGGATTCCCTCGGGCGAGCACGCCATGTACTACGGCGGCTGGCAGAAAGGCATCTTCGCCAAGCACGGGATCGACGTGGCGATCACCCGCGGCTACGGCTCGGGCGACACGGTCACCAAGCTCTCCGCCGGCGCCTTCGAGTTCGGCGTCGCCGACCTCGGCGCTGTGTTCACGGCTCGGGCGCGCACCGGCGTGCCGGTCAAGACGGTGGCGATCCTCTACACCCACTCTCCCCATTCGCTCTTCGTGTTGAAGAGCTCGGGCATCACCAGCTTCAAGGGGCTGGAGGGCAAGAAGATCTCGATCACGCCGGGCAACAGCCACCGCGTCTATTTCCCGAAGGTGGCCGAGCGCGCCGGCACCGACCCGTCGAAGATCGTCTGGGTCAACATGGACGGGGCGGCGATGGCGCCGCAGCTGATCGCCAAGAACGTCGACGCGGCGCCGTTCTATTCGATCCACCACTACTACCAGAACAAGGCGGCGAAGAAGGCCGGCCAGGAGATCGTCGTGCTGCCCTTCGTCGAAGTCGGCTTCGCGATCTACGCCGCCTCGATCATCACCTCGGATAAGCTGATCGCTGAGAAGCCAGGCCTCGTCCGCCGCTTCCTCGCCGCGACGAAGGAGGCCTTCGAGTGGGCGCAGGCCAATCCCGAGGAAGCCTGCAAGCTCCACGTCCAGAAGGTGCCCGAGGTCGATGTCGACGACTGCCAGGGCAGCGTCAAGGCGACCCTCGGCTTCGTCTTCAACGACCACCAGAAGAAGCACGGCTGGGGCAAGGAGGACCCCAAGCGCCTCGCCTTCACCTGGTCGGTCGTCGCCGAGAGCCAGGAGATCGACAAGGCGAAGTTCGACGCCAAGAGCGCGATCGACACCTCGCTGGTGCCGAAATGAGGGAGCGGGGCGCGTGAGCCCCCGCGCGGCGGCGGCCCGATGACCATCGTGATCGACGACGTTGCCAAGGTGTTCGACGCGGGCGACGAGGACGTGGTGGCGATCAACGGCGTCTCGCTGGCGATCGCCAAGCACGAGTTCGTCGCCCTCGTCGGCCCGTCGGGCTGCGGCAAGTCGACCCTGCTGCGGCTCGTCGTCGGGCTGGTGAAGCCCTCCCGCGGCCGGGTCGCGATCGACGGCGCGCCGGTGGTCGATCCGCGCGCGGATACGGGCATCGTCTTCCAGGCGCCGACGCTGCTGCCCTGGGCGACGATCCTCGACAACGTGCTCTTCCCGATGAAGCTGATGGGCCGGATGGATGCCCGCGCGCTCAAGCAGGCGCGCGCCCTTCTGCGCCTCACCGGCCTCGAGGGCTTTGAGAAGCGCTACCCGCGCGAGCTCTCCGGCGGCATGCAGCAGCGCGCGGGCATCTGCCGCGCCCTCGTCCACGACCCCGAGATCCTGCTGATGGACGAGCCGTTCGGCGCCCTCGACGCCCTCACGCGCGAGGAGATGACCCTCGAGCTCCTGCGCATCTGGAGCGAGCGACCCAAGACCATCCTGTTCGTCACCCACTCGATCCCGGAGGCGGTAATCCTCGCCGACCGCGTCGTCGTCATGTCGCCGCGGCCGGGGCGCATCGCCGAGATCGTCGACGTGCCGCTGCCGCGCCCACGCAGCTTCGCCCAGGAGGCAGACCCTGTCTTCCAGGACCGTACCCAGCACATCCGCACGCTCATCTTCGGTCGCGATCGCCTCGCGGCTTAGACGCCGCCGCCTCGCGCGGCTCGGGCAGGAGATCGGCCTGCCCGTGCTGGTGCTCGTCGTCGTCTTCGCGCTCTGGGAGGCCGCGGTCGTCTTCTTCAAGATTCCGGTCTACCTGCTGCCCGCGCCGAGCGCGATCTGGACCGAGACGATCCAGATCGGCGGCACCGTCGCCAGCCACACGCTCGCGACCCTGAACACGGTGATGCTGGGCTTCCTCGCCTCGGTCGTGATCAGCCTTCCCTTGGCAGTGCTGCTGACCTCCTCGCGCGCGATGGCGAACGCGCTCTATCCGCTCCTCGTCCTCACCCAGTCGATCCCCAAGGTCGCGCTCGCCCCGCTGCTGGTCGTCGTCCTCGGCGCGAACGAGCTGCCGCGGGTGGTCGTGACCTTTCTCGTCGCCTTCTTCCCGCTGGTGCTCTCGACCGCTGCCGGCCTGATCGCGGTGCCGCCGGAGCTGATTGAGCTCGGCAAAGCGTGCAAGGCCTCGCGCCTCCAGGAGCTCTTGCGCATCCGTATGCCCTACGCGATCCCCTTCATTTTCTCCGGCCTCAAGGCGGCGATCGCGCTCTCGGTGGTCGGCGCGGTAGTGGCGGAGTTCGTCAATGCCGACCGCGGCCTCGGCTACTTCATCATCACCGCGACCGCCTTCTTCAAGGTGCCCGCGGCTTGGGGCGCGCTGATCATCCTCTCGCTGATGGGCATCGTGCTGTTCCAGGCGGTGGTGATGATCGAGCGCATCCTCTTCCCCTGGGCGGCGGGAGACGACAAGCCGACGCTGTGAGGCCGTCCGCCCGCCGGCACCATCGAGAACGACGACTGGGAGCAAGCGCCATGGCGACCAAGAAGAAGACGATGACCGTGATCCGCGGCGGCAAGCTCGCCGCCGGGCACAAGGCCGAGGCGGTCGACATCCTGATCGAGGGCGAAACGATCAGGGAGATCGGCCGCCCGGGCATGGCGGCACCCGAGGGCGCCACGTCGATCGATGCGAAGAATCGGCTGATGCATGCCGGCCTGGTCAACGGCCACACCCACGGCCATGGCGGGCTTGCCAAGGGCATGGGCGACCGCTGGACGCTGGAGCTGCTGCTGACCGCAGCACCCTGGATCGGCGGCAACCGGTCGACCGAGGACAAGTACCTCTCGACGCTCGTGGGTGCTGCCGAGATGCTGCTCAAGGGCTGCACCGCCGCCTACGACCTGACCTTCGAGTTCCCGACGCCGTCGGTCGAGGGCCTCTCCGCCTGTGGTCAGGCCTACGAGGACGCGGGCATGCGGGCCGTGGTGGCGCCGATGGTCGCCGACCTGACCTTCTACGAGGCGGTGCCCGGGCTGATGGAGGCGCTGACGCCGGGCATGCGCAAGGACTTGGAGGGGCTGAAGCTCGCCCCCTACAAGACCACGCTCGCGAACATGCGCAAGGCGCTGAAGTGCTGGAAGTTCGACCGCGACCGGATCGGCATGGCGGTGGCGCCGACCATTCCGCACCATTGCAGCGACGCGTTCCTGACCGGCTGCCTCAGGCTGGCGCGCGACTTCGGCGTCGGGCTGCACAGCCACGTCTCCGAATCGAAGGTACAGTGCATCGTCGGCCAGCGCCGCTACGGCAAGACGCTGACCGCGCACATGGACGACCTCGGCCTCGTCGGGCCGGACTTCACCGTGGCCCACGGCGTCTGGCTCGACCATGACGACATGCGCCTGCTCGGCGACAAGGGCGCATCCGTCTCGCACAATCCCGGCTCGAACATGCGGCTCGGCAACGGCCTTGCCGACGTGCGCGGCATGCTCGACCGCAAGGTCAATGTCGGCATCGGCACGGACGGGTCGAACTGCTCGGACAACCAGAACCTCTACGAATCGATGCGTCTCGCCTCGATGGTCTCGAAGTGCCAGGGGCCGGACATCGAGCGGTGGGTGACGACGGACGAGGTGTTCCGGGCGGCGACCGAGGGCAGCGCGCGGGCCCTAGGCTTCGGCGACAAGATCGGCCGCATCGCGCCGGGCTGTAAGGCCGACATCGTCTTCCTCGACCTCGGCCACGTGAACTGGATGCCGATGAACGACCCGGTCAACCAGCTCGTGCATACCGAGGACGCGGGCGCGGTCCATTCGGTGATGGTCGGCGGCAAGATGGTGGTCGAGAACCGCCGCCTGCTGACCCTCGACCTGGCGTCGGTCGGCAAGCGCATCGAGGACGCGCGCGCGCGCCTGGAGAAGGCGAACCGCGGCAACAAGCAGCTCTATGAGCGTCTTTCGCGCGTCGTCGGCACCTTCTGCCCCGGCCTCGCCCGCACGCCCTACCACATCGACCGCTTCGGTGGCGGGCACCACGACCACTACCACACGCACTGAAGGCCGGCCGCTGCGCGGCGGCCGCGTTCCGTCCGGTCACTGGCGGCACGGCGCCGATCCCGCAAGGGATCGGGAGACCGCGCGCGCTCCAAGAGCCGCTCGACGATCGGGCTCTGCGTCCGGCCGCGCACGGTCACGGTCATGGGCGGGGCTGCCGCCGCGGCTGCTCGAGCTGGAGATCACCGAGTCCACCGCCATGCAGCACACCGACGTGACGCTGGCGACGCTGCAGAAGCTGAAGGAACTGGGTGTCTCGATCGCGATCGACGACTTCGGCACCGGCTACTCGAGCCTCGCTTACCTTAAGCGCTTCCCGGTGGACAAGTTGAAGATCGACAAGTCGTTCGTCGCCGAGCTGACCCTCGGCAACTAGCAGAAGGCGATCGTCCCGGCGATCATCGGCCTTGCGCACACGCTCGGCCTGAAGGTGTGCGCCGAGGACGTCGAGACCGAGGCGCAGCTCGAGTTCCTGCAGGGCTGCCGCTGCGACTACATCCCGGGCTATATCACCGGGCGGCCGGTCGAGGCCGACACCGCCGCCAAGGAATACCTCTAGGCGGCGCTAGCCGCGCAGGTGGCAGGCAACCTGCCGCCCGCCGCCGAGGTCCCTGAGCGGCGGCAGCTCGCTGCTGCAGACCGGGTCCTTGCGATACGGGCAGCGGGTGTGGAACGCGCAGCCCG
>VGIA01000040.1 GCA_016868105.1 Betaproteobacteria bacterium | reverse complement strand
CGCGGGCGCAGCAGCCCTGGCTGGCCAGCGTGTGGCGGCGGAATGCCTAATCGAGCTCCGCCAGCACCTTCACGTGCCGCACCACGCAGCGCCCGAGCGCGGACAGGGCGTAGCCGCCCTCCAGCACGGAGACGATGCGGCCCTTGGCGTGCCGGTCGGCCAACGCCTTCACCTGCGAGGTGACCCAGGCGTAGTCCTCGTCCTTCAACTGCAGCATCGCCATCTCGTCCTCGAGGTGGGCATCGAACCCCGCGGAGAACACCACCAGCTGCGGCTTGAACGCCTCCAGCGCCGGAATCCAGTTCTTCTCCACCGCCTCGCGGAACTGCTTGGAGCCCGCGCCGGCGACCAGGGGCACGTTGATCATGTTCGAGGCCGGTTCCTCGGTGCCGCTGTAGGGGTAGAACGGGTGCTGGAACGTGGAGGCCATCAAGACTGTCGGGTCACCCGCAAAAATATCCTCGGTACCGTTGCCGTGATGGACGTCGAAGTCGATGATCGCGACGCGCTCGAGGCCATGCGCCGCCTGCGCGCGCCTGGCCGCCACCGCGACGTTGTTGAAGATGCAAAAGCCCATCGGCCGCACGCGGCAGGCGTGGTGCCCGGGCGGGCGCACGCTGCAGAACGCGGCGCGCGCCTCACCCTTCATGACGAGGTCGGTGGCCAGCACCGCCGCGCCCGCAGCGCGCAACGCGGCACCCAGGGAGTGCGGGTTCATCGCCGTATCCGGATCCAGGCGCACGGTGCCCGATTCCGGCGCGGCCTCGCGGATCGCCTGCACATACTCCATCGGGTGCACCAGCGCCAACTCCTCGTCGAGCGCCAGCGGCGCGTCGTAGCGCTCCAGGTGCGCCTCCAGCCCCGAGGCGCTCAACTGGTCCTCGATTGCGGTCAGGCGCGCCGGCCGCTCCGGATGGCCGCGGCCCATGTCGTGCTTGAGGCAGTCCGGGTGCGTGATGAAGGCTGTGGGCATAAGTGCATGAATATTAAAGCATCGGCTTGAATCCGCTCTGCTCACCAAACCGCAGCTCCAGCCCCTGCCGCAGAGGCCGCTCGCGCGCGCTGCGCGGGAACTCAAAGTGCATGGTGCGCGGGCGGCGTCGGGAGCCTGGGCGGGACATCGCGGATGCGCGCCGCCAGCGCGAGCAGGCCGGCGAGCGCCGGCATCAAGCCGGGAAGATTCCCGCGATGGTCTGCTGCAGGGCGAGGGCCGCCGCGCGCGGGTCGGGCGCGTTGCGGATCGGCCGGCCGACGACGATGTAGTCGGAGCCGCCCTTAAACGCCTGCGCCGCGTCCACCGCGCGCTTCTGGTCGTCGGAGGGTCGGTCCTCGACGGGACGGATCCCCGGGGTCACCACGAGCAGCTTCGACCCGAACTCCGCCTTCAGCTTCGGCGATTCCATCCCCGAGGCGATGACCCCGTCGCAGCCGCATTGCACCGCGCCGCGTGCCCGTGCCATGACCAGCTCGTCCACCGTCGCGCTGGAGCGCATCTCGGCGAGGTCGCTGGCATCGAAGCTGGTGAGCACGGTGACGGCGAGGATCTTGAGCGCGCCCTTTTCCCTCACCGCAGCTTGCATCACCGAGCGCTGGCCGTGCACGGTGAGGAAGGTGGCGCCGCTGGAGGCAAGGTTGGCGGTGGCGCGGCGCACCGTCTCCGGAATGTCGTAGAGCTTGAGGTCGGCGAACACCCTGTTGCCGCGCTTGGCCAGCCACTCGATGAGTTCGAAGTAGCCCCCGGCGCTGAACAGCTCCAGCCCCACCTTGTAGAAGCAGGCCGCCTCGCCCAGCTTCTCCACCAGGGCGCGCGCCTGCGCGGCCGTGGGCAGGTCCAGCGCGACGATCAGCCGCTGCCTGCGCGCGATGCTCATGTCTTCTCCGTTTGCTCGAACAGCTCGCCCGGCCCGATCCCCACGCGCCGGCCCAGCGCCGCAAACACCAGGTAGCAGGTCATGCTGAGGCTCAAGCCCACCCGGAACGGGCCCGGGGTGAGCACCGCCCAGTAGGTGAGCAGGCGCTGCGCGATCGGGCGTTCGCGGCCGAGGCGGAAGATCTGGTTGAACGCGCGGTGGCGTCGGGGAGTTGCATCGCGCCGCTATGATACCTTCGCACCGCCATGGTCGAGCTCCTCGTTCTCTACTACAGCACCGGCGGCTCGGTGCGCCGCATGGCGGAGCTGGTGGCCGATGGCATCGAACGCGTGCCCGGCGCGCAGGCACGGCTGCGCACGGTGCCAAAGGTGGCGGCGATGACGCAGGTCGCCGAGCCGGAGGTGCCTGCGCAGGGCGCGCCTTACTGCGGCCTGGGCGACCTCGAGGCCTGCGCCGGCCTGGCTCTCGGCAGCCCGACGCGCTTTGGCAACATGGCCGCGCCGATGAAGCATTTCCTCGACGCTACGGGAGCGCTATGGATGAAGGGCGCGCTTTCGGGCAAGCCGGCATGCGTATTCACCTCGACCGGCAGCCTGCACGGCGGGCAGGAAAGCACGCTGCTCTCGATGATGCTGCCCCTGCTCCACCACGGCATGCTGATCGTGGGGCTGCCCTACACGAACGCGGAACTGAACGCGACGCGGTCTGGAGGAACCCCTTATGGCGCCAGCCATTTCGCCGGCATGGCCGACGACCTCCCGGTCACCGACCCCGAGCGCGCGCTGTGCATCGCGCAGGGGCGGCGGCTGGCGCAGATCGCCTTGAAGCTGCAGGCATGAACCTCCTCCGGGTGGCCAGTACTGAGGCACTGCGGCGCGCGGCATCCGCCGCGCTGGTCGGGCTGCTCGCGCTGTGCGTCGCCTGGGAACTGTGGCTCGCGCCGCTGCGGCCCGGCGGCTCCTGGCTGGTGCTGAAGGCGCTGCCGCTGCTGGCGCCCCTGTTCGGCGTGCTGCGCGGGCGGCGCTACACCTACCAGTGGGCCTCGATGTTCATCCTGGCCTACTTCTGCGAGGGCGTGATGCGCGCCTGGGGCGACAGGGGCCTGTCGCAGCAGCTGGCGTTGCTGGAAGTCGCGCTGAGCCTGATTTTCTTCGCCGCGGCGGTGGCGTATGCGCGCTTGACGAGACAGCACGCTGCGCGTGCCCCTGGTGTAGGCGCCTAGCGGCCGAGCAGATCGGCACTTCAACCCGTCGCCTGAGCGTGCGCCGGGGCCACCAGGCTCTTCATGCGCTAGCCCATGGTCCGCGCCCGGTTCGCATCCGCCAGAGGGCCGCAGCGCGGCGGCGAGGGCTCTGACATCGGGGCGCTTACGGCTGGTGCTGGGGATTGAGCCGTTCCATCTTGCTGGCCAGCTTGTTGAGGGCACTGATGTAGGCCTTGGCCGAGGCGACGATGATGTCGGTGTCGGCGCCCACGCCATTGACGATACGCCCGCCCCGGGCAAGACGCACGGTCACCTCGCCCTGGCTCTCGGTGCCCTGGGTCACCGCGTTGACCGAAAACAGCAGCAGTTCGGCGCCGCTTCTGGCCACCGATTCGATCGCCTTGAAGGTGGCGTCCACCGGGCCGTCGCCCTTGCCCTCGGCCTTCACTTCCGAGCCGTTGTGCCGCATCAGGATCGCGGCATGCGGCTTGTCCGCGGTGCTGCTGCCCTGGCTCATGGACACCAGGCCCCACTCCTCCTCGCCGGTGGTGCCCGCCTCCTGCGCCACCAGCGCCTGCAGGTCCTCGTCGAAGATCTCGGCCTTCTTGTCGGCCAGGTCCTTGAAGCGCTGGAAGGCCTTGTTGTAGCCCTCCTCGTTCTCCAGCTCGATGCCCAGTTCCTTCAGGCGCTGCCGGAACGCGGTGCGGCCCGAGAGCTTGCCCAGCACGATCTTGTTGGTCGACCAGCCCACGTCCTCGGCGGTCATGATCTCGTAGGTCTCGCGCGCCTTCAACACCCCGTCCTGGTGGATGCCCGAGGCGTGCGCGAAGGCGTTCGCCCCGACCACCGCCTTGTTGGGCTGCACCACGAAGCCGGTGATCTGCGACACCAGCCGCGAGGCGGGCACGATCTGGGTGGTGTCGATGCGCGTCTCCAGGCCGAAGAAGTCGCGCCGCGTGCGCACCGCCATCACCACCTCCTCCAGCGAGGTGTTGCCGGCGCGCTCGCCCAGGCCGTTCACCGTGCACTCGATCTGGCGCGCGCCGCCGATGCGCACCGCGGCGAGCGAATTCGCCACCGCCATGCCAAGGTCGTTGTGGCAGTGCACGCTCCACATCGCCTGGTCGGAGTTGGGCACGCGCTCGCGCAAGCGGCGGATCATCTCGCCGAACTGCTCCGGCACCGCGTAGCCCACGGTGTCCGGGATGTTGATGGTGGTGGCGCCCTGCCTGATCACCGCCTCCAGCACGCGGCAGAGGAAATCGGGGTCCGAGCGGCTGCCGTCCTCCGGGGAGAACTCCACATCCGGGCAGGCGTTCTTCGCGTAGCGCACCGCCAGGATCGCCTGCTCCAGCACCTGCTCCGGGGTCATGCGCAGCTTCTTGTCCATGTGCAGCGCGCTGGTGGCGATGAAGGTGTGGATGCGCCAGGATTTCGCACCCTTGAGGGCATCGATGCCGCGCTGGATGTCCTTGTCGTTGGCGCGGCACAGGCCGGCGACGGTGGAGTCCTTCACCACGTTGGCGATGGCGCGCACCGCCTCGAAGTCGCCGTTGGAGCTGGCCGGAAAACCGGCCTCGATCACGTCCACCTTCATGCGCTCCAGCTGGCGCGCGATGCGCAGCTTCTCGTCGCGGGTCATGGAGGCGCCGGGCGACTGCTCGCCGTCGCGCATGGTGGTGTCGAAGATGATCAATTTATCCGTTGCCATTGCCGCTCCTGGGGTGTGGATGCGAAAGGCCCTGTCCGCCTGGGTCGGGCGGTCAAGGGGTACTGCCGGATTGGAGGGTTATTCTGTGCGCGCGGGGCGCAGCAGCAGGCCAGCCAGGAGCGCGAGGCTCAGGCCGGTGAGGGTCGCGATGATGAAGGCGACGGCGGATGTCATATCGACCCTAATATAGCCCAAATGCGCAAGCCGCTCAAGCGCCTCCAACCCGCCCTCCCCGCCGCCTGGTACCGCGACCAGGGCCACTACGAGCGCGAGTTGCAAAGGATCTGGTACCGCAACTGGATCGCCGCCGGCCGCGAAGAGCAGATCCCGCAGCCCGGCGACTGGCGCGTGGTCCGCATCGGCACCCAGCCCATCATCCTGACGCGCGACCGGTCAGGCGCCATCCGGGCATTCCACAACGTCTGCCGCCACCGCGGCTCCCTCCTGTGCACCGAAGAGCAGGGTCGCTTCGCGCGCCACCGCATCGTCTGCCCCTACCACGGCTGGGCCTACGACCTGGAGGGCGCGCTCATCGCCACGCCCCGGCGCATGGAGACGCCGGACTTCGACAGGTCGGACTTCCCGCTCCACCGCGTCGCCACGCAATGCTGGGGCGGGTTCGTGTTCGTGCGGCTCGAAGGCCTGCGCAAATTCGACCTTGGCGCATTGCCGGCACGGTTCCGCAACCACCGCTTGGAGACCCTGCGCACCGGCAAGCGCATCGTCGCCGAGGTGAAGGCGAACTGGAAGCTCCTGGCCGAGAATTTCTCCGAGTGCTTGCACTGCCCGCCGGTGCACCCGGAGCTGTGCCGGGTGGTCACCGCCTACCGCGAGGCCGGCGCCTGGGGCCTGCGCGGCAAGGAAACGATCCCGGAGTACAAGGCGGGCGCGCAGACGCTGACCCTGGACGGCAGCGCGCGCATCCCGCCCTTCGCCGGGCTGGACGAGATAGACCGCAATACGCTGTACGTGCCCTGGATGCTGCCGCCAAACCTGTTCCTCAACGTGCAGCCGGACTACGTCAACGCGCACCTCATGTTACCCACCGGCCCGGACAGCGTGCGCATCGTTTACGACTGGCTGTTCGAGCCGGAGCACATGCCCAAGGGCGAGGACCTGGAGCACTACACCGCGCTTTGGGAAACCACCAACGCGCAGGACGCGCGCAACTGCGAATGGCAGCAACAGGGCCTGCAGTCCGGCGCCTTCAGGCGCGGCGTCTACGTGCCGCAGGAATTCGACTGCCACCGCTTCGCGCAATGGGTGCGCAGCTCGCTGCGAAAATCCTTGCCGAGATAGCGAATTGCTGCATCGCAACAAAGCGAGTTTTCTTGACGCTTTCGGGCCCGTGCGATACGGTCGCCTCACTCGTCGCAGCTTGCCGCGTAATTCGCTGTTTCGAATCATTCACCGAGGATGGAGGGGACCCATGGCATGTGTTTATGAGCAACGTCGTCCGCTGAAAACCGCAGTCGTCGCGCTCGCCGCGGCCGTCGCCGCGATCGGCGCCCTGTCGGCGAACCTGGTGCAGGCCCAGATCAAGCCCGTTGTGCTGCGCTTCGCCGCCGACTTCCCGCCGGCACCGCACCCGGCCGGCCTGTCGATGAACCACTTCAGGGATCGCCTGGCCCAGGCGATTCCGGGCAGCGAGGCGCGGCTGTACTTCGCAGGCGCCCTCTACACCATCCCGGAGGCCTTCGAGGCCATGCGCCAGGGCAACCTGGAGATGACCTGGTTGCAGATGGGCAAGGCCGCCCCGGTCGATCCGTGGATGATGACCATGGTCGGCCCCGGAATCCTCACCACGGTCGGTGCGGTGGACCACCTGGAGTCGACCAAGACCTACCAGATGCTGGTCGACCGGCTGCAGAAGCAGCAGTTGATCCGGGTGTTCGGCACCGGGCACATGAGCTTTGGCATGGGCGTGGGCGGCAAGAAGCGCTACCTCAGCCCCGCCGATTTCTCCGGCCGCAAGATCCGCAGCATGGGCCCGGTGGAAAACGCCTCGCTCGAAGTGTGGAAGGCAAGCCCGGTGGTGATGGCCTTCGGCGAGGTGCCCACGGCGCTGGAGTCCGGTGTCATCGACGGCTTGCAGACCAGCATCGGCGGCTGGCTGGCGGTGCGCCAGCAGGCGCCCTTCTACACCACCGGCGGCGCCGGCGCGTTCACCAGCGACTACTACATCGTGAGCGCGAGCCGGCGCTGGTGGGACCGCCTGCCCAAGCCGACCCAGGAGGCGCTGGAGAAGGTCGTCCAGGAGACCATCCATTTGCAGAAGGAGTTGAACTGGTGCGTCGACAAGATGACCTACGAGAAGTACGGCACCAAGGACCCGTCCAAGCCCGGGGTGTACTGGATGAACCCGCAGGAGGTGTCCGCAATCACCAGCTCCATGGGCGATGCGCCGTCGCGCTACATCAAGAGCAAGACCCCGGCCGCCGTGGCGCCGTGGGTCGATACCTTCATCAAGGAAGGGCGCGAGCTGTCGCAGAAACACCCGGTCGGCTCGTCCTGGATCGAAAAGGTGGACTGCTCCAAGCACGCCTCCAAGATCGTCATCCGCTGACCGCCGGCTAAATGCACAAGGCCTACGGGTACTGGCGCGCGTTCCAGGACAAGGTCCTGGCGCGCGTCGCCGGCCTGCTGCTGCTCGGCTGCACGCTGCTCGCCCTGCTCGAGGTCGGCCGGCGCTACACCATCGGCCGTTCCTTCGAGTGGCAGCAGGATGCGGTGACCTTCATCATGCTAAGCGGGGTGTACTTGTACTTCAGCGTCGCGCAGCGCAACAATGCGCACCTCGCGGTCACTGTGTTGCCGGAGCTCTGCGCGGTGGCCGGACCGCGCGCGCAGCGGGCCGGGCAAGTGCTGAAGGCCGTCGCGCTCGCCTTCTCGATGGTGTTCCTCGCGCTGGTGTTCTGGTGGGGCATTGCCGAGGTCGAGGACGCGATCAAGTACGAGAGCCGCACCGAGAGCCTCGGCTTCCCGATGTGGCCGTTCCTGCTGGCGCTGCTGCTCGGATTCGGCTTCATGGCGGTGACGCAGCTGTTCCAGCTCTGGTTCGCGATCCAGCGGCTGCGCGGCCGCCCGGTGCCGGAATACCCGGAACACGCCGCGGGCGGGCACTGAGGGCCTTGCGCGGCGCAGAACAACAACAGCCATCCCGTCCATGAATCTCGTCGGCATCGTCCTGCTCGTCCTGCTCGTGCTGTCGGTACCCATCGGCGTCGCGCTCAGCGCGGCGGCGGCCTCCTACATCATGTTCGACCCGATCCTCGAGCCGAACGTGATCTTCCGCGCCTTCTTCAGCTTCCTCGGCCGCTACTCGCTGATGGCAATACCCCTGTTCATCTTCGCCGGCTTCCTGATGGAGCGCACCGGCCTGGTGTCGCAGTTGTTCCGCTTCGCCGACTCGCTGGTGGGTCATCTGCCGGGCGGCTTCGGCGTCGCCACGGTGCTCGCCTGCGTGCTGTTCGGCGCCATCTCGGGCTCGAGCGTCGCCATGGCCGCGGCGATGGCGGTGATCGCGATCCCGGAAATGAGGAAACGGGGCTATCCGGACTGGCTCTCGGGCGGCCTGGTGGCCACCGCGGGCGGCATCGCGATGCTGATTCCGCCCAGCATCATCCTGCTGGTCTTCGGCATCATCACCGAGACCTCGATCGTGGAGCTGTTCTTCGCGGGCATCATTCCCGGCCTGCTGCTGGCGGTGGGCAACGCCGCCAGCGTGATGGTCATCGCGCTCTGGCTCAAGCTTCCGCGCAGCGGCCGGTTCGATGGCAAGCGCGTCCTGCTGGAGTTCAGGGGCGCGGCCCCCGCCCTCGGCATGCCGGTCCTGATCCTGGGCGGCCTGTACGGGGGCCTGTTCACCCCCACCGAGGCCGCCGCTGCCGCCTGCGGCTACGCCCTGCTCTACGGCATCCTGACCGGCGGCATGAAGTTCATCCGCGAGATCCTGCCCACCGCCGAGCGCGCGCTCAGCCTGACTGCGGTGGTGATGTTCCTGATCGGCAGCGTGGGCGTGTTCCAGTTCCTCGCCGCCAACATGTACTGGCCGCAGAAAATCGCCGAGACCGTGACCAGCTGGGGCCTGACGCCGATCGGCTTCATCTTCGCCTACATGTTCGCGCTCATCATCCTGGGCATGTTCGTCGACGGCGTGGCGATGGTGATCCTGACCGTGCCGGTGATCTTCCCCGTCGCCATGGCGCTCAAGATCGACCCGGTGCACCTGGCGATCATGATCACGCTCAATGTCGAGATGGGCGTGGTGACCCCGCCGGTGGGCCTGAACCTGTTCGCGGTCAGCGGCTCATCGAAGATCCCCCTGCCGCAGGTGCTCAAGGGGACCATTCCGTTTTTCCTGGGCGACCTGACGGTGCTGCTGCTGGTGATCTTCTTCCCGGAGCTCGCCACCTGGCTGCCGGGCCAGCTGGTCACCGACCACTTCAAGGGCCGCTAGGGCCATTTTTAAAGCGCCGCCCTCGCACCCTATGCTGCCTCGTGCCCGCGCTTGGGCACGAGCACGGTGCGCTCGAAACTCATGAACTCGGTGCCGTCGGCCTTCTTGCCCACGGTGCGCACGGTCACCAGGCCCTGCGTCGGGCGCGACTTCGAGTCGCGCTTGGCGAGCACTTCCGACTCGGCGTAGAGGGTGTCGCCGGCGAACACCGGCGCGGTGAGCTTCACCTTGTCCCAGCCCAGGTTGCCGATCGCGCGGTAGCTCACATCGTCCACGCTCATGCCGACCACGATGGACAGGGTCAGGCAGCTGTTCACCAGGGGCCTGCCGAACTCCGTCTTCGCCGCGTAGGCATGGTCGAAGTGCAGCGGGTGGTTGTTCATCGTGAGCAGCGTGAACCAGGTGTTGTCGGCCTCGCTCACGGTGCGTCCCGGGCGGTGCTCGTAGATCTCGCCCACCACGAAGTCCTCGTAGCAGCGGCCGCGGCTTGCGCGTATCCGTGGCATGCGGAAGCTCAGCTCCTGCCGAGAATGGCGGCCCCGTGCTCGCCCATCGCGGGCTCGCGCAGGTCCACCGCCGCCGGCTCGCGCAGGAAGCGCAGCGGCGTGTTGATGTGGCGCCGGCCCAGGGCGTCGGCAAGCACCATGCCGCGTGCGAGCAGCTGCGGGTCGCGCAGGGCCTCCGGGAAGGTCTTGAGTTCCCCGAAGCAGACATCCAGCGTCGACAGGTAGGCTACCCATTCGGTAAGGGGTCGCTTCCTGAACTCTTCGCGCAGGAACTGCTCCACCGGCTGCTGGTGCGGGCCCGGCTTCTGGCACAGCGGGGCCAGTTCCGGCCGCCCCAGCGCACCCAGCAGGTTGCGCACGAACTTCATTTCCTGCCCGGCGAGCGCGAGGTGGCGCCCGTCGGCGGTGTCGTAGATCTGGTAGAAGGCCGCCCCGCCGGTGGTGCGTTCGTGCCTTGCCACCTGCTGGCGGTCCTCGGCGAGCGCCGGCCCCAGCAGGTTGGCCGAGGCCGAGACCATGCAGTCGTGCATGGAGATGTCGAGGTAGTCGCCCTGCCCGGTCCGCTGCCGGCGCAGCAGCGCCATCAGGATGCCCGCCAGGCCCTGCAGCGAGGCCACCATGTCGGCCGCAGGCACCGCGGGGATGGCGGGCTGGCCATCGCGGCCCTGGCTCACGCTGAGCACGCCGCTCACGCCTTCCACGCCCATGTCGTGCGACGGCCGGTCGCGGCAGGGGCCATCCTGGCCGAAAGCGCTGATCGAGCAGTAGACGATGCGCGGGTTGCGCGCCGAGACGGTGGCGTAGCCGATGCCGAGCCGGTCCATGACGCCGGGACGGAAGGTCTCCACGAACACGTCGGCGCCGTCGCACAGGCGCAGCAAGGCTTGCTTGTCGGCCGGGTCCTTGAGGTTCAGCACCACGCTCTTCTTGCCGCGGTTCAGGTTCCTGAAGTAGACCGTGCTGGGCCCGTCGGAGGGGCCCAGGTGGCGCACCGGGTCGCCCTCCCCCGGCGCCTCCACCTTGATCACCTCGGCGCCATGGTCCGCCAGCGCCTTGGTGAGGTACGGCCCCGGCAGGAACACCGACAGGTCGACGACGCGGATGCCCTTGAGCTTCATGGCTTGCCGAGCAGCGCCTCGTTGTCGGCACCGGCCGCGGACCCGGCGCGCTGTTCGAGGCGCCGGCCGTCGATGCGGATCGGGTTCGCGAGCACCCTGAGCGAGCCCCGCGCCGGATGCGGCACCGTGCTGATCATGCCCGTGTGCTTCGGGAAGGGGCTCTCCAGCGCCTGCGCGATGTCGTTCACCGGACCGATGGGCAGCGCGCCCGAAAGCTTGGCCAGCCAGTGCGCTGTCGGCTGGCGCCGGAACTCGGCGTCCATGGCCTCGGTGAGCGCGGCGCGGTTCTCCAGCCGCGCGGCCATCGTGGCAAAACGCTCGTCCCGGGCCAGTTCCGGCCGGCCCAGGCCGGCCGCCAGCGCCTCCCAGAAGCCCTGCGTCATGCAGGCCACGAACACCCAGCCGTCTGCGGTCGGGAAGGTCTGCACCGGGGTGAGCGACAGGTGCGCGCCGCGCGGCTGGCGCGCGGACTCGTAGCCTTCGTTGAGGTACCAGGTCGCCGAGTAGCCCAGCTGGTGCAGCGCCACGTCGTAGAGGCTCACGTCCACGTCGCAACCCCTGCCGGACTTCTGCGCCCGCAGCAGGCAGGCGAGCAGGCCGATGGCGCCGGTGGCGCCGGACATGTAGTCGATGATCGCGACGCCGGCGCGCGCCGGCGCCCCTTGCGGCTCGCCGGTGAGGCTCATGATGCCGGCCTCGGCCTGCATCAGGTAGTCGAAGCCCGGCCGCGCGGTACGCTCGTTGTCGCGGCCGTATGCCGAGATGTGCAGGCAGACGATCTTCGGGTTAAGGCGCGACAGCGTGGCGTAGTCCAGGCCCAGCTTTGCGGGCTGGTCGCCGCGCAAGTTGTTCATCACCGCGTCGGCCGAGCGCACCAGGCGCTCGAAGTCCGCACGCCCGCCGGTGCCCTTCAGGTCGAGCAGGACGCTCTTCTTGTTGGCGTGCCAGGTCTGGTAGTACAGGCTGTCGCCTGGCGCGGCGAAGTAGGGCCCGACGCGGCGCGAGGGCTCGCCGTCGGGTCCGGGCTCGACCTTGATCACCTCCGCGCCCAGTTCGGCGAGCATCGCCGAGCCGTAGGGACCGGCGCCGAAATGCTCCAGGGTCAGCACCCGGACCCCCTGCAGCGGTTTTGGCGTGGCGGCCGCGCCGCCGCTCATCCCACCGGATTGCGCTTCAGCCATTGCTTCGAAATGATGATGCGCTGCATCTCGTTGGTGCCCTCGCCGATGCAGGTGAGCGGCGCGTCGCGGTACAGGCGCTCGATGTCGAACTCCTTGGAGTAGCCGTAGGCGCCGTGGATGCGCATCGACTCGATGCTGTTCTCCAGCGCGGCTTCCGACGCGAAGTACTTCGCCATCCCCGCCTCCATGTCGCAGCGCTCGCCGCGGTCGAAGGACCCGGCGGCGTCCAGGGTGAGCAGGCGCGCGGCGCGGGCGCGCGTGGCCATCTCGCCCAGCTTCAACTGGATCGCCTGGTGCTCGGCGATGGGCTTGCCGAAGGTCTTGCGGACCTGCGCGTAGTCCGAGGCGAGCTTCAGCGCCCCTTCGGCGATGCCCACGCCGCGCGCGGCGACATTGATGCGGCCCAGTTCAAGGCCGCCGGTGACCTGGCGGAAGCCCTGCCCTTCCTCGCCGCCGATCAGGTGGTCGGCGGGCAGGCGGTAGTCGTTGAACACGATCTCGCCCGAGTCGATGCACTTGTAGCCCAGCTTCTCGAGCTTGCGGCCGACCGTGAAACCGGGGCCCCTGGGCGCGATGAACAGGCTCATGCCCTTGTGGCGCGGCTGCGCGTTGGGGTCGGTCTTCACCAGCAGCGCAACGCAGGAGCCCTCGATGCTGTTGGAGATCCAGGTCTTGGTGCCGTTGATGAGGTAGCCGTCGCCCTCGCGGCGCGCGGTCATGCGGATGCCCTGCAGGTCGGTGCCGGCATCGGGCTCGGTGAGCGCAAGGCCGCCGCGCACCTCGCCGCTGGCCAGGCGCGGCAGCCATGCGCGCCGCTGCGCCTCGGTGCCGAACTTCTCCACCGCCAGCGCCAGCATCAGGTGCGAATTGAAGATCCCGGTGAGCGCCATCCACACCGAGGAGATGTGCATCACGATACGGGCGTAGAGCGTCGCCGGCAGCCCGAGACCGCCGTACTCGGGCGACACCGTGGCGCCGAACAACCCCATTTGCTTCATCTGCTCGACCAGCTCGTGCGGGTAGCGGTCGGCGTGGTCGTACGCCTTCACGCGCGGCCGCACCTCGCGCTCCACCCAGCGCTCGATGGCCTCGAGGAACTGCGCTTCCTGGCCCGGGTCGAGGCGGGCCCGGCCGGCTTGCTGCGGCTGCGAGGCGATGGTCAGCCGGCCTTGATCACGCCGCAGGCGATGCGGGCGCCGGAGTTCCCGGTGGGTTGGGTCTTGAAGTCATCCGGATCGGCGTGGACGATCAACGTGCGGCCGATGATGTTCCCTGGACCGGAACCGACGGTGATGCCATCCATATCCACCTCGACCCTGGCGCGCCCGTCCTTGTTGGCCTTCAGCGACGGCAGGTCGCCGGCGTGGCGGTTGGCGTCGGTGTGGCGGCCGTGCGGCTTGCCGTGCGGGTTGAAGTGGCCGCCGGCCGCCATGCCGTCTTGGCCGCAGGCAGCGCCTTCGTGGATGTGCATGCCATGCTCCTGCCCCGGCTTCAGGCCCTGGACGAAGATCACCACCTTGACCTTGTCGCCCATCTGCTCGAAGGTGGCTTCGCCGAAGGTCTTGTTGCCCTTGGTGGGGGTGATGCCCGCGTTGGCGCGCAGCGGCTCGGGCGGGGTGGTTTCGCAGGCGGTGAGAACGAGGGCGGCGGCGGCCGCGGCGATCGGGATCAGTTTCATGGGTGGCTCCTCCTGAGGTCGAATCTACCGGTTTAGGCGGCCACAGGGAAGCCGCAATTCCACCCCGTCCCGCAATGCGGAACCGGGCGCGCCGGGAACTTGCTATTCCTCCGGCAGCACGCTCCGGGGTCGCCGCCCCATCGCCCACATCACGTACCCGGACAGGGAATAGGCGAGAAACAGGGCGAACAGCACCAGCGAGGGTCTTGAGGCAACCACCGAGAGCCCCAGCACCGCCAGCAGGATCACCCACAACGGCACGCGCTGCTTCCAGTTCAATTCCTTGAAGCTGTAGAAGGGGATGTTCGACACCATGGTGATGCCGAGGAACACCGCCGTGGCCCAGGTGACCGCGGCGATGAGGTACCACTGGTCGGGCGTGAGGCCAAAGTCGACCAGGACCCAGATCAGGCCGACCATGACGGCGGCACCGGCGGGACAGGGCAGGCCCTGGAAGAAGCGCTTGTCGAGGATGCCGATGTTGGTGTTGAAGCGCGCGAGGCGGATGCCGGTGGCGGCGCAGAAGATGAAGGCGCCGATCCAGCCCGCGGTGCCGAGGTCCTTGAGCACCCAGGTGTAGGCCACCAGCGCCGGCGCGGCGCCGAAGGCCACCATGTCGGCGATGCTGTCGTACTGGGCGCCGAACTCGCTCTGGGTGTTGGTCCAGCGCGCGACGCGGCCGTCCATGCCATCGAGCAGCAGCGCGACGTAGATGGCGATGGCCGCGGTCTCGAAGCCCCCGTTCATCGCCTGCACGATGGCGAAGAAGCCGCTGAACAGCACCCCGGTGGTGAACAGGTTGGGCAGCAGGTAGATGCCCCTGCGGCGCAGTTCCCCCAGTGGGCGCGCCGCCGGGACCGCCTTCGCCTGCGTGCCGTCCTCACCGCCGCCGGATTGCTCCATGTCCTCCATGCTACTTCAGCCGGGCGAGGATGGTCTCGGCGGCGCTGACCTTGTCGCCCAGCGCGGCCACCGGTTCGGCCTCCGGCGGCAGGTAGAGGTCCACCCGCGAGCCGAAGCGAATGAAGCCATAGCGCTGGCCGCGCGCAAGTTCCGCGCCCTGGTCCACGTAGCACAGTATCCGGCGGGCGACCAGGCCCGCGACCTGCACGCAGGTGACGTCAGCGCCCTGCCCGGTGCGCAGCCACAGCGCGTTGCGCTCGTTCTCGACGGAGGCCTTGTCCAGCGCCGCATTGAGGAAGGAGCCGGCGTGGTACCAGCGCTGCTTCACCACGCCGTCCACCGGCGAGCGATTGGAGTGCACGTTGAACACGTTCATGAACACCGAGATCTTGAGCGCGTCGCGCTCCAGGTACGGATCGCGCGCCTTGCCCACCGCAACGATGCGGCCGTCGGCGGGCGAGAGCACCGCTTGCCGCTCCCCTGGAACCTCCCGCGCCGGGTCGCGGAAGAACTGCAGCACGAATAGCACCGCCAGCCACAGCGGCGCCGACCACCACCACCCGGCGAGCCAGCCGATCACCAGCCCCGCCGCCACCGCGGCCGCCAGGAAGGGCCAGCCCTCGCGCGCGATGATCGGGTGCGGGTACGGCACTAATTCTTGCTTTGGTCGACCAGACGGTTCTTCCGGATCCAGGGCATCATCTCGCGCAGCCGCCCGCCCACCTTCTCGATCGGGTGCTCCGCAGTCTGGCGGCGGCGCGACAGCAGCGTCGGCGCCCCGGCCCGGTTCTCGAGCACGAATTCCTTGGCGTAATCGCCGGACTGGATGCGGCCGAGGACTTCCCGCATGCGCTGGCGCACGCCCTCGTCGATGATCCTGGGCCCGCTCACGTACTCGCCGTACTCGGCGTTGTTCGAGATCGAGTAGTTCATGGTGCCGATGCCGCCCTCGTACATCAGGTCGACGATCAGCTTCAACTCGTGCAGGCACTCGAAGTAGGCCATCTCGGGCGCGTAGCCGGCCTCGACCAGGGTGTCGAAGCCCGCCTTCACCAGCTCGACGCAGCCGCCGCAGAGCACGGTCTGCTCGCCGAAGAGGTCGGTCTCGGTCTCCTCCTTGAAGCTGGTCTCGATGATGCCGGCCTTGCCGCCGCCGATCGCGGAGGCGTAGCTGATGGCCATGTCGCGCGCCTTCTTGGACGGGTTCTGGTACACCGCCACCAGGCAGGGGGTGCCGCCGCCGGCGAGGTAGGTCGAGCGCACGGTGTGGCCCGGCGCCTTGGGCGCCACCATCCAGACGTCGATGTCCTTGCGCGGCGCCACCTGTCCGTAGTGCACGTTGAAGCCGTGGGCGAAGGCGAGCGCGCCGCCCTTCTTCAGGTACGGCGCCACCGACTCGTTGTAGACCGCGGCGATGTGCTCATCGGGCAGCAGCATCATGACGATGTCGGCGCTCTTGACCGCATCGATCACCTCGGCCACCTTGAGGCCGGCCTTGTTCGCCTTGTCCCAGCTGGCGCCGCCCTTCCTCAGGCCGACGGCGACCTTGATGCCGGACTCGTGCAGGTTGAGCGCGTGGGCGTGGCCCTGCGAGCCGTAGCCCAGAATGGCGACCTTCTTGCCCTTGATGAGGGAGAGGTCGGCGTCCTTGTCGTAATAGACTTTCATGTCGATCCTCACACTTTGAGAATGCGGTTGCCGCGGCCGATGCCGCTGGCGCCGGTGCGGACGGTTTCCAGGATCGCGCTCTGGTCCAGTGCCTGGATGAAGGCGTCGAGCTTGGCGCCGCTGCCGGTGAGTTCGATGGTGTAGGTGTTGTCGGAAACGTCGACGACGCGGCCGCGGAAGATGTCGGCCATGCGCTTCATGTCCTCGCGCTCCTTGCCGCCGGCGCGGACCTTGATCAGCATCAGCTCGCGCTCGATGTGCTCGGCCTCGGACAGGTCCACCACCTTCACCACCTCCACCAGCTTGTTCAGCTGCTTGGTGATCTGCTCGATGACGTCGTCCGAACCGGAGGTGACCACGGTCATGCGCGACATCGAGGCGTCCTCGGTCGGGGCCACGGTAAGCGACTCGATGTTGTAGCCGCGCGCCGAGAACAGGCCGGAGATGCGCGACAGCGCCCCGGCCTCGTTCTCGACCAGGATGGAGACCACGTGCCGCATCAAAGCTCCTCGGACAGGATCATTTCCGTGATCCCCTTGCCGCCGGGGATCATCGGATAGACGTTCTCGGTCTGGTCGGTGAGGAAGTCGAGGAACACCAGGTCCTGCTTGCGCTTGAAGGCCTGCCTCAGCGCCGGCTCGACGTCCTGCGGCTTGTCGATCAGCAAGCCGGAGTGGCCATAGCCTTCGGCGAGCTTCACGAAGTCGGGCAGCGCGTCCATGTAGGACTCCGAGTACCGGTTGCCGTGGAAGAACTGCTGCCACTGGCGCACCATGCCCATGTACTTGTTGTTGAGGTTGATGATCTTCACCGGCAGCCGGTACTGCTTGCAGGTGGACAGTTCCTGCAGGCACATCTGGATCGAGGACTCGCCGGTGACGCAGGCGACCGTCGCCCCGGGATTGGCCAGCTGCGCGCCCATCGCCGCCGGCAGGCCGAAGCCCATGGTGCCCAGCCCCCCGGAATTGATCCAGCGCCGCGGCTGGTCGAATTTGTAGAACTGCGCCGCCCACATCTGGTGCTGGCCCACGTCCGAGGTGATGATCGCGTCGCCCCCGGTGACCTCGTAGAGCTTCTCGATCACGAACTGCGGCTTGATGATCTTCGCAGCGCGGTCGTACTTCAGGCAGTCCTTGCCGCGCCATTGGTCGATCTGCTTCCACCACGCCCGCAGCGGGTCCGGCCGCGCGGCCTGGTCCGCCTTGGGCGCCTCCAGCTGCCTGAGGATTTCCTTCAGCACGTCGGGGATGTTGCCGACGATGGGGACGTCCACCTTGACGCGCTTGGAGATCGAGGACGGGTCGATGTCGAGGTGGATGATCTTGCGCAGGTTCTGCGCGAAGTGCTTCGGGTTGCCGATGACGCGGTCATCGAAGCGCGCGCCGATGGCGATGAGCACGTCGCAGTGCTGCATGGCCATGTTGGCCTCGTAGGTGCCATGCATCCCCAGCATGCCCAGGAACTGCGCATCGGTGCCCGGATACCCGCCCAGGCCCATCAGCGTGTTGGTGCAGGGGAAACCCGTCGCCTTCACCAGTTCCCGCAGCTGCGCCGAGGCGTTGGACAGGATCACCCCGCCGCCGCTGTAGACCATCGGCCGCTTGGCTTCCTGCAGCAGGGCGACTGCTTTCCTGATCTGCCCGGCGTGGCCCTTGGTGACCGGGTTGTAGGAGCGCATCGCGACCGAGTCCGGGTAGTGGAACTCGTGGCGCTGCGCCGTGATGTCCTTCGGAATGTCCACCAGCACCGGGCCGGGGCGGCCGGTGGTGGCGATGTGGAACGCCTTCTTCATGGTCACCGCGAGGTCGCGGATGTCCTTGACCAGGAAGTTGTGCTTCACGCAGGGGCGCGTGATGCCGACCGCATCGCACTCCTGGAACGCGTCCTCGCCGATGGCGTGGGTCGGCACCTGGCCGCTGATGATCACCATCGGGATCGAATCCATGTACGCCGTGGCGATGCCGGTGACCGCGTTGGTCAGGCCGGGGCCCGAAGTAACCAGGCAGACGCCGACTTTCTCCGAGGACCGCGAATAGGCGTCGGCGGCATGCGCCGCGCCCTGCTCGTGGCGCACCAGGACATGGCGCACCTTGTCCTGCTTGAACAGCTCGTCGTAGATCCAGAGGACGGCGCCGCCGGGATAGCCGAAGACGTACTCGACGCCCTCGGCCTGCAGGCAGCGCACGACGATCTCGGCGCCGGAGAGTTCCTCGGTCCTGATGCGATCCATGAAGCTTCCCGCTTGGGCCATGGAAAAACGTTGAATATTAACGGCTTGCTGCGATGCGGTCAAGCAAGGGGCGGCCTCGGGGAAGGCCGATTTGGTACCATCGCCGCACAAGCCGAATCGATCGGCGCGGGGAGACAAACTGGCATCGCGCAGCGAGCTCGCGTCGTTTCTCGAGGGCGCCGAGCGGCGCGCCTTCAAGCAGGCCGTTTTCGCGGTGCGCGACGAGGAGGCCGCGCTGGACATCGTGCAGGAGGCGATGCTGCGCCTGACCGAGCGCTACGGCGACCGGTCCGGCGCGGAACTGCCGCTGCTGTTCCAGCGCATCCTGCAGAACGCGATCCGGGACTGGTACCGGCGGCAGAAGGTGCGCTCGCTTTGGATGACCCTACTGTCGTCGCTCTCGCCTTCCCGCGAGGACGATGACCGGGACCCGCTGGAGACCCTCCAGGCCGCCGATGACGGGGTTTCCGCCGAACAGCCGGCGGAGCGCCTGGAACGAAAGCAAGTCGTTGAAATAATTAATGAAGAGGTATCCAAACTGCCGCCCCGTCAACGCCAGGCCTTCCTGATGCGTTACTGGGAGGAACTAGACGTTGCGCAGACCGCCAAAGCAATGGGGTGCTCCGAGGGCAGCGTTAAAACGCATTGCTCCCGGGCGGCGCATGCTTTGGCGGCCGCGCTGAAGGCGCGGGGCATCATGCTGCAAAGGCAAAACCATGAATGAAATGAAGTTTGGCATGAAGATCCGGCAGGCCCTCAACGAGGCAACCCAACTGGATGCGGGCATTTCCCGGCACGTCGCCCAACGGCTGCGCGCCGGCCGCGAGCGGGCGTTGCTGGCGCGCAAGCCCGAATCGGTCCCCTGGCTCGCGCTCGCCGGCAACACGCTCGGCACGGTCGGCGGACTGGGCGGCATGCCACTGCGGGTATTGCTGCCCCTGGCGTTGGTGATCGCGGGCCTGTTCGGCATCTACGGTCTGCAGCAGGAGCAGCGCGCCGGCGAGGCCGAGGAGATCGACGCCAGGCTGCTCACCGACGACCTGCCGCTCGAGGCCTACCTCGACAAGGGGTTCGAAGCGTGGCTGAAAAAGCGCTCCGCAAACTAGCCTTCGTGCTGGCCGCGGCGCTGCTCGCCTTCGGCGTCCAGGCCGCGCCCGCCTCCAAGGGCCCGGCCTGGGCCTCGCTCACCGCGGACCAGCAGCAGGTGCTCGCGCCGCTCGCCGCCTACTGGAACGAGCTGATGCCCGAGCAAAAGCGCAAGTGGGTCGGCATTGCCAAGCGCTACCCGAAAATGAATCCCGACCAACAGCAGCGCGTGCAGCGGCGCATGGCGGCCTGGGCCAAGCTCACCTCGGAGCAGCGCTGGCAGGCGCGCCAGCAGTACCGGAACCTGGGCAAGATCGCCCCCGACCGGCGCGAGGAGTTGCGCCGCTACTGGGCCGAGTACCAGTCGCTTGCGCCGCACGAAAAGCGCCTGTTCGACGTTCCACCGGTAGAGTCCCGCGCCGCGGAGCGCAAGCGCCGCGCCACGCCGCGCAATCCGGGCTCCGCCGGACCTGCGCCGAACCCGTACCACGGCCACCCCTAGCCGCGTGCAGAGAGTACCGACGCCGGCGGCTATGAGGCCGGTCCCGGGCCTGGGCCGACGCCTCGCCAGCATGCTCTACGAGGGCCTGCTGCTGTTTGCGGTGGCGTTCTTCGCCACTTGGACGTTCCAGTTCGCCGCCGGCACCGTCCAGCTGGAGGGCTGGCGGCGCAGCCTGCTGCAGGCGTTTCTGCTGGCGGTGTTCGCCGCCTATTTCCTCTGGTGCTGGCTGCGCGGCGGCCAGACCCTCGCCATGAAGGCCTGGCGCATCCGGCTGGTCGCCCCCGGCAGGTCGCGCCTGCCGCCGCGGCTCGCCTTGCTGCGCTTTGTCTACGCGGCGCTCCTGGTGGGCGTGTTCCTGACCGCGATCGCGGCCGCGTTCCAGCACCGCGATCCCTGGCTCGCCTTCGCCACCTTCGCGGTCTCGGGCATCGGCCTGGGCTGGGCGCTGGTGGACCGCGACCGGCAGTTCCTGCACGATCGGCTGGCCGGCACACGGCTGGAACTGGTCGAGCCCCCCCGGCGGCGGCGCCCCGCCTGGGGAACGTCTGAACAAGTGGTCACGATGAAGGCCCCCGATGCGACAGGGTCGTGACCGATGTCTTGGGGTCCCCTCCCGGGTCGAGCATTCCATCGGCCTCACCAGGGGCGTGTTCGGCCCCAACAAGCTGCGCTAGGGCGGCATCGAGAAGAACGCCAGCCAGGGCGCGCACTCTGGTCTGTTTGTTGATGCTAGCCGTCTCCCGTCCTTGTTCGACGGGCGCTTGAGCGCCTCTCACCGGAGCGCGAACCGGGAGACTTGTTCAGAGATTGCCTAGCCCCTGAAGCGCACCCACATCGGCCGCAGTCGCTCGACCCAGAGCATCATCAGCAGCGCGGTGGCGAAGAACAGCAGGCTGGGCAACGCCGCCGCCGCCACCGCTGGCCACCGCTGCAGCAGCCCTATGTGCGAAAAGAGGCTGTTCAGCATGTGGAACACGATCCCCAGCAGGATGCCGAAGAACACCTTGACGCCGACCATCCCCGAGCGCGACTGCAGGTAGGCGAAGGGCAGCGCAAGCGCCATCATCACCAGCGTCGCCAGCGGATAGAACAGCTTCTTCCACAGCGCGATCTGG
>VGIA01000039.1 GCA_016868105.1 Betaproteobacteria bacterium | reverse complement strand
AGGCCGCAGTAGAGGAGCACGGTGGCCGGGAAGCCGATCCAGGCGATGAGCGGCCCGGCGGCCAGCAGCCCCAGCGGCAGGCCCCAGACGCCGAGCATGCGGATACCCATCACCCGACCGCGCATGTGATCGTCGGACGCCCGCAGCATCACTACGGCCAGCGGCGTGAGGCAGAGGCTCTGCACGAAGCCGGCGATGAACAGCAGCACCAGGCCGGCGCCCATAACGGGGATGAGGCCGAACAGCAGTGTGGCGACGAACCAGGCCGCGCCCATGATCAGCATGGCGCGCGCGGCCTGCAGGCGCAGCCGGTTCGCGCCGACGATGAGCGAGCCGACAAGGGCGCCGCCCGAGAACGCCGCCGCCAGGTACCCCAGTCCTGCCTGGCCGGTCCCGTATATGACCCTGGCGACGTAGGGCAGCAGGCCGAGGACGAAGGGGAAAGCCAGCAGGTTCACCAGGAAAGCCAGGCTGAAGGATGCGAGCAGGTCCGGCTTGGCCCACACATAGGCGAAGGTGTCCTTGAGGTCGGCGAGTGGATGCGAGTTTGGCTCGCTTTCCGCACACCGATGCCCTGCCACCTGGAGCGAAAGCACGAACGCCGTCACATACAGCAGCGTAACCAGGACATACGCCGCCCCCATGCCGATCAGCGCCACGCCCGCCGTCCCGGTAAGCGCCCCGGCGAGGCGGGCGCTGTCGGCGGTGGTACGCGAGATGGCGAGCGCGCCCATCAGCGCGTCCGCCCGGATGGTCTGTCCCACCAGCGCATGGCGCATGACGTTGTCCGAGGGACGCAGCAGGCCGGCGATCGCCGCGATGCTGAACACATGCCAGGGCAGGAGCGCCTCCGTCAGGGTGAGGACGGTCAGGATGCTCGCCAGCACGGCGTAGAGGCCGCGCGTCGCGCACAGCATGGTGCGGTGGCCGATCCGGTCGCCGGCCACGCCAAAGAGCGGCGCGAACAGCGAGCCCAGCCAGACCAGCGCGCCGAACAGCACCAGTTGCTGTACCGAGCCCGTGGTCGTCAGCACGAACCAGCCGAGGATAAGCGTTTCCATCTCGATCGCCCAAGACGTCGCCAGGTCGGCGGGCCACTGGAAACGGAAGCTGCGAACCTGGAACGGGGCGAGGGCGGAACGCACGGCCGCATCCTACAGGCCGGAAAGTAGGATCGAAGCCCTGGAGGGGATCCCCCGGGCGCCGGTCAGGCAGCGGGTGCTGTCGTTTCCGACCCGGCTTCGCATCCTCTTTGCCGCACGGCCCCATCTGCTCACGCCGGTGCTGCGCATCGTGCACCGCGTCATCGCGGGGTTTGTGCTCAGGCAGGCGGGCAGCGTTCGTCGAAGGGCGGCAACTCGGGTCGATTCAAAGGGTTAGTCCTCATCGAGAGCGGGGAAATCTTCGCCAAACAGCGCACGATTCACCCGCGATGGACTTCCTCTCGGGATGGCGATACCGTTGTCCATCAAAGAAAAGGTGGTTTTAAATTCCCACACTCGCATCGCACCGTTTGCGTGCCCGCGACCTGCGCGGGGGTTCGCGTTCCATTAGAAGCGGTCAACGCATTGCTCACTTGACACGATGGATGACTTGGGTTTCGAATGTTCAGCAGCAGCAGAGAGGGCTCAGCAAGCCCCAATCTAACCTTTAACCGACCAAGGGGTGCAAAATGGATCGCAGGGGTTTTCTGAAATTCACGGCGGGCGCGGGTACTGCGGTGGCGGCGGGCGGACTGGCCGCTCCGGCGATCGCGCAGGGCTCGAGCAGGGTGCTGAAGTTCGTGCCGCAGTCGAACCTGGCCAACTTCGATCCCATCTGGGGCACCCAGTACGTGGTGCGAAATGCATCCCAGCTGGTCTGGGACACGCTGTACGGCATGGACAGCAAGCTGGTGGCCAAGCGCCAGATGGTCGAGGGCGAAGAGGTGTCCGCCGACGGCCTGACCTGGACCTTCAAGCTGCGTCCGGGACTGAAGTTCCATGACGGCGCTCCGGTGCTTTCCCGGGACGTCGTCGCCTCGATCAATCGCTGGTCGCAGCGCGACCCGATGGGGCTGATGATCCGGGCGGTCCAGAAGGAACTGTCGGTCGTCGACGACCGCAGCTTCAAATGGGTGCTCTCCCGGCCGTATCCGAAGATGCTGCTTGCGCTGGGCAAGGTCGGCACGCCGTGCTGCTTCATCATGCCCGAGCGCCTGGCGAACACCGATCCGTTCAAGCAGGTCACCGAGTACGTCGGTTCCGGTCCGATGAAGTTCGTCCGTGCCGACTGGAAGCCGGGCGCGATCGCCGCCTTCGAGAAGTTCGCCGACTACGTGCCGCGCAAAGAGCAAGCGGAGTGGTGGTCCGGCGGCAAGGTCATCCATTTCGACCGGATCGAGTGGGTCATCATGCCCGATCCCGCCACGGCATCCGCGGCGCTGCAAAGCGGCGAGATCGACTGGTGGGAGAGCCCGGTGCCAGACCTGGTTCCATTGCTGCGCCGAAACCGCAACGTGCGCCTCGACATCGCGGACCCGCTCGGCAACATCGGGGCGTTCCGGCTGAACCACCTGCACCCGCCGTTCAACGACGTCCGCATGCGCCGTGCGGTGCAGATGGCGCTCAGCCAGGAAGACTACATGCGCGCGGTGGTCGGTTCGGACGACAAGCTCTGGAAGTCGATTCCCGGGTTCTTCACGCCTGGAACGCCGCTCTACACCGAGGCGGGCGGCGACATCCTCAAGGGCAAGCGCGATTTCGACAAGGCGAAGGCGCTGCTCAAGGACGCCGGCTACTCTGGGCAGCCGGTGACCTGCCTGGTCGCCCAGGACCAGCCGGCGCTGAAGGCCATGGGCGAAGTTACCGCCGACCTGCTGAAGCGGCTCGGGATGAACGTCGACTTCGTCGCCACCGACTGGGGTACGGTCGGCCAGCGCCGTGCCTCCCGCAACCCCCCGGGGCAGGGCGGCTGGGGCATGTTCCACACCTGGCACGCCGGCGCCGACTGTGCCACCCCGGTCGGCAACATCGCGATCCGGACCTCGGGTGAGAAGGCCTGGTTCGGCTGGCCGGACAATGCCGCGGTCGAGAAGGACATCGCGTCCTGGTACAACGCGAAGACGCTCGACGAGGAAAAGGCGATCATCGACCGCGTCAACCGTGGTGGGATGGAGCATGTCACCTACATCCCCACCGGCTTTTACCTGGCCTACCAGGCCTGGCGCGCGTCGGTGAGCGGCGTCAACAACGGGCCGTTGCCCTGGTTCTGGAACGTCAAGAAGGCCTGAGGCGTCGCATCCGTAACGCCCGCCTGCGGCCGATGGGGTCGCAGGCGGGTTTCACCCTGGAATACCCCTGATGCTTGGTTACCTGTTGCGCCGGGTCCTGTCCACGATTCCGGTGATGGCGCTCGTTGCGCTGTTCGTCTTCTCGCTGCTGTACATCGCCCCTGGCGATCCGGCCGCGGTGATTGCCGGTGAGCAGGCATCGCCCGAGGATGTCGAGAAGATCCGCGCGGCGCTCGGGTTGGATCGGCCGTTCCTCGTGCGCTTCTCGGAGTGGTCGCTGGCCGTGCTAAGTAGCGACCTCGGTATCTCGATGTTCACCGGCATGCCCGTGACCGAACTCATCGCCCAGCGCATCGAGCCCACGCTGTCGCTGATGGTCGTCACGATCACTCTGTCGGTGCTGCTGGCGGTGCCAATCGGCGTGATCGCGGCGCGGAAGGTCGACAGCTGGTGGGACAGGACCTTCATGGCGTTCGCCGTATTGGGCTTTTCCGTACCCGTGTTCGTGGTCGGCTACCTGCTCGCCTACTGGTTCGCACTCGAGCTCGACTGGTTCCCGGTGCAGGGTTACACGCCGATCGCCAAGGGCTTCTGGCCGTGGCTGCAGAACCTGATCCTGCCGTCGATCGCATTGGGATTCGTCTATATCGCGCTGATCGCGCGGATCACCCGCGCGACGATGCTCGAGGTGCTCAGCCAGGACTATGTGCGCACCGCGCGTGCCAAGGGCGTCGCAGAGGGCCCCATTCTCTACCTGCACGCGCTGAAGAATGCGGCGGTGCCGATCGTGACCGTGATCGGGATCGGCGTGGCCCTGCTGATCGGGGGAGCGGTCGTCACAGAAAGCGTCTTCGCGATTCCCGGCCTGGGAAGGCTGACGATCGATGCGATCGTGCGTCGCGACTATCCGATGATCCAGGGGATCGTGCTCATGTTCTCGTTCGTCTACGTTCTGGTCAACCTCGCCGTGGACCTGGTCTACGTCGTGCTCGATCCGAGGATCCGATATTGAACACCCCCGCCTCGATGCACGACCGGGCGGCGCAGCCGCGCACGGCTTTTCCGGCAGCGCCGGCGCTGGGCGACGTGCTGCCGCCGATGCGGGTGCGCACCGGTGTGGCTGGTTTCGCCTATCGCTACCCGACGATGGCGATCGGGCTGGTGCTGCTTGCGCTCATGCTGCTCATCGCGATCTTCGCGCCGTACCTGGGTACGGTCGATCCGACGGCACTGGCGCCGGCCAAACGAACCCGCGAGCCGTCGGCGGAGTTCTGGTTCGGCTCCGATGCGTTCGGGCGCGACGTTTATTCCCGGGTCCTCTACGGCGCGAGGGTGTCCCTCGCCGTGGGCTTCGCGGTGGCGATCCTCGCCTCGCTGATCGGGCTGCTCATCGGCACCGTCTCGGGATTCGTGCGTGCGCTCGACGGGGTGGTCATGCGGGTGATGGACGGTCTGATGTCGATACCGCCGATACTGCTGGCCATCGCGCTGATGGCGCTCACCCGCGCCAGCGTCCAGAACGTGATCCTGGCGATCACGATCGCGGAGATCCCGAGGGTCGCGCGGCTGGTCCGGGGCGTCGTGCTGAGCCTGCGCGAGCAACCGTACGTGGATGCCGCCATCGCGGCCGGGACGTCGACGCCGGTGATCATCCTGCGCCACATCTTGCCCAACACCATCGCGCCGCTCACCGTGCAGGCCACCTACATCTGCGGCAGTGCCATGATCATCGAGAGCATCCTGTCTTTCATCGGCGCGGGTACGCCGCCGATCATCCCGTCGTGGGGCAACATCATGGCCGATGGCCGCACGCTCTGGCAGGTCAAGCCGTACATCATCGTGTTCCCCGCGATCTTCCTCTCGATGACGGTGCTGGCGGTGAACCTGCTGGGCGACGGCCTGCGCGATGCGCTGGATCCGCGCATGGCCAAGAGGGTCTGACGAAGATGCCGGTCCTCGAGATCGAAAACCTGCAGACGCATTTCCGCACCGCCGACGGCATCAATCGCGCGGTGGACGGGCTGACGCTCAAGATCGAGCCTGGCCAGACGCTCGCGGTGGTCGGCGAGTCGGGTTGCGGCAAGTCGGTCACGGCAATGTCCGTGCTGCGGTTGCTTCCGGATCCGCCGGGACGCATCGCCGGGTCCATCCGCTTCATGGGCCGCGACCTGTTGGCCATGTCGGAGGCGCAGATGCGCGAGATCCGGGGCAACGAGATCGCGATGATCTTCCAGGAGCCGATGACCTCGCTCAACCCGGTGCTCACGGTGGGATGGCAGATCAGCGAGACTGTCCGGCTCCACCAGAAACTGGACAAGGCGGCAGCCCAGGGGCGGGCGGTCGAGATGCTGGCACTGGTGGGCATTCCCGAGCCCGAGCGCCGGGTGCACGAATATCCACACCAGCTCTCGGGCGGGATGCGCCAGCGGGTCATGATCGCGATGGCCCTGGCGTGCCACCCCAAGTTGCTGATCGCCGACGAGCCCACCACCGCACTCGACGTCACGGTGCAGGCGCAAATCCTGGACCTGATGCGTGACCTCAAGGAGCGGGTGCGCGCTGCCATCATGCTCATCACCCACGACCTGGGGGTGGTGGCCGAGGTGGCCGAGCACGTGGTGGTGATGTACGCCGGGCGCAAGGTCGAGGAAGCCCCGGTCCGGGACCTGTTCCGCAACCCGCGCCACCCCTACACCCAGGGGCTGCTCGGCGCGGTGCCCAGGCTCGGTTCGTCGCTGCAGGAGGACGCGCCGCAGTCGCGCCTTGCGGAGATCCCGGGCCTGGTGCCGAGCCTCAAGCAGCGCATCAATGGCTGCGTGTTCGCCGGGCGCTGCGCATACGCCACCGACGTGTGCCGGCAGGTCGCCCCCGCGCTGCGGCCGGCGGCCGCCCAGCACCACGTCGCGTGCCACCACGCGACGGTCGAGGAGGCCGCCGCATGAGCGCGGCCCCGCTGCTGGAGGTCAGGAACCAGACCAAGCACTTCCCGATGCAGACCGGCCTGTTCGGCCGGGTGTCGGCCAAGGTGCACGCCGTCAACGGCGTCTCCTTCACCGTGGATCGTGGCGAGACGGTGGCGATCGTGGGCGAGTCGGGCTGCGGAAAGTCCACTGTCGGCAAGGCGATCCTGCGCCTGTTCGACCTCACCGACGGCGAGGTGCTGCTCGACGGGCGGCGCATCGACAACCTGCCCACCCGCGTGCTGCGCCCGCTGCGGCGCAAGGTGCAGGTCGTCTTCCAGGATCCGTTCTCGAGCCTGAACCCGCGCCTGCGGGTGCGCGACATCCTCGCCGAGCCGATCCGCAACTTCGGGTTGGCCTCGTCATCGCAGGACCTGGAGCGTCGGCTGGTATCGCTGATGGAGAAGGTGAGGCTGCCGGTCGATTCGCTGGGTCGCTGGCCGCACGAGTTCTCCGGTGGTCAGCGCCAGCGGATCGGCATCGCGCGCGCGCTTGCCGCCGAGCCGGACCTGATCATCTGCGACGAGGCGGTC
The DNA here is from genome assembly GCA_016868105.1 of Betaproteobacteria bacterium. GTDB lineage: Bacteria > Pseudomonadota > Gammaproteobacteria > Burkholderiales > SG8-39 > RBG-16-66-20. The sequence continues at coordinate 14,481 of VGIA01000039.1, read as the reverse complement.
TCGGCGCTTGACGTCTCGGTGAAGGCGCAGATCATCAACCTGCTGCAGGACCTTCAACGTGAACTGGGACTGGCGCTGCTGTTCATCAGCCATGACCTGGCGATCGTCGAGCACATCTCGCAACGGATCATCGTGATGTACCTGGGGCGCATCGTCGAGCAGGCCGACAAGCGCACGCTCTTCCTGAGCCCCAGCCATCCTTACACGGAGGCGCTGCTGTCGGCCGTGCCGGTGCCCGACCCGACGGTGGCGTCGCGGCGCATCATCCTCACCGGGGACGTGCCCAGCCCGGTCAAGCCCCCGTCGGGGTGCTTCTTCCATACGCGCTGCCCCCATGCCGAGGCGCGCTGCCGCGCCGAGGTGCCCGCGCTGGTCGAAGTTGCCCCCCGCCAGTTCGCCGCCTGCCACCTGCGCGCCGCGATGGCGCTGCCCGCGCCGTGAGCTGGAGGGCGGCATGAACTGGAAGACGGCGTTCCGGTCGATCTATTACGACGGTGCCCCGGAACCCGAGGACATCGTGCTGTCGCCGGACAGGACGGCACTGCTGGTGATCGACATCCAGAACACCTACCTGGAGCGTCCCGATCCGGTGACGCTCCAGGCCGAGGAGCGCCGTCGCTACGACCTCTGGACGCCGTTCCACGAACGCATGCACGGCCTGGTGGTTCCCCGCAGCGCTGCCCTGCTCGCCGCATTCCGCCGGCACGGCTACCACCGCCTCTTCGCACGCATCGGCTGCCACCGGCGGGACGGGCTGGACCGCTCGCTTTCGCAGAAGATGCCGGGCTGGAACAACGTGCTGCTGCCCAAGGATGAGTGGGCGGCGCAGATCGTGCCGGCCCTCGCACCCGAGGGCGACGAGATCGTCCTCACCAAGACCACCGACTCGGCGCTGACCGGCACTAACCTTCGGCTCATCCTGCGCAACCTCGACGTCGATACCGTCGTGTGCTGCGGGATCTTCACCGACCAGTGCGTCGCTTCCACGGTGCGCTCGCTCGCCGACGAGAGCTTCCGGGTGCTGGTCGTGGAGGACTGCTGCGCGGCCGGCTCCGACGAACTGCACCGCAAGGAGCTCGAGATCATGAACATGATCTACTGCCATGTGGTCTCGGGCGACGAGTTGCTGTCCATGATGACGCCGCGACGCGCATCGTGAAGGTCGGCATCCTGGGCTGCGGCAACATGGGTGGCGGCATGGCCGTCCTGAACCGAGAATCCGCATGAGCCGCATCCTCACCGTCGCTGCAGCACAGCTCGGACCGGTTGCACGGTCGCACCCGCGCAGCCAGGTGGTCGGCCGCATGCTGTCGATGATGGAGCAGGCCCGCGGCAATGGGGTCGGGTTGATCGTCTTTCCGGAGCTCGCGCTGACCACGTTCTTTCCGCGCTGGTACATGGAAGACCAGGCCGCGATCGATGCGTTTTTCGAGCGGGAGATGCCCTCGAACGAGACCCGGCCGCTCTTCGAGGCCGCCGCCCGCTTCGGCATGGGGTTCTACCTGGGGTATGCCGAGCTCACACCGGAGGGGCGGCACTTCAACACCTCGATCCTGGTCGACCGCAGCGGGCGCATCGTCGGCAAGTACCGCAAGATCCACCTGCCCGGCCATGCCGAGCATGAGCCCTGGCGGGCGTTCCAGCACCTGGAGAAGCGCTACTTCGAGGTGGGCAACCTGGGTTGGGGCGTGTGGCGCACCCTGGGCGGCAACTTCGGGATGGCCATCTGCAATGACCGGCGCTGGCCCGAAACCTATCGGGTCATGGGGCTGCAGGATGTGGAGATGGTCCTGCTTGGCTACAACACGCCCTGGCACAATCCGCCAGCGCCGGATCATGATCGCCTGTCCGAGTTCCACAACCAGCTCTCGATGCAGGGCGGGGCCTACGCCAATGCCACCTGGGTGGTCGGCACGGCCAAGTGCGGCGAGGAGGAGGGCTGCAAGCTGCTGGGCAACTCGTCGATCATCGCGCCCACGGGCGAGGTCGTCGCGCGTGCCCTCACCGAGGACGACGAACTGGTCATCGCCCGTTGTGACCTCGACCTGGGACTGTCGTACAAGAAGAGCACCTTCAACTTCGCGCGGCACCGCCAGCCCGACCAGTACCAGATGATCGTCGAGCGGACCGGGGCCGAGCCGCCGGCGGCCTGATCAGCCAGCGTCAGAGGGTGCAGGCAGGGACCAGGTTCAGCACCGATTCGGCGCGCCCGCCAGGGTCATCGACATCGGCCTGTAGGTTCGCCTACCAGACCTCGCCACCATGCCCGCAGGCCCAAGGGAAGGCCCCCTCACGCGGTTCTTTCAAGACCATAGACTGTCTCCTGTTTAGCCACTTCGACGGATGTCTGGGCGTGGCAAGTAGGAATAAATCCGCCCAACCAAGTTAGTCGCAAAGACTAATACAGCGTTTAACTGCAATCAAAATGCTGGTTGATTCGAAATTCCTATACCCCGTTCCTGCAACAGGGGGCGTCCTCCTCAGCGCGAAACCTGGGGGATTCTAATGCGCCCCTTCCTTGTAAGATGAAGCATGGGTCTCGCATGCGATGTGCTGGTGGCCGGCTCGGGCGCGGGCGGCATGGCCGCCGCGGTGACGGCGAGGAAGGCCGGGCTCGAGGTGCTGGTCGCGGAAAAGGAACCCTTCTTCGGCGGCACCACGGCGCTCTCGGGCGGCTGGCTTTGGATACCCAACCACCCGATGCAGAAGGAGATCGGCGTCTCGGACTCGATCGAGGACGCGAGCACGTACCTGCTGCACGAGGCGGGCGAGAAGTACGACCCGGAGCGCGTCAACGCCTTCCTCACCGCGGGCCCGAGGATGGTCGAGTTCTTCGCCCGCGAGACGGCGGTAAAGTTCGATCCGTCGGCGAGCTTCTCCGACTACCACCCCGAGGCGCCGGGCGGGCGGCCGGGCGGGCGCTCGATCGTCGCGCGCGCCTACGACGGGCGCGAGCTCGGCAAGATGCTGATGACGCTGCGCCCACCGCTTCCGGAGTTGACCGTGTTCGGCATCATGATCGGCTCGGGCGCCGAGCTCGTTCACTTCATGCGCTGGTCGAAGTCCGTTGCCTCGGCGGCCTTCGTCGCGCGGCGCCTCATCGGCCACGGCGCGGCGATGCTCTTCCACGGTCGCGGCGTGCGCCTGACCAACGGCAACGCGCTCGCCGGGCGGCTCCTCAAGTCGGCGCTCGATGCGGGCGTGCAGCTGCGCGCCTCCACAGCGGTGCAGGAGCTCGTGCGCCAGAACGGCCGCGTGACGGGCGCCGTACTGCGCACCGACCGCGGCGAGGAGCGCGTCTCGGCGCGCAAGGGCGTGGTGCTCGCCTGCGGCGGCTTTCCGCAGGATGCGCAGCGGCGCGCGCGGCTGTTCGCGCACCGCGAGCACTTCTCGCCTGCGCCCTCGGGCAACACCGGCGACGGCCTGCGCCTTGCGCAAGCCGCGGGCGGGCGCCTGGAGGAGTCGCTGCCCAATGCCGCGGCCTGGGTGCCGGTGTCGCGCGTGCCGCGCGGAGACGGCTCCTTCGGGCTCTTCCCTCATTTCATCGACCGTGCGAAACCCGGCGTCATCGCGGTGACCAGTAAGGGCCTGCGCTTCGTGAACGAGGGCAACTCCTACCACGACTTCGTGCAGGCGCTCCTCAAGACGGGGCAGACGCACGCCTGGCTCGTCACCGACCATCGCGCCATCCGCGCCTACGGCCTGGGGTTCGTGAAGCCGCGGCCACTGCCGCTCGCGCCGCACCTGAAGTCGGGCTATCTCCTGCGCGGGGAGACGGTCGGCGAGCTCGCGGTGCGCGCCGGCATCGACGTCGCGCTGGAGGGGGCCGTGGAGAAATACAACGCCGGCGCGAGAATGGGGTCCGACCCCATCTTTCGCAAAGGCGACAACGCCTACAACCGCTTCTACGGCGACCCGGACATCAAGCCCAATCCCTGCGTCGCGCCGCTCGCGCAGCCGCCCTTCTACGCGGTGCGGGTGGTGATCGGCGACCTCGGCACCTACGACGGCATCGCCACCAACGGCCACGCGCAGGTGCTCGACGAATCGAAGCGCCCGATTTGCGGCCTCTACGCCGCGGGCAACGACGCGCTGTCCATCATGGGGGGCAACTATCCGGGGCCCGGCATCACGCTCGGGCCCGCCATGACCTTCGGCTGGATCGCCGGCCGCCACCTCGCAGGACAACAGCCATGAACACCGCCTTCTGGTCCGCCACGAAGCTCGTTGCCGCGCTGCGCGCCAAGAAGCTGAGCGCGCTCGAGCTGTTCGACCTCTACGCCGCGCGCGTGCGACAGCACAACCGGGCGCTGAATGCCATCTGCGTCATGAACCTCGACCAGAACAGGAAGGCCGCGCGCGCCGCGGACCGCCATCGCGGCAAGCGCGGGCCGCTGCACGGCCTGCCGATGACGGTGAAGGAATCCTTCGACGTCGCAGGCTGGCCCACCACGTTCGGCCTCGAGGAGTTCAGGCACAACATCGCGAGCAGGGACGCACTCGCCGTCGAGCGCCTGAAGCGCGCGGGCGCCATCGTCTTCGGCAAGACCAACGTCCCCGTGCTGCTCGCCGACTGGCAGACTTTCAACCCGATCTACGGCACCACCAACAACCCCTGGGGCCTGCTGCGCACGCCGGGCGGGTCTTCCGGCGGCTCGGCGGCCGCGCTCGCCGCGGGCCTCACGGGCCTGGAGCTCGGCAGCGACATCGGCGCCTCGATCCGCGGGCCCGCTCACTACTGCGGCGTCTACGGCCACAAGTCCACCTGGGGCCTGTGTTCGCCGAAAGGGCACGCGCTGCCGGGCGCTGTGCATCCAGCCGATATCTCGGTCATCGGGCCGCTGGCGCGCAGCGCCGAGGACCTGGAGCTCGCGATGGAGCTCATCGCCGGCCCGGACGAGGTGGACGGCGCGGGCTGGAAGCCCGCGCTCTCGAGGCCGCAGATCCCCACCTTCCGCAAGCTGCGGGTGGCGGTGATGCCCTCGCACCCGACCGCGGAGGTGGATGCAAGCGTCTCGGGCGCAATCGAGCGCCTGGCGCGCGCGCTGGCGAAGAAGGGCGCAAAGGTCTCCGACAAGGCGCGCCCCGGGTTCGACCCCGACGAGGCCCACCGCGTGTACCTGGCGCTGCTGCGCTCGGCGACCTCGGCGCGCCAGTCGCCGCACCACGTGGCGCTGTGGGAGGGGCTCTCGCAGACCCGCCCGAAGGACGACATGAGCTACGAGGCGCAGGCCGCGCGCGCGAACCTCATGCGCCACAGGGAGTGGCTCGGCTGGTCGAACCGCCGCCACCAGATGCGCCTGCTGTGGGCGGAGTTCTTCAAGGAGTGGGACGTGATGCTCTGCCCGCCGGCGGCGACGCCCGCCTTCGCGCAGAACCAGCGCGGCGAGCGCTGGGAGCGCATGATCGAGGTGAACGGCAAGCCCCAGCCCTCGACCACGCAGATGTTCTGGGCCGGCTACTCGGGCAACTGCTTGCTGCCCTCCACGGTCGCGCCGATCGAGCTCGCGGGCGGCAAGCTCCCGGTGGGCGTGCAGATCATCGCGCCGCAGTACGGCGACTACCGCTCGATCGCGGTGGCGCGCCTGATCGAGCGCGAATACTTCGCCTTTACCCCGCCGCCGGGATTCGAATAGCGGCTGCGCCCGCGGGCCGCGGGGAATCTTCGCCAGACAGCGCACGCTTGGCCGCGCTGGACTTCCTCTCGGGATGGCGATACCGTTGTACATCAAAGAAAAGGTGGTTTTAAATTCCTATGCTCGCTCGCCTCTGCAACCTCGACCGGCTGGTGCATGCAATGGCGGCACGCGGCCTGGACGGCGTCGTCGCCACCACCGCGCAGAATGTCTTCTACCTCGCCGGCTTCAACGCCATCGCGCACAAGTCGGACGAGCCCAGGCCCTATGCGGTGGTGCTCTCCCGCCACGCGCCCGAGCAGCCGGTGATGGTGCTCGCCGACTACTACCTCGCGACCTTTCGCGCCGCCGGCAGCTGGATCGAGGACGTGCGTCCGTTCCGCGCGGTGATGATGCCCCTCGATCTGCCGCCCAGGCGCTCGGACATCGAGCGTTTCATACCGGCGGGCGCGGCCGGATTCGACGGCGCCCGAAAGAACTACGCGTTCGACATGCCCCAGGCAATGCGCGGCGCCTTGCGTGACCTCAAGCTCGATCGCGGCCGCGTCGCGTTCGACGACCCCGGTTTCGGCATGCGCCTTGCGCTCGAGGGCATCGAGCTCGTGGATGGCTACGACGCGATGATGCATGCGCGCGCCATCAAGACCGGGGCCGAGTTGCGGCTGCTGGAGCGTGCGACGCAGCTCAACCAGAAGGCGATCGAGCGCGCGGCGGGCCTCTGGCGGCGCGGCACGACCTGGCGTGAGCTCGCCGGCGCCTATGCCGGCGCGGCGGTCGCGCTGGGCGGCTTCGTGCGTGATCCTGGCGCCATGGTCTGGAGCCATCCGCAGGGAGCGGAGGCCACGATCACGCTGCAGACCGGCGCCGAGGACGGCCAGATCGCGCCCGGCACTCATGTCATGTTCGATTGCCACGGCACCATGGACTGCTACTGCTGGGACGGCGGCAAGACTTGGGTCGCGGGCGGCGAGCCCGAGGGCGCGGGAAAGCGCAATGCCGGCGCCACCGCGCGCGCGGCCGAGGCGCTGCTCGCCGCGATGAAGCCGGGCGCCCGGGTGAGCGAGCTGCAGGCGCTTACGCGCGAGGCCTACCGCAAGGCCGGGTTGCCGAATGCCGCCGACGCGGTGATCTTCTTCCACGGCCTGGGCCTCTCGCACATGGACATCGAGCAGCGCACCGCCGATGGCAGGCCGAACCTCGACTGGAAGCTTGAGCAAGGCATGGTGGTGCCGCTGCACCTTCTGGTGCCCGGCGGCGAGCGCGAGCGCTACTGGCTGGAGGAAGTCGCGGTCGTCACGCCGCAGGGCGGCCGGCCGCTTTTTTCCTGGGGCCTGGGGCCTATCACCGCGGGCTAGCGCGGCGCGTAGGCGCCGGCATCGAGCTGGCGCTTGTACCAGCCGCGCTCGATCTCCTCGAAGAGGCCCGCGCCCTTGGGCTTCCAGCCGAGCATGCGGCGCGCCTTGTCCGCGCTGACGCGGCTGTTGCCGCCAAGCGAGAACCAGACCGCCATCGGCCCCCATTGCGAGATCGCCTCGTCGAGGCTCCAGCCCTGCGCCGCCTTGCCGCCGAGCAGCCGGCCGATCGATTCGGCGATCAGCTTGAAGCTCGTCTCCCCGTTCTCGAGGTAGAAGAACGACCCGGCCGGAGCAGCTTCCAGCGCGCGCAGGTACGCCTGGCAGAGGTCCTCGATGTGCAGCGTGGACCAGACGTTCTCGCCCGCGCCGACGTAGCGCGGGATACCGCTCTTCACCGCCTGGCGGATCAGCGTCGGGACCTGGATGCTTTCCGGATTCGCGCCGCGCCCGCCGCCATAGATCAGCGGCGGGCAGAGCACGGCCGAGCGCACCCCTTGAGCCGCGGCGGCGAGCACGGTGCGCTGGATCGCGACGCGCTGGATCTTCTCAGGCATCGGCTCGTATGGCGTGTCCTCGTTGACGACCCTGGGCGAGAGCTCTCCCACCACCTTGTCGCCGACGATGCTTGTGCCGCTGGTGTGCAGCAGGATCTTTCCGCTGCCGGCGAGGCCCTCGAGGATCGCCGCGGTCACGAAAGGGTCGTCCGCGTTGGCACAGTTGATGACCGCCTCCGCCGCGCGCGCCGCGCCCCTCACCACGCCGTGGCTGCCGAGCTCGCCGCGCACCGCAGCCATACCGTGCTTGCGCAGCTTCTCCGCCGACGCCTCGTTGCGCGCCAGCCCCGTCACCTGGTGCCCGGCCTTCACGAGCGAATCGGCCACCGTGCCGCCGATGTAGCCCGAGGCGCCCGTGATGAAGATCTTCATGGCCTGGACTTCAGCAGCCCCACCAGACCGCGATTCACCGAATGGTCGTAGTTGCCGGACTCGATCGCGGCCAGTCTGGCAGGGCAGAATGCTGCCCAGCCTGGATACTGTCTTGCCTGGCTAGTCTGCAATTCCAAAATGCATCCTGCCTTTACTTTGCTTTGAGACAGTAATCGCCGCTGACGCTATAACCAACTGGGCAGTTGCCCCTCTTCGGGATCGCAAGCTTGGCATTGGGCGTAGCTAAGCAATAGCTGCCGCTTGTGTTGTATCCGTTCGGGCAGATCCCATTCTTGTGCACCGCAAATCGCGCGCCGACCGTGGGAACACAATAGCTGCCGCTGGTGTTGTACCCATTGGGGCAACTGCCTTGCTTGAGTAGCGGCTGCGGCTGGAGCGCAAGCGCAGGAGATTGAAAAAGGAAGGGGGCCGCGAAAAGCATCAAGCATTTCGCTCCTAAATTCATGCTTGCCCTCCATTCAAGTTGTAGAGACTCTACATAGAGCGCGCCGGGGTTGGCCCGATTGGTTTTTTGTGCCGGGTTTATTGACACACTTTACTGCATAGCCGCCGCCATACTGCTTGCGCCAGCGGTATTGGGGGACCCCGTGCCCTCGCGAGCTTACCTCATCTGTTGTAGTGCAGCGAAAACTCGATAAACGTCCGGCATATAACTTTCGCGCCAACTAGAGACCACGATGATACGTTCCTGCTGGGCATCAATGCCTACCCGCTGTCCACCAAAGCCTACCCACCAATAGCTGCGACGATTGCCAAAATTTGGATCGGTCCAGGTTTGGTATCCGTAGCCATCGAATGCCGCACCTGCGCGCTTTTTCTTGTTTGGCAACTGCATGGTGTGTGCTTCACGCAAAAATCCTTGCAGGCAGGCAGAACCTGACTTTTGGGTCTTGATCGTGAACATGGCCAGCCTGGCCCAATCTCTGGCAGTGGCACTGAAACCTGCCTGCGCTATAGCGGCACCATCGCGGTCTTGTAGCCAGTAGCCTGATGCTTCGGCTCCGATCTGCCTCCAGATATAGCGATCAAATGCTGCAATGAATCCACCTAGACGATCTGCTATCACTGCCAACGACTGCGTGTCATTGCCAAGGTACCGGAATTCCCGGCCTGAGGCTATTTCTCGACGACCATATTGTTTGATAACTTCCAGTCCGGTCACGCGACCAGCCCGCTGATCTTGCCATTGATCTGATGTTGCGGTCTTGTATGCATTACCATGGAAGGGTGAATCCGGAGCCCCAGAACTCATGGTCATTAAATTGCGTAGAGAGGCATCACCGTAGACTGTGTTTTCCAGTTCAGGCGCGTGGAGTTTTGCAGGATCATCGAGGCTGGCGATCTTGCCATCGCACAACAGATGCCCAACTGTGTAGGCAGTGAGACTTTTGCTCATGCTCCAGGAAAACTGTGCAGTGTCAGCCGATGCGGGGTCTTTATAGGCTTCGTAGATTATCTGCCCGCGATCTACGATCACCATGGCCAAGGCAGGATTGCTTTGGAAAACTGGTTCGGCTAGATTGGCCACGCGGCGTTGTCCTGCTGACAGTTCCACGGCCCGGGGCAACGGTGTTGGAGACGCTGAAGGCTCAAGTCTGTGATTTTTGAATTCTATCGCCATGCCGCCTGAGGCACGGCGAGGGCTCACTTCTGCGACATCTGCCCAAGCCAAGTTGGCTGTGAGCGTCACGACAAAAAGGCTAAAGCCGACAAACAGATTTTTCATTTTTATCTCTCCCTTCAACACGGTCGCTGAAGCATGGCCTGATCGTTGACCCTTCCCTTGACCGACCAACGCTCCGATCTCAGGCAGGTGCGCGAGATCAGCGCTGGCTGGCTGCGGATCTCCAACGGAGAACGACCGCATGATGCGCTCGGAAGACAGCCTGCGGCCGGCTTCCGAGCGCTTATTGAATCAAAGGCAACCTCTACTCCTGAACTGTCTAGTTGACGGGGGAGCTTACGCCTCCCCCAAAGGCTGGCAGTGTTACCCATGGGTCCGGTCGATGCATTAGACTGCGCATCCTCGCCGGCAGGGCGGTGCAGCAAGTTGACCTACCCGATGGGGACCTCAGCGCAATGATCAGCCAACCGGCCTTCACCCCGCCCGCCACCCAGTTCGACCCGGCTTCCGCCCGCTTTGGCGCCTCACGCAGCCAGAAGCGCCTCGAGGACGACCGTCTGTTGCAGGGAAAGGGTCGCTACAGCGATGACGTCGACCTGCCAGGGCAGGCCTGGATGGTGCTGCTGCGCTCGCCGCATGCGCATGCGCGCATCGCCTCCATCGACACAGCCGAGGCGCGCAAGTCCCCCGGCGTGCTCGCGATCTACACCGCGGCCGACCTCGCCGCCGACGGCATCGGCCCGATCCCGTTCCCGCCCCTGTTCAAGCGCGCCGACGGCACGCCCATGGCGGCGCCGGCGCGCACGCTGCTGGCCGATGGCACGGCGTACTTCGCCGGCATCCCGGTGGCCGCAGTGGTCGCGCAGACGCGCCTGCAGGCGCAGGACGCAGCCGAGCTCGTGATGGTGGAGTTCGAGGAACTGCCCTGCGTGGTCTCCCCGGCGCAGGCAGTCGCGCCCGGCGCGCCGGTGATCTGGCCCGCGGCGACGTGCAACATCTCGGCCGAGATCCGCTACGGCGACGCCGAGGCCGTCGCCAAGGCAATGGCGAAGGCCGCGCACGTGGTGGAAGTCGCGATCGCCAACCAGCGCGTGGCGGCGATGCCCCTGGAGCCGCGCTGCGCGCTGGCCCAGTTCAAGGACGGGCGCTGGACGCTGATCACCCAGACCCAGCAGCCCACCGGCACCCGCGAGGCCCTCGCCGCCGTGTTCAAGCTCAGCCCGGGTCAGTTCCGCGTCCGCGTCGGCGACCTTGGCGGGGGCTTCGGCATGAAGACGGGCCTCTCCCAGGAGGACGCGCTCGCCTGCTACGCCGCGAGGAAACTCGCGCGCCCGGTGAAGTGGCGCGCCGACAGGAGCGAGGACTTCCTCGCCGCGCACATGGGCCGCGACCAGCGTTTCAAGGCACAACTCGCCCTGGATGCGCAGGGCCGTATCCTCGCGTTGAAAATGGAGGTGCTCGGCAATTTCGGCAGCGTCCCGGTGGGGTCCACCGCGATCGTGCCGCTGATGCTGGTGCCGAAGGTCGTGACCTCGGTCTATCGCGTCCCGGTGGTGGACTTCTGGATCCGCGGCGTGCTCACCAACACCATGGCCACCGGCGCCTACCGGGGAGCGGGACGGCCGGAGGCGAACTTCCTCATGGAGCGGCTGATGGACAAGGCCGCGCGCGAGTTGCGTCTGGACCCGGCCGAAATCCGCCGCCGCAACTTCATCCCGCCCGAGGCGTTCCCTGCGCGCACCCACCTGGGCGAGGTCTACGACGCGGGCGAGTTTGCGCGCATGCTGGAAGGCGTGATGAAGACGGCGGACTGGAACGGCTACGCGGCGCGCAAGTCCGAGTCTGCCAGGCGCGGCCGGCTGCGCGGTCGCGGCCTCGCCTCATACCTGGAATGGACCGGCGCGCTGCTCTCGGAAACCGTGGACATCGAGCTCGCCGCCGACGGCACGGTCACGGTGTTCTCCGGAACCATGGCGATGGGGCAGGGCCTGGAGACCACCTACACCCAGCTGGTCAACGAAGTGCTGGGGATTCCCGCCGACCGGATCCGCATCGTGCAGGGCGACACCGACCGCGCCAACGGCGTGGGCAGCGTGGGCTCGCGCTCGGCCTTCGTCGGCGGCTCGGCGGTGGTCGCCGCGGGGCACAAGGTGATGGAGCGCGGCAAGGAACTCGCCGCCGAGCAGCTGGAGGCCGCGCCGCGCGACATCGAGTACCGCGACGGGAAATTTTCCATCGCCGGCACCGACCGCGGCATCGGCCTGGCGGAACTGGCCGGCAAGCAGGCGCAGAAGATCATCCGCGTCTCGGCCACGCAGACGCCCTCGGCGCCGTCCTGGCCCAACGGCGCGCAGGCGATCGAGGTCGAGATCGATCCGGAAACCGGCGTCGTGGAACTGGCAAGGATCACCAGTTGCGACGACATCGGCCGCATCATCAACCGCAGCATCGTCGAGGGCCAGGTCCACGGCGGCGTGGCGCAGGGAGCCGGCCAGGCGCTGTGGGAGCAGGCGGTGTACGACCAGGCCAACGGGCAGCTGCTGACCGGTTCGCTGATGGACTACTGCGTGCCGCGCGCCGACCAGTTTCCGCCGATGCGCGCGGAGTTCGACGAGAGCGTGCCCTGCAAGACCAACCTGCTCGGGGTCAAGGGCGTGGGTGAACTGGGCACCATCGGCGCGGCGCCCGCCGCCGTGAGCGCGGTGCTCGATGCGCTGGCGGACAGGGGCCGCAGCGGCGCCGCTGTCGACCTCGACATGCCGCTCACGCCAGAGAAAGTGTGGCGGGCGCTGAACCGATAGGCGGCGGCGGGTTCACTGCGCCGTGGCTGCGCCGCCGTGCGCTGCGCGCCGCGCTCGTGGTTTCGGTGCTGCTGCATGGCGCGGTCCTGCTGGGCCTGCCCGAGTTGATCGAGGCCAGGCGCCAGGCGTGGTTTCCGGCGCCGTTGAGCGCGCGCCTGGTGCAACCGCCTGCGCCGGCGCCGCCGCCGCAACCTGAACCACGCACGGCCGAGCCCGCGCCAGGGCTTGCCAAGCCGGCGCCGCGCGCGGCGCCGGCACCCGCGAAGGCTGCCCCCGCGCCTTCGCCAGCACCCCAGGCGGTCGAATCGCCGCGGACTGAGCCGGTGATTGCGGACCCGGCGACGGCCCCATCGCCTGCCGCGACGGCGATCGACACCGCGCCTGCGAAAGCCGAGCCCCGCCCCGCTGCGCCCGTCGCCGCGCCGGCGCCGGGGTTCGACGAGGCCGCCGCCGTCGCGCAGTATCGCCTCGAGCTGATGCAGGTGGCCAGCGGGCTGAAGACCTATCCGCGCATCGCGCAGGAGAACGGCTGGGAAGGGCGGGTCGAGCTGCGGATCACGGTCGGCGCCGGGGGCGCCATCAGCGCATTGACGGTCAAGCGCGGCACCGGCTATGCGGTGCTCGACCAGCACGCGCTCGACATGCTGCGCCGCGCGCAGCCCAGGACCCCGCTGCCCGCGGGCTTGCGCGGGCGCGAGTTCACGATCGAGGTGCCGGTGGTGTTCGGCCTGAAGGACGGCTGAGGGGCGCGGGCGGCGGCCAATGTGACCGACCCGGTCACGTACCGCTGCCCTGCTCCGGCGCGAACGCCACCACGTGGTCGACGTCGAGCCGAATACCGATGCGCTCGCCGATGGCGTGGTTGTGGTGGCTGGGCACCAGCGCGAGCACCTTGCGGCCGCTGGCGAGCTTGAGCGTGTAGAGGATCTCGGCGCCGCGGAAGGCCTTGTGCAGCACTTCGGCCTGCGTCGGCGCGGCGTCGTCGTGGATCACGTCGTCCGGGCGCAGCAGCACCTCGGCGCTGCAGCCCTTGCCGCAGACCGCGCAGCCGAGCTCGCAGCCGTGCGGGATCGCGCCGTCGAGCACGCCCAGCTCGAACTGCACCTGGTGCGGGTTGAGCACGGTGGCCGGCAGGAACACGCCCTGGCCGACGAAGTCGGCGACGAAGCGGTTGGCCGGCCGGTGGTAGAGGTTGTAGGCGCTGTCCCACTGCACGATGGCGCCCTCGCGCATGACGCCGATTTCGTCGGCCATGGCGAAGGCTTCCTGCTGGTCGTGCGTCACCAGCACCGCGGTGGCCCCCGAGGCCTTGATGATGCCGCGCAGCTCGTGCGACAGGCGCTCGCGCAGCTCGGTATCCAGGCTGGCGAAGGGTTCGTCCAGCAGCAGCAGCTCGGGGCGCGGCGCGAGCGCGCGCGCCAGCGCCACGCGCTGCTGCTGGCCGCCGGAGAGCTCGTGCGGATACTTCTCGAGCGCCTCGCCCAGTCCGGTGAGTTCGGCCAGTTCGCGCGCGCGCGCGCCGGCCTCGGCGCGCGGCAGGGCGAAGGCGATGTTGCCGGCAGCGGTGAGGTGCGGGAAGAGGGCGTGCTCCTGGAACACCATGCCGATGCGCCGCTTCTCGGGCGCGAGGCTGCGCGCGGGCGAGGACACCACCGTGCCGTTCAGCAGGATCCGGCCCGCCGTGGGTTGCTCGAACCCGGCGATGCAGCGCAGGACCGTGGTCTTGCCGCAGCCGCTGGGGCCCAGCAGGCAGCCGATGGCGCCACGCGCGAGCGAGAACGACAACTCGCGCACCGACCCCTGCCCGTCATAGGCGTGGCTGAGTTCCTCGACCCTGAGCAACGGCCCCATACCGGGCATTCTATCAAGAATTATTCTTGTTAGAATGAGGAGTGCTTTATTTTCAAAGAGTTGGATTTCTGGGGTTGGTTTCCTTCGGTGCCGCAGCGCTGATCCTGCTGCCGATCCTCGCCGTGCTGGCGAGTGTCCTCGGCCCCGCCGGAGACACCTGGTCGCATCTGGCGCGCACGGTGCTGGGCGGCTACATCGTCAATACCGCCTTGCTGGCCCTGGGCGTGGCGGCCGGCGTGATCTCGATGGGCGTGCTCGCCGCCTGGC
>VGIA01000038.1 GCA_016868105.1 Betaproteobacteria bacterium | reverse complement strand
GCCTGCCGGAGCACTATGGCGCGCTCTCGCCCATCCTGCACGTGGTGCCGCTGCAGCTGCTCGCCTACCACACCGCCCTTGCCCGCGGCACGGACGTGGACAAACCCAGGAACCTGGCCAAGTCGGTGACGGTGGAGTAAGTCCGGGACCCGTCCGGGGATCCTGGCCCCGCCCCGGCCGGAACCCTTCGGCAAAAATGGAAAGGGGCCTTTCCATTTCTTCCGAAAGGGAGTAGCTTGCCGCGATGCCCCATGCCCGTCCCCGGTATCTCGCCGCCGAGATCTCCCGCGCGCTGTCCCACAGCCCGATTGTCGGCGTTCTCGGCCAGCGCCAGGTCGGCAAGACCACGCTGCTGGAGTCGGCCGGCGCCGAGTACACGACGTTCGACCGCGCTGCCGTCCTGGCACAGGCCGGAGCCGACGCGGAGCGCTTCCTGCAGGGCCGCGCGGCACCGTTCGCCATCGATGAGGCACAGCTGTGTCCGCCCCTGTTCCCGGCGCTCAAGGAGCACGTTCGAATCAACAAGCGCAAGGGGCAGTTTCTGCTCTCCGGGTCGGTGCGGTTCACCAGCAAGGCCGATATCCGCGAGTCGCTCACCGGACGCATCGCCAGCCTGGAGCTGCTGCCGTTCACCATCGCGGAGGCGGCGCAGCGGCCCCTGCCGGGTGTATGCGAGCGGTTGCTCAAGGTCCGCTCGGAGAAGGATCTGGCCTTCCTTTCCACCGACCGGGCCACGCCCGCCGCCTTCTCCCGCTACCTGGCGCAGGGTGGCCTGCCGGGCATCTGCTTCTTCCGGGAAGCCCAGGTGCGACACGAGATGTTCGCCGCGCACCTGGACACGCTGCTGAACCGGGACATCCGGCAGGTCTATCCCACGACGCTGCTCCAGGGGTCGCTGCGGGCGTTGCTCGAACACCTCGCCCGCCATCAGGGCCGTCCGTTCGAACTGGCAGACGCCGCCCGCGCAAGCCAGATTTCAAGCGTCACCCTCAAGCGCGTGCTGTACGCGCTGGAAGCGCTGTTCCTGATCCGCATGGTGCCGGCACTGGAACAGGGCAAGCACACGGTCTACCTGGAAGACCAGGGCATGGCGTCATGGCTCGCGGGCGCCAACCGGTTTTCCGCCGACGACATCGTGCGCGGCCTGTACGCGAATCTTCGCCAGGAGATTCACTACCGTCCCGAACTCGGCGGCCGCATCAGCCACTGGCGCACGCGTCACGATGCCGAAATGCCGCTGGTGATCGATCTGCCGCGGGGTCGCCTGGGGTTCCTTGCCACGACGCTGGAGGAACCAGCACCCAAGTCCTTGGGGAGCGCTGCTGCGTTCCTGCGGCGGTATCCTGTCGCACGCGTGGTCCTGGCTTACGCCGGGCGCAAGATCCAGTTCAAGGGACCTTCCATGCTCTGGATTCCGTACTGGCTGCTGGCCTGAGGGCGGGAGAAGACGTGGACGCCATCGTCGTCGGCGCCGGTCACAACGGCCTGGTGTGCGCCTGTTACCTGGCCAAGGCCGGGCTGACGGTCCGGGTGCTGGAACGGCGCAGGGTGGTGGGCGGCGCCGCGGTGACCGAGGAATTCCATCCGGGGTTCCGCAATTCCACCGCCTCCTACACCGTCAGCCTGCTGCAGGCGAAGGTGATCCGTGACCTTGGCCTGGCCGCGCACGGCCTGCGCATCGTCGAGCGGCCGCTCGCCAACTTCCTGCCGCTGGTGTCCGGCTACCTCAAGGTGGGCGGCGGCACGCAGGCGACGCAACGCGAGCTTGCCAAGTTCTCCGCGGGCGACGCCGAAAGGCTGTCCGCCTACTGGGAGAGCCTGGAGCGCGTCGCCGACGTGCTGCGCGCGACGGTACTGGAGACCCCGCCGAATGTCGGCGGCGGGCTGAGGGACCTGATCGGATTCCTGCGCACCGGTTGGCAGATGAAAGGCCTTCCTGTCGAGGTTCAGCGCGACCTGCTGGGCCTGTTCACCCGCAGCGCCGCCGACTGGCTGGGGGATTGGTTCGAATCCGAGCCGGCGCAGGCGGTGTTCGGGTTCGACGCGGTGGTGGGCGCCTATGCCAGTCCGTTCCATCCGGGCACCGCGTACGTCCTGCTGCACCATTGCTTCGGCGAAGTGAACGGCAAGCGCGGGCAGTGGGGCCACGCCATTGGCGGCATGGGCGCCATCAGCGAGGCGCTGGCGGCCGAGGCGCGGCGGCTGGGCGTCGAGATCGAGTGCGAGGCGCCGGTGGCGAAGGTGGGCCGGGGCAGCGTGGTGCTGGAGGACGGACGCGAACTCGCGGGCCGTGCCATCGTCGCCAACGTCAATCCGAGGCTGCTGTTCCTCAAGCTGGTGGACGGCGCGCTGCTGGAGCGCGGTTTCCGCGAGCGCATGCAGCGCTACAAATGCGCCTCGGCGACGTTTCGCATGAACGTGGCGCTGTCAGAACTGCCGCGCTTCTCCGTGCTCCCTGAGGAAGGCCCGCACCATGGCGCCGGGATCATCCTGGCGCCATCGCTTGCCTACATGGACCGTGCCTACCTGGAGGCGCGCGCCGAGGGCATCGCCCGTGCGCCGATCGTGGAGATGGTGATCCCCAGCACCCTCGATGACACCCTGGCACCCAAGGGCGCGCACGTGGCGAGCCTGTTCTGCCAGCACTTCGATCCGGAGGTGGACTGGGCCACGCGCAAGCAGGAGGCCGTGGACCGCATCCTCGATGTCGTCGAGGGCCACGCGCCAGGGTTCCGCCAATCCGTAGTTGGCCAAAGCGCGCTCTCGCCGGCAGACCTGGAGCGCGAGTTCGGCCTCGTGGGCGGGGACATCTTCCACGGCCAGCTGTCGCTCGACCAGCTGTGGTCGGCGCGGCCGGTACTGGGCCACGCCGACTACCGCACGCCGGTGAAGGGCCTGTACCTGTGCGGCTCCGGCGCCCACCCCGGCGGCGGGGTCACCGGCGCGCCGGGGCACAACTGCGCGCGCGAGGTGCTGCGCGATTTCGGGCGGCGGATGCCGGCCTGATGTAACCGATCGATTACTCTTGGGGCCTGCGGCGGCCCCTAGACCGCCTCGGGGGTGTAGCCGGCCTGGCTGATGGCGTGGAGCAGGTCCTCGCGGGTCGCCTTGCTGTCGACCCGCACCCGGTGCTCGGCGAGGGAGATGTCCAGCTTCGCGCCGGCGTCCAGTTCCTTCACCGCCTGGGTGATGGTGCTGGCGCAGTGGCCGCAGGTCATGTCGGAAACCTTGAACTCGATCATGGGGTTCTCCGGTAAAGCGCCCATCCTCGGGGTTCCCACGGTGGCAGGGTCAAGGGCTTGATCGCCTGCTGGTTTCGGGCATCACCAGATCGCTGCGGCGCCTGTTGCGCCGAATGGAGGGGGCTCAAGGGAGCGCCGGTGGTGCGCCTGTGTGTGGCCAAAGGCAGTCAGGCTATCCCAACCACCGGTCGTTGACGCCATATGTTCTATATTGTTATAAGGCCTTCAGGAAACGTTTTTTGCGGACAATCGGAGGAAAGTACCCATGAGTGGGAAGATTTCGGACGAAGTTTTGAAGAGCCGCCGCAAGGTACTCGCGGGTGGGGTGGCGATGTTGGGTGCGCCTTGGGTAGCGCGGTTCGCGAACGCGCAGGCGGCGGTCGATATCGGACCGTACCAGGCAGCGAAGGTCAACTGGCGGCAGGCGGAGGGCGAGAAGCTCACCGTCGCGGTGATTCCGGCGGGGTACTTCGATGCGCTGATCAACGAGGCGCCGACGTTCCAGGCGCTCACCGGTGTCGAGGTCCGCTTCGAGAAGGTGCCGCCCGGCCAGATCCGGCAGAAGGCGATCCTCGACCTGAGTTCCAAGACGGGGACGTACGCGACGCACGCGGCAGACCCGATGTACTACGACCTCTACGCGTCCAACAAGTGGTGCGACCCGATCGACGGGATGCTGGGCGATGCCAGGCTGACGGACGCGGCCTGGTTCCGCAACGACGACATTATCCCGGCCTGGCGCGGGGCGAACACGGTGGCGGGCAAGCCGTACGGGGTGCCGTTCGACGGCGAAACCACGGTGCAGATCTACCGCAAGGACCTGTACGCGGCGAAGGGCCTCAAGCCGGCGGAGACGCTGGACGACCTGGTGAAGAATTCCGCGGCGATTCACGACCCGAACAACCGGGTGTGGGGCGGCGCGATGCGGGGCTTCGCGGGCGCGGGCCAGAACATGTACATCTATCCTTCGATCTTCCGCGCCTTCGGCGGCGATTGGTTCAAGAGCGGCCAGTTGGTGCTGAACAGCCCCGAAGGCGTGGCGGCGCTCGAGTGGTACGTGAACCTGCTCACCAAGTACTCGCCACCTGCGGTGCGCAACTGGAACTGGCCTGACCTGGCGGACGCGTTCTCGCAGGGCACGCTCGGCCTGTACGTGGACTCCAACACCTCGGCTTCGGTGCTGAACAATCCGGAGAAGTCGAAGGTAATCGGCAAGATCGGTTACGCCCGCTGGCCCAGGGGCCCGTCGGGCAAGCGTGTGACGTCGATCTGGAACTGGGGCTTCCCGGTGAACGCGGCGCTGTCGGAGAAGGCGAAGCGCGCGACGTGGCTCTTCATCACCTGGGCCACCTCGGCTGAGACACAGGCGCGCACCTCGTTCCGATCCAAGGGCATCAAGCGCCTGGGCATCAACCGCCTGCCACAGCTCAGGTCGCAGGAGTTCGCCGCAATGGTGAAGGACTACGGCGACAACTACCTGCAGGCGACAACGGAATCCATGGCCAACGACGCCGATGTGCAATGGCGGCCAAGGATGCCCCAGTGGCCGGCGGTGGGCGAGACCATGGCGACCGCGATCCAGGCGGCGCTGGTGGGCCAGAAGAAGCCCAAGGAAGCGCTGGACGAGGCGCAGGGGCGCGTTGCGCAGATCCTGAAGGGGTAGATGTCCTGCGCAATACGGGGAGGCGAGCGCCGCTTCGCGCTGGCGCTCTTCCTCCCCGCGCTCCTGCTGCTCGTCATTACCACGGCGCTGCCGCTCATCTACCTGGTGTGGACGAGCTTCCTGCGCATCGATCTGTCCATGCCATGGCTGGGCGGCTTTGCCGGGCTGGACAACTACCAGAAGCTGGGCAATGACCCGCGCTTCTGGAACTCGCTCGGCCTCACGCTGATTTACACCGGAACCACGGTGGTGCTGCAGGTGGTGCTGGGCCTGTCGCTCGCGCTGCTCGTCATGCAGGTGAAGCGGGGCCAGGCGATGCTGCGGATCGCGGCGATCCTGCCCATCGTGCTGGCTCCGGTGGTGGCCGGCCTGTTCTGGCGCTCCCTCGTGCTGGCGCCGGACTTCGGCATCCTCGACTTCATCACGCGCTGGCTGGGCCTGGGAAGCTACAACTGGCTGGGAGAACCGAGACTGGCGCTGGCTTCGGTGATCGCGATCCACACCTGGCAATGGACACCGTTCGCGTTCCTGGTGTTGCTGGCCAGCCTCGCCGCGCTGCCTCCGGACATCTATGAGGCGGCGCGCCTGGATCGCGCCAACGCCTGGCAGCGCTTCTGGCACATCACGCTGCCGATGCTGCGGCCGGCGATCGTGATCGTGGTGATCCTGCGCATGGTGACCGCGCTGTCCGCCTTCGCCGCGATCTTCGCCGCCACCGGCGGCGGGCCGGGGTCGGCCACCGAGATCCTCAACCTGTACGCCTACCGGCTGTCGTTCACCGAGCTCTCCGTGGGTTACGGCGCGGCGGTGGCGACGGTGCTGCTGGCGGTCACCCTGGCGGTTGCCTTCCTGCTTTTCAGTTTTCGTAGGAAGAAATGAAGGCGAGAAACCTCGTTCTCCTCGCCATCGCGGTCCTGATGATGCTGGTCTGGACCTTCCCGGTGCTGTGGGGCCTGGTGACCTCGCTCAAGACCGAGAAGGACGTGCTGGCGTACCCGCCGTCGGTGATCTTCGAGCCGACGCTGCGAAACTACGCCGACGTGTTCAGGGGCTCGCAGAGCATCGTGCCCAACCTCATCTCCAGCGTGATCGTCTCGGGCCTCACCACGCTGCTGACGATGATCCTCGCCATCCCGGCCGCCTACGCGCTGTCACGCCTCGACCTGCCGTTCAGGAAGGGCGCGGGGTTCTACGTGCTGGCGACGCAGATGCTGCCGCCGGTGGGCCTGGTGATCCCGTACTTCCTCATCCTGCGCAGGATCGGTTGGACCGACACCTACCAGGGCCTGGTGCTGGTGTACCTGACCTTCGCGCTGCCCTTCGCCATCTGGCTGCTGGTGTCCTACTTCGAGGAGATCCCGCGCGAGATGGAGGAGGCGGCACTGCTTGACCGCGCCGGGCGCTGGCGGGCCTTGTGGCATGTCATCCTGCCGCAAGCCAAGGGCGGCATCGCGGTGACGGTGATCTTCGTCTTCCTCAACTCCTGGAACGAGTTCCTGTTCGCCGTCGTGCTGGGCGGCAACAACGTCCGGCCGGTGACGGTGGCGATGTTCAACTTCATATCGCTTGAGCAGACGCAGTGGGCGCGCCTCGCCGCCGCGGCGATGGCCGGCATGGCGCCGGTGATCATCCTCGGCCTGATGGCGCAGAAGCACATCGTGAAAGGATTGACCGTGGGGGCCGTGAAAGGCGGAGGCAGAAGGTGACGGCGGCAAGCGTGCAGATGTCGGGCATCGTGAAGAAGCACGGCGCGGTCACCGCCCTGGCCGGCATAGACCTCGAGGTAAGGCCGGGCGAGTTCTTCTCGCTGCTCGGGCCCTCGGGATCGGGCAAGACCACGACGCTGCGCATCCTTGCGGGTCTGGAAAGCGTGACCGAGGGCCGGGTCCTGCTGAGTGGCAAGGACGTGACGAACGCCGAACCGGGCGAGCGGGACGTGGCGATGGTGTTCCAGAGTTATGCGCTCTATCCGCACATGACCGTGAGCGAGAATATTTCGTTTCCGCTGCGAATGATTCACGAAAAAAAAGAAGAGATCGAGAACGCCGTCAGGGATGCGGCGGCTCGGGTCCGAATCGGCCACCTGCTGGACAGAAAGCCCGGCCAGCTCTCCGGCGGCCAGCAGCAGCGCGTCGCGCTGGCGCGCGCCATTGTCCGCAAGCCGGCGCTGTTCCTGCTGGACGAACCGTTGTCTAACCTCGACGCCAAGCTGCGCCTCGAGACGAGGGTGGAACTCAAGCGCTTGCAGCGCGCGCTAAACGTCACCGCCGTCTATGTCACGCACGACCAGGAGGAGGCGCTGTCGCTCTCCGACCGGCTGGCGGTATTCATGGATGGCCGCATCGTCCAGGTCGGCACGCCTGAAGAAGTGTTCAGCAAGCCGGCGACGGTGGATGTGGCGGGGTTCCTGGGCAATCCCCCGATGAACCTGATTCCGGGGGGCACCGAAGGCTTTCAATCGCTCAAGGGTCCCGATGTCATTCTGGGCATCCGCCCGTCGGCGGTCCGGATCGTCGATGAAGGCGTTCACGCCACGGTCACCATGGTCGAGGCGCTCGGCGAGGAGGTCTACGCCGACCTGATGGTCGGCGAGCTGCTGGTGCGGGCCAGGTTGCGCGAGGGCGAGCGGCCGGCGGAGAAGGCGCAGGTCAGGATTCACCTCGATCCCACAGCCTTGCATGTGTTTGACAAAGCGACGGGGAAGCGCCTTTGAAGCAAAGTCCAGGTCTTCTTCGCAACAGCCAGGTCGCCATGCACCGCCAGCTTGCGCAGCAACTGCGCAGCGCGATTGCGGCAGGCCCCTACAAGACCGGCGATCGCATCCCGGCCGAGCCGGAGCTGGCGCTCACGCACGGTGTCTCGCGCATCACCGCGCGCCAGGCGGTGATGCACCTCGCCAGCGCACAGCTGGTGGTGCGGCGCCAGGGCAAGGGCACCTTCGTCGCCGAGCCGCCGGTGCACCACGATCTGCTCGATCCGCACGGCATCTTCAACCAGCTGGTCGCCAAAGGCGCGCCGATCGAGTACACGCTGTGCTGGGCAAACGCCGAGGCCTACGAGTTCGTGCTGCGGTTGCGCGGCGCCGTCCCGATCACCTCTTCGATGCAGGGAATCAAATGAGGCCGCCTGAAGGTGATCGAGCGACGAGCTTCGACTATGTGATCGTCGGCGGCGGCTCTGCGGGCTGCGTGCTGGCCAACCGGTTGAGCCAGGACGCGAATCACACGGTCCTGCTGCTCGAGGCGGGGCCGGCGGACCGCAATCCCTGGATCCACGTGCCGATCGGCTACGGCAAGACCATGATGCACCCGGTGCTGAACTGGGGCTTCTGGACCGCGCCCGAAGCGAACATGAACAACCGCCGGGTCTATTGGCCGCGCGGGCGCACGCTGGGCGGTTCTTCGTCGGTGAACGGCCTGATCCAGATCCGCGGTCAGCCCGACGACTTCGACGCCTGGGAAGCGCAGGGCGCGGCGGGCTGGGGCTTCAAGGACGTCGAGCCGTACTTTCGCAAGTCGCTTGAGTTGCTGTCGGTGGAGCCCATTCGGCAGAGAAGCGAGCTGGTCGACGCCTTCATCGGCGCAGGCAAGGACCTCGGCATCGGTGGGAACGCCGATTTCAACGGCCCGGTGCAGGAGGGCGCGGGGTACCTGTCGCTCACCACGCGCGACGGCCGGCGCCACTCCGCAGCGAGCGCCTACCTAAAGCCGGCACGCGGCCGATCGAATCTCAAGGTCGAGACCGACGCCCACGCCACTGGCATCGTCCTGGAAGGCAGGCTCGCCGCGGGCGTGCGCTACCGGCGGGGCGGGCAGGTACGCACCGTGCGCGCCAAGCGCGAGGTGATCGTCACCGCCGGTTCGCTGCAGTCGCCTCAGCTCCTGCAGCTCTCGGGCATCGGTCCGGGCGCGCTGCTGCAGCAGCACGGCATCCCGGTGGTCGCGGACCTCTGCGGCGTCGGCGCCAACCTGCAGGACCACCTCGCGCTCAGGCTGCTCTACAAGTGCACCCGGCCCATCACCACGAACGACGATCTGAAAAACCTCTGGCGGATGGCGCGCACGGGCCTGCGCTATGTCCTGTTCCGCAGCGGGCCGATGGCGATCGGTGTGATGACCGGCGGCCTGATCACGAAAGTGCTGCCCGAGTCGACGACGGCTGACATGCAGGTATTTATCAGCACCGTGAGCGCCGAGCAGCGCGGCGCGATGCCGCACAAGTGGCCGGGCTTCACGCTGGTGTACTACCCGATGCGGCCCACCAGCCGCGGATCGGTGATGATCCAGTCGAAAGATCCGCTGGCTCCGCCCTCGATCCACGCCAACTACCTCGATACCGACTACGACCGCCGCGCTATGCTCACCGGCGCGCGCCTGTGCCGGCGCCTTGCGCAGACGCCTTCGCTCAAGCCCTACGTGCTGGAGGAAACGAATCCCGGTCCGCAGGCGCAGTCGGATAACGAGATCCTGGAAGCCGTCCGCAATCACGGCTCATCCGGCTACCATCCGGTTGGCACCTGCCGGATCGGGCGCGACACCGGCGCGGTGGTGGATTCGCGCCTGCGCGTGCACGGCGTGGAGCGCTTGCGCGTCATCGATGCCTCGGTGATGCCGGCGGTGGTCAGCGGCAACACCAACGCCGCCGCGATCATGATCGGGGAGAAGGGCGCCGCAATGGTCCTCGAGGACGCCCGCGGATAGGGCACTCGAACCACCTTCTGCCCTGAACGCGCCCTCAGGCGTTCTGGATCACCACCGCGCGCGAGTTGAGGTACGCCTCCATCGCCTCGGGGCCGCCTTCGGAACCGTAGCCCGAGTCCTTCACGCCGCCGAAGGGCATTTCGGCCGAAGGCAGCGCGGGCATGTTCATCCACAGCATGCCGACTTCAAGCCGGCGCGCGAGGAGATCCGAGTTCTTCAGCGAGCGGGTGAACGCGTAGCCGGCAAGGCCGTAGGGCAGGCGGTTGGCCTCGGTGATCGCCTCCTCCAGGGCGTCGAACGGCCGGATCGCGGCCATCGGGCCGAAGGGCTCGTCGTTGAACACCTTCGCATCCTTGGGCACGTCGGCGAGGATCGTGGGCTGCCAGAAGTTGCCCTGCGTGCCGATGCGCTGGCCGCCGGTGAGGAGCCTGGCGCCTTTCTTCACCGCGTCCTCGGTGAACGCGGTCATGGCCGCGACGCGACGCGCGTTGGCGAGCGGCCCCATCTGCGTGCCTTCGGCGAGGCCGTCGCCGACCTTGAGGCCCTTGGCGTGCTCAGCGAGCGCCTGCGCGAAGTCCCCGGCGATGGACCTGTGCACGAGAAAACGCGTGGGCGAGATGCAGACCTGGCCCGCGTTGCGGAACTTGGCCGCCGCGGCCGCCTTGACGGCGAGCGCGATGTCGGCGTCCTCGCACACGATCACCGGCGCGTGCCCGCCCAGCTCCATGGTGACGCGCTTCATGTGCTGGCCGGCGAGCGCGGCGAGCTGCTTGCCCACCGGGATCGAGCCGGTGAAGGTGACCTTGCGGATCGCCGGGTGCGGGATCAGATAGTTCGAGATCTCCGCCGGCGTGCCGTACACCAGCTGCAGCACGCCCGCCGGGATGCCGGCGTCGGCAAAGGCCTTGATCAGCGCCGCGGGGGCGGCGGGGGTCTCCTCCGGCGCCTTGACCAGCATCGAGCAGCCCGCGGCCAGGCCGCCGCCGATCTTGCGCACGACCTGGTTGATCGGGAAGTTCCACGGCGTGAAGGCCGCCACCGGACCCACCGGGTCCTTGATCACCATCTGGCGGATCGAGACGTTCAGGCGCGAGGGCACGAGCCGCCCGTAGACACGCAGGCCTTCATCGGCGAACCAGTCGAGAATGTCGCAGGCCGACAGCGTCTCGGTCGTCGCCTCGGCGAGCGGCTTGCCCTGCTCCTGGGTGAGGAGCGAGGCGATCTCCCCCACGCGCTCGCGCACCAGCGCAGCGGCCTTGCGCATGATCTGCGCGCGCGCCGCGGGCACCATGTCGCGCCAGACCTCGAAGCCCTTCTTGGCCGCCGCGAGCGCGAGGTCCAGGTCGGGTCGGCCGGCGTGCGCCACGCGCCCGATCTCCTTGCCGGTGGCGGGATTCACCACCGGCAGCGACTTGCCCTCCGCGGGCTGCTGCCACTTGCCGTCGATGAAGAGTTGCGTGTCGATGTATCCCATGGGGGTCCTCGGGGGTCTGATCGGGTGGGAAAGGCGCGAACTGGCGGATTCTAAACCACCATGTTTCTCCAAGCCGCGACGGTTTCGCCGGCGCGAGTCCCGCCAAGGCGCCGCAAGGCTTGCGGGTCTTTGTCCCTAATCCTCTTGCCAGACCGCCTCAGGCCGGGGCCGAAGGGCGCTTGGCCAGATCCTGGGCCGCTCGCCGGGCCGCGCCCAGCGCGAGCAGCCGCTCCCGGTCCTCTGGGCGCACGCGGTTGTAGCGCTCGCGCCAGCCGGGATCCGGTTTCCATGCGAACGGTGAGCGCACGGTGCTGCGCGGCGCGGTTGCGCTCTCCAGCAGCCGCAGCGCGATCTCGGCGGTGCGGGTCTGCATGTCCGGGTTCCACGGATGGCCGCAGGGATTGCCAAGCGGGAAATCCGAGAACACGAAGCGGGGCGTACCGCAGTGCTCAACGATATCCAGCGCCGAGCCGATCATCACGGTCGGGATGCCGTTTGCTTCCAGGTGCCGGGCGACCAGACTCACGGTCTGGTGGCACACCGGTCACAGGGCGGTGAGCAGCGCTGCGTCGGCCTTGTCCTGGCGCAGGCGCCGCAGCAGTTCCGGGGCGTCCTGGTCGAGCGTCTTGGCGTGGCTGTAGTCGGTGGGCGCGCGGTGAAAGCGCCGCGCCAGTGCGCCGACCACGCCCCGCGATGCCAGCCGGCGCATGGCGTCGATCGGCAGGAAGGTCTCGCGGTCTTCGGTGTGCGTGGATTCCTTGTCCCAGGCGAGGTCGGTGTCGAAGCGCGCCGGCGCGGCCTCGAGATCGCAGGACCAGACCCGCCGCCGGCCGCGCGCGTCGCGGCCCGACTCCTCCGGCGGCCCGGCGGTCGCGATCAGCGCCACGTTCAGTTCGGCCAGCGGTTTGGGCAGCGGCGCGAAGGGCACCTCGTCGAAACGCGCCCAGACGTAGTCCTTCTCGTAGCCGAGCGCGCGGTAGTAGTTTCGCGTCCGCTCCATGTAGGGAACGGGTGCGCCGTCCGCAGCTTCATTCATGCGATGACTCCTTGTGGGCAGGTACCGGAGATCCAGGCCACCTTCTTCCCGGTGCCCGACGATATCGCCGGGCCGGGAAGCGGTCAATGGCCCGAGGTTTGGTGAACATTCTTGCCAGCGCGCGAATTTGCCGGTCTTGGCGCCGATCCATCGCCCCAGGGCACAGCTGCACGCGCGTTGCTGCGCGACCCGGGCCGGCAGCGGCCCGCAGGCGGCCTCGGGGGGCAACCCGCCTCGTCGCCGGGGTCCAGCGAACAAGGCGGGCGAGCAAGCCCACAAAGAGGTCGGGCTGCCGCGCAAGGAGCGGTAGAATTCCCGGCGGGCAGTAACCATCTAGTAACTCTGGGAGGAGTTCCATGAAAGCGATCGTCACACGCCTCGTCCTCGCGGCCGCATTGCTCGTCGCCGGGGCCGCGCAGGCGCAGTACCCGCAACGCCCGATCCAGCTCATCGTGCCCTGGGGCGCGGGCGGCGGGACCGATGCCACGGCGCGCATCATCGCCAGCCTGATGGAGAAGGAACTCAAGCAGCCGATCAACGTGGTCAATCGCACCGGCGGCTCGGGCGTGGTCGGGCACGATGCCATCGCCAGGGCCGCGCCCGACGGCTACACCATCGGCATGATCACGGTGGAGATCACGATGATGCACCACGTCGGGCTCACTGCACTCAAGCACACCGACTACGCGCCGATTGGCTTGGTCAACGCCGATCCGGCGGGCATTCACGTCCGCGTGGACTCCGCCTACAAGAGCACCAGGGACCTGATCGCCGCGATCAAGGCCAACCCCGGCAAGCTGAAGGCCTCGGGTACCGGCCAGGGCGGCATCTGGCACCTGGCGATCGCCGGCCTGCTCAAGGACCAGGGCGTGGATCCCGGCGCCCTGCCGTGGGTGCCTTCCAACGGTGCCGCCCCCGGCCTGCAGGACATGGTTGCCGGCGGCGTCGACGTCGTGCCCTGCTCGATCCCCGAGGCGCGCGCGATGATCGATTCGGGCAAGGTGCGCGCGCTTTCGATCATGGACCCGAACCCGCCGGCGCTCTACCCCAACGTGCCGACGCTGCAGAAGGAGCTCGGCAGCAAGTGGGCGATCGCCGCCTGGCGCGTGATCGCCGCGCCCAAGGGCATCCCCGCCGACGCGCAAAGGACGCTGGGCGCGGCGCTGAAGAAGGTCTACGACTCCAAGGAGTACAAGGATTTCATGGCCGGCCGCGGCTTCGGCGTCATCTGGGCCGACGCCGAGGGCACCGCCAAGTTCATGGCCAAGTCCGACACCGACCTCGGGGCGACGCTCAAGGCCGTAGGCCTGGCGAAGTAATCCCCCGCATGAAGATCAACGACGCGCTCTCGGGCGCGGCGCTGGTCGCGCTCGGCGCGGCGGTGCTCTGGCATATCCAGGGCTTCCCGCCGATGCCGGGCCAGAAGTTCGGGCCGGCCTGGTTCCCCGGCCTGATCGCGGCCGGCCTGATCGCCTGCGGCGCGCTGCTTGCCGCCACGCGGCTGCGGGCGGCGACGCGCGATCCGCTGCTCGCGCTTCCGGCCTGGACCAGGCGCGCGCGTCCGCTCGCCAGCCTCGCCGCCGTTGTCGCCGGTCTGGTGGTCTACGTGCTGGCAGTGGACACGTTGGGCTTCCATATCACAGCCGTGGCGCTGCTGATGGTCTGGTCGCGGCTGCTGGGCGCGGCCTGGAGGTTCGCGCTGCCGGTCGCGGGCGCCGCGACCGTCATCATCCATCTCGCGTTCTACAAGCTGCTCAAGGTGCCGTTGCCCTGGGGCCTGCTCAAGGGCGTGGTGTTCTGAGATGACGCTCGCGGTCCTCTCGCAGGCGCTGTCGCTGGTGCTCGACCCCTACGTGCTGTGGGTGGTCTTCGCCTCGGCCGCCTTCGGCCTGTTCGTCGGCGCCATCCCGGGGCTCACCGCCACCATGGCAACCGCATTGCTGGTCCCGGTCACCTTCTTCATGCCGCCGGTACCGGCGATCGCCGCGATCGTCACGGCGACGGCGATGGCGATCTTCGCCGGCGACATCCCGAGCTGCCTGCTGCGCATGCCCGGCACCGCGGCCTCGGCCGCCTACACCGACGAAGCCTACGCGATGACGAAAAAGGGCCACGGCGAAATGGCGCTCGGCGCCGGGCTGGTGTTCTCCGCGGTCGGCGGCCTGTTCGGCACCGCGGTGCTGATCGCGGCCGCGCCCGCGCTCGCCGAGGTCGCGCTCAAGTTCTCCTCGTTCGAGTATTTCTGGCTCGTGGTGCTGGGCCTGTCCAGCGCGGTGTTCCTCACCTTCGGCAGCCCGCTCAAGGGCGTGGTGTCCCTGCTGCTGGGGCTGCTGGTCGCTGCCGTCGGCCTGGACAACCCGGCGGCGTTCCCGCGCTTCACCTTCGGCAACGCGGAACTGTCGGGCGGCCTCACCCTGATCCCGATCATGATCGGCATGTTCGCGGTCTCGGAGATCCTGCGCAACGTCGCGGCCATGGAGCAGCCCTGGGAAATGGCCCAGGCCAGGATCGGCAACGTGTTCACCGGCATGTGGAGGCTCGCGAAGCGCTACCCGCTGGGAATCCTGCGCGGCTCCGCGCTCGGCACCGCGATCGGCGCGCTGCCCGGCGCCGGCGCCGATATCGCCGCCTGGATGTCCTACGCGATCTCGAAGAAGTTCTCGAAGGAACCCGAGAAGTTCGGCACCGGCCACGTCGAGGGGATCGTCGAAGCCGGTGCGTCCAACAACTCGGCGCTGGCCGGCGCCTGGATCCCGTCGCTGGTGTTCGGCATTCCCGGCGACTCGATCACCGCGATCGTCATCGGCGTTCTCTACATCAAGGGCCTGAATCCGGGGCCGACGGTGTTCATGGAGAAGGCGCCGGAGATGTACGCCATTTTCTTCATCTTCATCATCGCCAACCTGCTCATGCTGCCGCTCGGCGTCGCCGCGATCAAGGGCGCCAAGCAGCTGCTGCGGGCGCCGCGCGAGCTGCTGATGCCGGTGATCCTGCTTTTCTGCATCGTCGGCTCCTTCGCGATCAACAATTCCCTGTTCGGCGTCGTGCTCATGCTGGTGTTCGGGCTCCTCGCCTACGTCATGGAGGAGAACGGCTTCCCGGTCGCCCCGGCGATCCTCGGCATGGTGCTGGGAGCGATGCTGGAGGAGCACTTCATCAGCTCCATGATCAAGTCCGACGGGCGCCTGCTCGGCTTCTTCGAGCGGCCGATTGCCGGCGCGCTGGGCGGGCTCGCGCTCCTGGTCATCGCCTGGCCGCTCGTGCGCGCCTGGCTGGAACGAAAGGGAGGCAAACCATGAGTCAACCGCTTGCCGTGCTGCGCCAGCGCCTGTTCACCTCCGTGCTGTCGGACTGCCTGGACGCGGCCGGCCACCGCGACCAGGCGATGCAGGCGCGCATCCGGCCGCTCGACGAGGCGCTGGTCCTGTGCGGGCGCGCGCGCACCGCGCTCTACATGGACGTGTATGACGCACCGGCGGGGGAGAATCCCTACGAGCTGGAGATCCGGCTGATCGATGACCTGAGAACCGACGAGGTGGCGGTATTCGCCTGCGGCGCCTCCGGACGCATCGCTCCCTGGGGAGAACTGCTGTCCACGGCGGCCCGCGCGCGCGGCGCGGCGGGCGTGGTGATGGACGGCCTGACGCGCGATGTGCGCGCCATTCGCGACATGAAGTTTCCGGTGTTCGCCGGTGGCATCGGCCCGCTGGATGCCAAGGGCCGCGGCAAGGTCATGGCCGTCGATGTCGCGGTCGAAGTCGCGGGAGCGCGCGTGGCGCCGGGGGACCTTGTGTTTGGCGACGCGGACGGCGTCGTGGTGGTGCCGCGCGCGATCGAGGGCCAGGTGATCGCCGCCGCGCTCGCCAAGGTCGCGGGCGAGAACGCCACGCGCGAAGCGCTGGCGCGCGGCGAGAAGCTCGCCGAGGTCTTCAGGCGGCACGGCATCCTCTAGCGTTCCCCGCCTGGGAAGGCCCCGGCCAGGGTCCGCGGGCGCGCGCTGTTGCCGGGGTGCCCCCCCGGCAACGTCAGGCGCCTGGGCGTCCCCTTGACCCTCCAATGGTGGCAGACTTCAGGCTGCCACCATGAACAGTCCAACCGGCATTCAAATCCGCCTGCCCATCGAGGGCATGACCTGCTCTTCCTGCGTGGCGCGGGTGGAGAAGGCCCTGGCGAAAGTGCCCGGCGTCAGCCGCGCCGAGGTGAACCTGGCCACCGAGATGGCCGATGTCGCGCTGGCGCCGGGAGCCGATCCCGAGACCCTGGTCGCGGCGGTGCGCAAGGCCGGGTACGAGACGCATCTGCTCGCCCCCGAGGAGCGGGCGGCGGCCGAGCCCGCGGCGGACCGCTCCTGGTGGCCGGTCGCTCTTTCAACGTTCCTGACCGTGCCCCTGGTGGTGCCGATGGCGGTGGAGCCCTTCGGCCTGCACTGGGGGCTGCCGGGCTGGATACAGTTCCTCCTCGCCACGCCGGTGCAGTTCGTGTTCGGCGCGCGCTTCTACCGCGCGGGCTGCAAGGCGCTCGTTGCGCGCACCGGAAACATGGATCTTTTGGTTGCCCTGGGTACCAGCGCCGCGTACGGGCTGTCCATCTACATGCTGGTGGTGCATTGGGAGCACGACATACTCCACCTTTATTTCGAGGCCGGCGCCGCCGTCATCACGCTGGTGCTGCTGGGCAAGTGGCTGGAAGGCCGCGCCAAGCGCCAGACCACCGAGGCCATTCGCGCGCTGCAGGCGCTGCGGCCCGACCGGGCGCGCGTGCGCCGCGACGGCGCGGAGGTGGAGCTGCCGCTGGAAGCGCTCGCGGTGGGCGACGCCGTGGTGGTGCGCCCGGCCGAGCGCATCGCCGCCGACGGCGTCATCCTCGAGGGCGCGACGCACGTAGACGAATCCCTCATCACCGGCGAATCGCTGCCGGTGGCCAAGGCACCGGGGGAGCGCGTCACCGGCGGCTCGGTGAACGGCGAGGGGTTGATCGTCGTGCGCGTGACCGCGGTCGGGACGCAATCGGTGCTGGCGCGCATCATCGGGCTGGTCGAGTCGGCGCAGGCGAAGAAGGCGCCGATCCAGCGCCTGGTGGACCGCGTGAGCGCGGTGTTCGTGCCGGTGGTGATGGTGCTCGCGCTGCTCACGCTCCTGGGCTGGGGCCTGTTCACCGGCCAGTGGGAGCAGGCGGTGCTCAACGCCGTGGCGGTGCTGGTGATCGCCTGCCCTTGCGCGCTGGGCCTGGCCACGCCGGCGGCGGTGATGGCGGGCACCGGCGTCGCGGCCGGGCACGGGGTGCTGATCAAGGATGCCGAAGCACTGCAGATCGCGCACGGCGTGCGTGTCGTCGCCTTCGACAAGACCGGCACGCTGACCGTGGGCAAGCCCACACTCGTCACGCTGGAGGCGGCCGGCGGCGATCGCGCAGCTGCCTTGTCGCTCGCCGCAGCGGTCCAGTCGGGCAGCGAGCACCCGCTCGCCAAGGCGGTGCTCGCGGCCGCCGCCCGGGAAGCGGTCGCGGTGCCGGCAGCAGAAGGCCACAAGGCCTCGGCAGGTCGGGGCATCGAAGCGATGGTCGGCGGGCGCAGGTTCGCCCTCGGATCGGGCCGGTGGATGCGCGAACTGGGGGTGGACACGACCGCGCTGGAAGCGCAGCGGGCTCGCGCCGAGCGGCAGGGCCAGACCGTTTCCTGGCTGGCCGAGCTGTCCGGAGCGCCCCGGGTGCTGGCATTGCTGGGCATGGGCGATGAGCTGAAACCCGAAGCCACCGAGGCGATCGCGGAACTGGCGCGCCAGGGCATCGAAACCGTAATGCTCACCGGCGACAGCCGGGCGGTCGCGGAATCGATCGCTGCGCGCGTGGGCATCCGCCAGGTGCGCGCCGAAATCCTGCCCGGGGACAAGGCGAGCGTGATGCAGGAGCTGCGCGCGGCGCACGGCGTGGTGGCGATGGTGGGCGACGGCATCAACGATGCGCCCGCCTTGGCCGCCGCTGACATCGGCTTCGCCATGGGCTCGGGCACGGATGCGGCGATGCATGCCGCCGGCGTGACGCTGATGCGCGGCGACCCGCGCCTGGTGGCCGCGGCGGTCGCCATCTCGCGGCGCACCCACGCCAAGATCCGGCAGAACCTGTTCTGGGCGTTCTTCTACAACGTGGTCGGCATTCCGCTCGCGGCGCTGGGTCTCTTGAGCCCCGTGGTGGCGGGCGCCGCGATGGCTTTCAGCAGCCTGAGCGTGGTGAGCAATGCGCTGCTGCTCAGGCGCTGGAAACCCGGAAGCTGAGACAAGGAAGGAGCAAGGATGGGAAAAACCGACGCATTTCTGGAGCACGCCGAGGCCATCGAGCGCGGCCTGCTCGACATCGGCCGCGCCGCGAAAGCAAGCGGCGTCTCGGTCAAGATGGTCCGCCACTACGAGGCCATCGGCCTGCTGAGGAAGGTGGCGCGGACTTACGCCAACTATCGCGTCTACACCATGAATGACGTGCACACGCTGCGCTTCATCAAGCGCGCGCGCACCCTGGGCTTCGCCATCGACGACATCCGGGAGCTGCTCGCGCTGTGGCAGAACAAGTCGCGCTCCAGCGCCGCGGTGAAGAAGGTCGCTGGCGCGCACCTGGAAGAGCTGAAGCGCAAGATCGTCGAGATGAAATCCATGGTGGCGACCCTGGAGCACCTGACCCACCACTGCCATGGGGACCACCGGCCGGATTGCCCGATTCTGGACGACCTGGCGGGGGCGCGAAAGCCAGGCGCGTGACGGGTTAAGCCAGGGAACCACTCCAACCGGCCCATGTCATACATGCCGCCGATGACCATGGTGTTCCAGGTCAAGGATCCGGCGCTGCTAGAGCAGCTGAAAGCCGGCGACAAGGTGAAGTTCGAAGCGCAGAAGCTGGGCGGGGCATTCACCGTGACCCGGATCGAAGTGGCGAATTGAAGTGCGCCCTTGTCGCGACCCGGGCTATGCTGGCATCAAGGACCGGGAAATCAAGGCGCCATCGCCGCAGCAGGTGCAGCAGCACCAGGCCGGCCCCGGCATGGGCTGTGCGATGCCTGCGGAACTAAGCCGCTTTCCCGGATCCTGGTTTTCCCCGCGGATGGCCGGGCTGGTAGCGGAGCTGTTGCGTTACGCGGCCTGGGCCGCGGCAAGGCTGATCCTGGTCAAGAGGCGCACCCGTCCGTGGCCTAAATAGCTGCAAGGAGGTGGAAATGGTTCGACTCTCAGTTGCGTGGATTCTGGGCTGCCTGCTCCTGCTGCCGGCTACGCAGGCATTGGCGCAGTCGCGTTCCGCGGCGCAGGATTCCGTTGTCGTGTACAAGAGCAAGAGCTGCGGTTGCTGCAACGATTGGGTTCTTCACCTGCGCTCGAACGGGTTCCGTGTCCAAGCGCATGACGTGAACGATGTGCCCGGTCAGCGGGCAAAGCTCGGCGTGCCGCAGAACCTGGGTTCCTGCCATACCGCCACCGTCGGCGGCTACGCGATCGAGGGCCACGTCCCGGCCGCTGATATCCGGAGGCTGTTGAGGGAGCGCCCGCGTGCCCGCGGGCTCGCGGTGCCGGGTATGCCCATGGGGTCGCCGGGGATGGAGGGCCCGCGCAAGGATCCCTATGAAACGCTGCTGTTCCAGTCGGACGGCGGCTACGTCGTGTTCGAGCGTCACTGATCTAGCCAGAGGGCTGGTCGCGGAGGCACTGTCAGCCGGCAGCTGAATTGGCAGGACATGGCGAGGAGGATTTCCGGATTGACGCAGAAGCTGCCGGTTCCCGGCAAGCGCGGCCTGCGGCCGATTCCCGATAGCATTACGCTCCGTTGCCTCGATCAACCGCACCCCAGCTTTCTTCCGATGCCGCGTTGGCGACGGTTTTGGCTCCTTTTCGCTGCGATCTCGGCGCGCTCCACGCGGTGGGCTGGCTTTGGGAGTGGATCCGCCGCGGACGCTAGCGCAAGAGGCCGTTTTCGCGCGCGGTGTCCTGCATGCGCCGGCACTGCGCGGGCGAGAGCTGCGTGCTGCCCGGCGCGGTTTCCTCCCGCATCAGGTTATCCGGCTCGTCTGAGTGCTCGCCACTGTCCATGAGCACGTGCGCGAGCTCGTGGGCAATCGCGATGCCGAGGTCGCGCGTGCCGCGCGTTACCCACACGG
Source organism: Betaproteobacteria bacterium (assembly GCA_016868105.1). Lineage (GTDB taxonomy): Bacteria > Pseudomonadota > Gammaproteobacteria > Burkholderiales > SG8-39 > RBG-16-66-20. The sequence continues at coordinate 1,293 of VGIA01000038.1, read as the reverse complement.
TGTCTGCCAGTTCCGGCCTTGTGCGGCTGTTGCTGCGGCCGATGGCCTCGGCGTCGAAGGCCGGGCGCTGGCCGGTGTCGCGGACGAACCAGATCGCCGGCCGCGCGAGCGGCACGGCGGCGGCGAGCCGCCGCGACAGGGGAGTCAGGAAATCGTGGTAACGAACCGGCGCGCGAATGCGGACCAGTTCGGCGCCCTCCAGCGCAATGTCGCACTGGGCAAGGACTGCGATGGCTTCGCGGACCGCGTCGAGGACGCGCTCCGCCTCCCAGCCCGCGTCCTCGAGCAGCGCGAGCGACAGGCGCAGCTTCAGGCTGGCTGCGGGTAACGCCGAAGGCGCGGCGATTTCCCGGCGCTCCAAGATGAAGGCCGGTTCCTGCGCCAGGGCGGGCAGGCAGGCGAGGGCAAGCAAAAGCGTGCGAAGCACAGGAACCGATACTATTCCCGCTGCGCTGGCCTAGGCCAACAGGGATAGGGACCCATGTCCCCCGTCATCGACCTCCACACCCGCATGCTCAACAATGGGTGGCTCAGGCTGCTCGAGCGGCACCGCCGGCCGCGCCAGACGCTGAGGCCGGTCACCGGCGGCCTGCGCGCCATCCACCTGGACGGGGGGCGCCCTTCATGACCGCGATCTTCGAGTTTCGCTAACCCATTATCCCGGCCGGCGCTACACTAGGTGTTTGCCTGGACCGGGCACGGCGATGACCATCTACTGGCAGGGTGGCGCGGCACGCAAGCTCGCCGAGTTCCCCATCGGCGAGGCGGAACGCGAGGCGCGCATCGAACTCGCCGCCGCCTACCGCATCTTCAACCATCTCGGCTGGACCGAGATGATCTTCAACCACATCACGTTGCGCGTGCCGGGGCCGCGCAGCGCCGACCCGGCGCTTTTCCTCATCAATCCTTTTGGCCTGCACTACAGCGAGATCACCGCCTCGAACCTCGTGCTGATCGACATCGAGGGCAACCCGGTGCGCGAATCGCCCTGGCCGGTGAACCGCGCCGGCTTCGTCATCCACAGCGCCATCCACGGCAAGGTCGCCGAGGCGCACTGCGTGATGCACACCCACACCACCACCGGCATGGCGGTGGCCTGCCTGAAGGACGGGCTGTCGCCCACCAACTTCTATGCCGCGCAGTTGCACGGCGGCGTGGCCTACCACGCGTTCGAGGGCATCACGGTGGAGGAAGGCGAGAAGACGCGCCTCGTGGCCAGCGTCGGCGCCAAGCGCGCCGTGATCCTGCGCAACCACGGCCTGCTGGCGTGGGGGCCGTCGGTGGCCGAGGCTT
>VGIA01000037.1 GCA_016868105.1 Betaproteobacteria bacterium | reverse complement strand
CTACCGCCAGATGCCGGAACTGGTGGAGCGCGGTCACATCTACATCGCGCAGCCGCCGCTGTACCGCGCCAAGCTCGGCAAGGACGAGCGCTACCTGAAGGACGAGCACGAATTGAACGAGTTCATGTTGCGCCAGTCGCTGGTGGATGCCGCGCTGCAGCCGGCGGCCAAGCGTGAGCCGATTTCCGGCGACACACTGGCGGAGCTGGCGAAGTCCTACCTGCTGTCGGAGGCGGTCATCGACCGCGTTTCACGCTGGGTGGACCGCGAGGTGCTGAACGCCATGTTGCGCGGGGTGCGGGTGGACCTGGCGCGTAGTGACGCGGCCAAGGCCTCCGCCGAGGCGCTTGCCGATGCGCTGGCGGGCAGCGGCATCAAGGTCGGCGCCGATTTCGACGCCAAGACCGAGCGCTACCAGATCCGCATCGAACGCACCCGGCACGGCAACGTGCGCTTCACCAACATCGACGCGGAGTTCGTGCAGTCCGGCGACTACGCCCAGATCCGGCAGACCGCCGAGATGCTGCGCGGACTGGTGGGCGTCGGCGCTCAGGTGCGCCGCGGCGAGAAGAGGCAGCCGGTGAAGGATTTCGGCGAGGCCATGCGCTGGCTGCTGGCAGAGGTGCAGAAGTCCATGAGCCTGCAGCGCTACAAAGGCCTGGGCGAGATGAATCCCGGGCAGCTCTGGGAAACCACCATGGATCCGGGCGTGCGCAGGTTGTTGCGGGTGCAGATCGACGACGGCATCGCCGCCGACGAGATCTTCACCAAGCTGATGGGGGACGAAGTGGAACCGCGCCGCGCGTTCATCGAGTCGAACGCGCTCGGCGTGCGCAACCTGGACGTCTGATGCCCGGCTAGGCGACGCGGCGTTTCTTCGCCGCCGGCCGTGGCTTTGCCGCCGCCTTCTTCCTCGCCGGCTTGACCTCGGCGGCGGACGCTGCCTTTGCCGCCGGCTTCGCCGCCGCGGGTTTCTCGGCCCGCGCCATGAATTCGAAGCCGACTTTGCCGCCCGGGGTCTTCACCAGGAAGGCCTTGAACTTGCGCCCCTTGCGGGAGACGAAGTTGGTCAGCAGGTCGGTGCGCCCGGTGGCGAGCAGCTTGCGCATCTGCTCGCGCTCGACCGGCTGCTGCAGGATCATGCGGCCGCTGCGGAAGTCGCAGCTGTGCGCGGGCCCGGCCGATTTCTCGCACAGGTACGACACGCCATGCTCGAACACCCGCGCGCCGCACCTCGGACAGGCGCCAAGCGCCTGCTGGCCGCTGAAATCGGGCGCCTCGGCGCCTTCGCTGTCGAGCCTCTGGCCGAAGTCGAACTCGATGCGATGGTCCTCGGTGAGCTTCAGTCCGGCGGAGAAGGGGCGCCCCTGCTTGCTGCGAAAGCCGTTCAGGGGTCCGATGAACTTCTTGGTCACCAGCTCGGCGACCTCCTCGGGCGACCACTCGCGCCCGAGCAGCACCGGCCAGATAGAGAAGTCGCACTTCTGGCACTGGAACTTGCGGTAGGTCTCCTGAATCACGCCGCCACACTTGGGGCACGGCGCCGTGACCGTGGCGAAGGCCTCCTCCGGGATCGAGCCGTTGCGCACCCGCTCGACCAGGTCGCGCGTTACCTGCTCGATGTGCCGCATGAACTTCCCGCGCGGCAGCTTGGCCTGCTCCATCTGCTTCAACTTGAACTCCCAGTCGCCGGTGAGCTCGGGCGAAGTGATCTCGTCGACGCCGAGGGTCCTGAGGGCGAAGAACAGGCGGAAGGCCTTCCAGGTCGGCTTCAGCTCGCGGCCCAGGCGCTCCAGGTATTTCTCGTTGATCAGTCCCTCGATCACCGCGGCGCGCGTCGCCGGCGTGCCCAGGCCCTTGGCGCCCATGGCCTCGCGCAGCTCGTCGTCCTCCACCAGCCTGCCCGCGCCTTCCATCGCCGAGAGCAGGGTGGCTTCGTTGAAGCGGGCGGGCGGGCGGGTCTGGTAGGCGATCGAGTCGACCCCGCTGGTCGCCACCGTTTCGCCTTGCGCGATCGCCGGCAGCGTGACGGTGTCCTCCTGCAGGCTTTTGCCGTAGACCGCGAGCCAGCCCGGGCTCTGCATCACGCGGCCGTCGGTGCGGAACTGTTCCTCGCCCACGGTGGTGATGCGGGTGGTCTGCAGGAACTCCGCCGAGGGAAAGAACACCGCCAGGAAGCGGCGCACGACCAGCTCGTAGAGCTTGTGCTCCGGCCCGCTCAGGTGGGCGGGTGGCTGCAGCGTTGGGATGATCGCGAAGTGGTCCGAGATCTTGCTGTTGTCGAAGATGCGCCGGTTGGGCCTCACCCAGCCGCTGTTGAGCACCTGCTTGGCGAAAGGCGCGAACTCCTTGACGCCGGCGAGCGCCTCCACGGTCTTTCTCACCGTCGCGATGTAGTCCTCGGGCAGCGCCCGGGCGTCGGTGCGCGGATAGGTCAGCGCCTTGTGTTTCTCGTACAGGGACTGCGCCAGCGCCAGCGTGCCCTTGGCCGAAAAGCCGAAACGGCCGTTGGCCTCGCGCTGCAGGCTGGTGAGGTCGTACAGCAGCGGCGAGGCTTGGGTCGAGGGCTTGGTCTCTTCCGTGGCGATGCCGGTCTTTCCGGCACAGGCCGCCACGACCGCCGCGGCCCGCTTCTCCGCCCAGATCCGCTCCGGCTTGCGCTCCCCGTCCTCGTCTTTCCTGAACTTCGGGTCGAACCAACGGCCCGAGTATTCGCCGGCCTTGGCGCCGAAGCGAGCGTGCACTTCCCAGTAGTCCCGCGCCTGGAAGGCGCGGATCCGCTCCTCACGCTCCAGCAAGATGGCGAGCGTCGGCGTCTGCACCCGGCCGACTGTCGTCAGGTAGAAGCCGCCCTCCTTGGAATTAAAGGCGGTCATGGCCCGGGTGCCGTTGATCCCGACCAGCCAGTCGGCCTCCGAGCGCGACTTCGCGGCATCGGCCAGCGGCAGCAGGTCGCGGTCGGGGCGCAGCGCGGCGAAGCCTTCGCGGATCGCGCCCTGGGTCATGGACTGCAGCCAGAGGCGTTCGATCGGCTTGCTCGTCTTGGAGTACTGGGCGATGTAGCGGAAGATGAGCTCGCCCTCGCGGCCGGCGTCGCAGGCGTTGATCAGGCCGGTGACGTCCTTCCTCTTGATCAGCTTCAGCAGCACGTTCAGGCGCGGTTCGTTCTTCTCGATCGGCGCCAGGTCGAAACGCGGCGGCACCACCGGCAGCCGCGCGAAGGACCACTTGCCCTTCTTGTGGTCGTGTTCTTCGGGGAGCGCCAGCTGCAGCAGGTGGCCGACGGCGGAGGACAGCACGTACCCGTCGCCCTCGAAGTAATCGCCCTTGCGCGTGAAGCCGCCCAGCGCGCGCGCGATGTCGGCGGCGACGGAGGGTTTCTCGGCGATGATGAGCTTTTTCGACATGGGCTTGCCCAAAAGGGGGCAGAGGATACCTGCAAAGAGAGCGGCGTTACAACCTCGTCTGCCGCGGAGCCCTGTTTTCAGTGCAGTTTCTGGAAAAGCCCGCCGGGCATGGACGCCACGCGACCGGCCAGTTCGAGGCGCAGCAGCTCTGCGCTCACCTGCGCCGCATCCAGCCCGGAGCGCGCGCAGAGCGAATCTGCGTCGACCGGGTCGGCACCGAAGTGCGCCAGGAGCGCACTGGCGTCGTCTGCGGCTGCGGGTGTGCGCGCCGACGTGGCGGCGGCAGCGCGAAACCCGGTCAGTTCGGCGAGCACGTCCTCGGCTGATTCGACCAGCTTGGCGCCGGCCTTGATGAGCGCGTGGCAGCCCTTGCTGAGCGGCGAATGGATCGAACCCGGGAGCGCAAACACCTCGCGCCCCTGCTCCGCGGCGGCGCGCGCCGTGATGAGGGAACCCGAGGCGAGCGCTGCTTCGATCACGAGGCAACCCTGGGCCAGGCCGCTGATCAGGCGGTTGCGGCGCGGGAAATGGTGCGGCAAGGCGCGCGTGCCGAGCGCAAATTCCGACAGCAGCAGCCCGCTCCGCTCGATCTCCGCCGCCAGCGCCGCATGGGCCTGCGGATAGATGCGATCGACCCCGGTGCCCAGCACCGCGATGGTCGAGCCCTGGCCGGAGAGCCCGCCTCGGTGCGCAGCCGCATCCACGCCCTGGGCGAGCCCGGAAACGATGGTGAGTCCGGCGGCACTGAAGGCGCGCGAAAAGTTCTCCGCGTCGCGCTTGCCCTGGGCGCTGGCATTGCGGCTGCCGACCACGGCTAGCGCAGGTCGCGCGAGCAGCTCGATGCGCCCGCGGCAGTACAGGACCGGCGGCGGGTCCTGGATTTCCAGCAGCGGCCGCGGATACTCGGCGTCGGCCAGCGTGACCAGCGCTCGTCCGGGCTTGCGCAGCCACTGCAGCGCGCTGGCGACGGCGCTCGCCAGCGCTTCGGATTCCAACCCTGCGGCAAGCCCGGGCGGGAGGACATCGCGCCGCGCGAGAACCTGCTCGGGCAGTCCGAACTTCTCGAGCAGCGCGCGCAATGCCGCCGGGCCCAGGCCCGGGGCCAGACTGAGGCGAAGCCAGCCCTCGAGATCCTGACCGTGCGCCATGCTACGCGCGAGCGTGGGAGGGCTATGGGTTCTGCGCCAGGGCCATCGTATTGACCCGCCTGCTGGGATCCATCACCAGGCTGTAGGCAACCCGATCGAAGACTCGGCATGTGGAGGCGAGGCCGTAGCGTTCGTCCGACAGCCTGAGCGGCGGGGCGCCGCGTTCCTTGGTCGAGGCCTCCGGCGCATCCGGCTTGAGTGCCAACGGGGTCTCGGGCGCTTGCGCAACGCCCCCTTGCCAGGCTCCCGGACCAAGGACAAAAACCAGTGTTGTGATACACTTAGGCATTTGGTAGGACATGTGGCCCCCGAGCGGTGGCTGCCGTTTTCTGTGTTTGACTGTAGCACAAAGCCCCAAGTGCTTACACTCAGGGTGAGATACTCTAGATAATTAATTCAATCTGCAGGTTTTTTACCGATTTATGGCGATTCTGAACATCCTGCTCTACCCGGACGCCCGCCTGCACAAGGTCGCCGAACCGGTCAAAGTTTTCGACGAGTCGCTCAAGCGCCTCGTGAGCGACATGGCCCAGACCATGTATGCCGCGCCGGGCATCGGCCTCGCCGCCAGCCAGGTGGACGTGCACAAGCAGGTGATCGTGGTGGATGTCTCCGAGCGCCGCGATTCGCTGGTGGTGCTGGTCAACCCCGAGATCCTCGATGCGAGCGGCAACTCCGACATCGAGGAGGGCTGCCTTTCGGTTCCTGGGATCTACCACACCATCGAGCGCGCCGAGCGCCTCAAGGTGCGCGCGTTCGACCGGAATGGCAACGCCTTCACGCTCGAGTCGCAGGGCCTGCTCGCGGTCTGCATCCAGCACGAGATGGACCACCTCAGGGGCAAGGTGTTCATCGAGCACCTGTCGCAACTGAAGCGGCAGCGCATCCGCGCGCGTATCGCCAAGCAGCTCCGCCAGAGCGCCTGAGCGGCGGCGCGCGCCGCGCTCCCCGCCGGGATCCGCATGCGAATCGTCTTCGCCGGCACGCCGGCCTTCGCCGAGCGTTCGCTCGCGGCCCTGCTCGAGGCCGGCAATGATGTTCGCCTGGTGCTCACCCAGCCCGACCGCCCCGCCGGGCGCGGCATGCACTGGGCCGCGAGCCCGGTCAAGCAACTCGCCCTGGCGCGCGGACTGGCGCTGCACCAGCCGGCTGCACTGCAGGATCCGGCCGCTGCGGCGCCGATCGCGGCCGCGCGGCCCGATGTCCTGGTGGTCGCCGCCTACGGATTGATCCTGCCGCAGGCGGTGCTCGACGTGGCGCCGCAGGGCGCGATCAACATCCATGCCTCCCTGCTGCCGCGCTGGCGTGGCGCGGCACCCATTCAGCGCGCTCTGCTGGCGGGCGACGTCGAGACGGGCGTGTCGATCATGAAGATGGATGCGGGGCTGGACACAGGCCCCGTCCTGCTCGAGCGCCGCATCGCGATCGCAGCCGATGATGACGCGCAGACCCTGCATGACAGGCTTGCGGCGCTGGGCGCCTCGGCCATCGTGGAGGCCCTGGCGGAGATCGCCTCCGGCCGTGCGCGCTGGCAGCCGCAGCCGGCAGCCGGCATGACCTACGCGCCCAAGATCGGCAAGGCCGAGGCCGAGATCGATTGGACGCGGCCTGGCACGCAACTGGAGCGCATGGTCCGCGCCTTCAGGCCCGCCCCCGGCGCCCGCACCGCGCTACGCGGGGAGACCCTGAAGATCTGGGCTGCCCGCTGCGTCGACGGCATGGGGCCGGCCGGCGAGATCCTGGCCTCGGGCACAGGCCTTGTCGTTGCCTGCGGCGAGGGTGCGCTCGAGATCACGGCGCTGCAACGCGCCGGCGGCAAGCCCCTGGCCACCACTGAATTCCTGCGCGGCTACAGGCTCGCGCCCGGAGATCGCCTTGGCGCCGCTCGCTGAAGCGCTGTCGGCCGCGGCCCGGCGTGTCGCGCGCGTCGCCGCCGGGCACCGTCTGGCCAGCGCCGCGGATGCTGACGGGGAACCCGAGGACGAGGCCCGCAGCCTGCGTGCCGCCATCGCCGACCTTTGCTACAGCACGCTGCGCCGCTACGGGCGTTCGCAGGCGATCGTCGCCGCCCTGTCGCACCGTGGCCAATCGGCGAACCCGCTCATCGAGGCCCTGCTGTGGTGCGCACTGAGCGCCCTGGAATCGAGGCGTTACGCCGACTACACCGTGCTCGACCAGGCCGGAGGCGCCTGCGGGTTGCTGAGACTGGCGCGCGCCAAGGGCTACGTCAACGCCCTGCTGCGGGCGTTTCTGCGCCGCGGCGCAGGCATGGAGTCGCGGCTGCAAGCCGACTCTCAGGCGCGCTGGCAGCATCCGCTGTGGTGGTTGGAGCGTGTGCGCGCGGAGTATCCGGGCGACTGGGAAGCTGTCCTGTCCGCCGGCAACGGCCATCCGCCGATGTGCCTGCGCGTGAACCTGAGGCGGACGACTCTGGCGCGACAACAGGCGCGCCTCGCCGACGCAGGCATGCCGACCAGCCAGGTCGGCCCGGCCGCACTGCTGCTCGCGCGGCCGGTGCCCGCCGCCAGGCTGCCCGGCTTTGCCGAGGGACTGGTCTCGGTACAGGATGCCGGCGCGCAGCGCGCCGCCGCCTACCTTGAGCTGCATGACGGGCAGCGCGTGCTGGATGCCTGCTCCGCCCCTGGCGGCAAAGCCGCACACATCTTGGAGTCGGCCGAGGTCGCGCTCACGGCGCTGGACGCCGACCCGGCCCGTTGCGAGGATGTCCGGCGCACGTTGCGACGCCTCGGCTTGCAGGCCGAGGTGCGCGGCGCCGACTGCAACGCGCTCGAAACGTGGTGGGACGGCCGGCCCTACGACCGGATCCTGGCAGACGTTCCCTGCACGGCCTCGGGCATCGTCCGTCGCCATCCGGACATCAAATGGCTGCGGCGCGCGACGGATCCTGCGGCGTTCGCGCAGCGCCAGCTGCGGATACTCGACTCGCTTTGGCGGGTACTCGCTCCGGATGGTAGATTGCTATATGTCACCTGCTCGGTGTTCGGGATTGAAAATGGCGCTGTCGTGGACGCGTTCGTCGCCCGCACGCCCGGCGCGCGCCGCGTCCCGCTCAGCGGCGGCGTCCCGGCGCAGCTGCTGCCCGACGCGGCGCACGACGGGTTTCACTTTGCGCTGCTAGCGAAGCCGGCCTGAAGCGCGGCGCCATGGCAGTCTTCCTGCTCCGCATCGATCACCTCAAGATCCTGCTGGCGTTGCTGCTGTCGGGCGCCGCGCTGCTCGCACGCGCCGACGAGATCGAGGTGCGCGAGGCGCGCCTGGCGGCGACCGAGGAGGGCCTGGCGCTGTCGGCCGCGTTCGCATTCGAATTCAGCCCGCGCCTCGCCGAGGCGGTGGCCAACGGAATTCCGCTCTATTTCGCGGTCGAGTTCGAGCTCACGCGTACGCGCTGGTGGTGGTTCGACGACAAGGCGGCGGTCAGGCGCATGCAGCTGCGCCTGTCCTACCACGCGCTGTCGCGGCACTACCGCCTGTCCACCGGCCTGCTGCAGCAGAACTTCTCCACACTGGAGGAGGCGCTTGCGGTGCTGCGGCGCGTGCGCAGCTGGATAGTGGTGGACCGCGCCGTCCCGCTCGCCGAAGGGATTTACGAGGCCGCGGTGCGCATGCGGCTGGACGCGACGCTGCTGCCCAAGCCGTTCCAGTTGAGCGCCATCACCAGCCGCGAACTCACGCTGGAGTCACCCTGGCGGCGCTTTGCCTATCGCGCGCCGGCGGCGCCCGAGCCGAGGGACATGAAGGATGCGAAGGACGGCAGGGAGGCCGACACGCGATGAGGCTGCTGCTGCTCATCGGCGCCGCGCTCGCAGGCGTGCTGATCTTCCTGCTCGCCACGGCGAGCGCAAACACCACGCTGTTCGCGCGGCATTACCCGCTCATCCTCGGCCTGAACGCGGCGCTGGCCGCCTCGCTCGCCGTGCTCGCGGTCTGGCAACTGGCGGCGCTATGGCGCAAGCTGCGCGGGCGCGTGTTCGGCTCGCGCCTGACGCTGCGCCTGATGGTGATGCTGGCGCTGATGGCGCTGGCGCCGGGCGCGCTGGTGTATACCGTGTCGGTGCAGTTCCTGTCCAAGAGCATTGAGTCCTGGTTCGACGTCAAGGTGGACGCCGCGCTCGAGGGCGGCATCAGCCTGGGCCAGTCGGCGATCGACCAGATGCTGGGCGAGATGCAGGTGAAGGCCCGTGGCATCGCGCTGGAGCTGGGCGAGCGCCCCCAGGCGCAGCAGGTGGTGGTGCTCGACCGCCTGCGCGAGCAGGCGGGCGTGCAGGAAGCGGTGATCGTGTCCCCCGCCGGCCGGCTGCTCGCCAGCGCTTCGGGGGAGGTCTCGCGGCTGGTGCCGGAGCTGCCCACGGCGCAGATCCTGCGCCAGGCCCGCAGCGGCCGCGGCTACAGCGGGGTGGATGCCCCGGCCGGCAAGCCGCTGGCGCTGCGCGTGGTGGTGCCGCTGTCCAGTCCGGCGTTTGCCGACGAGCAGCGCTTCCTGCAGCTGCGCCAGCCGGTGCCGGACCAGTTCGCGCGCAGCGCCGAGGCGGTCGAGGTGGCTTACCGCGACTACCGCGAGCTGGCGCTGTCGCGCCAGGGCCTGAAGCGGATCTACATCGTCACGTTGACGCTGGCGCTGTCCATGGCGCTGCTGGTGGCGATCGCGCTTGCGGTGCTGCTCGCGGATCGCCTGTCGCAGCCGCTGGCGAACCTGGCGCAGGCGACCCAGGCGGTGGCGCGCGGCGACTTCAGCCGCAGAACCCCGGTCATCAGCCGGGACGAGCTGGGCGTGCTCACCGAGTCCTTCAACTCCATGACGCAGCAACTGGACGAGGCGCGCCGCGTGCTCGAGGCCAACCGCGACGCGCTCGAGACCGCGCGCGCCCGCCTGGAGAACATCCTGTCCAACCTGTCCACCGGAGTGCTGGTGTTCGACGGCATGCTGCGCCTGACCATCGCTAACCACGGCGCCCACGCCATCCTCGGCGCCGGGCTGGAGGCGAGCGCCGGGCGCACGCTTGCCCAGTGGCCCGCGGCACTGTCTTCCTTTGCCGCGCCCGTGGCGCAGCAGTTCGCCGCAGGCGGCGAGCGCGTCTGGCAGCTGGAACTGGAGCTGAGGGGCGCCGGCAAGACGCTGCTCGCCCGCGGCGCGGCGTTGCCCAAGGCGCCCGAAGGCGGCTACGTGCTGGTGTTCGACGACATCACGCGGCTCCTGCAGGCCCAGCGCGCCACCGCCTGGGCCGAGGTGGCCCGGCGCCTGGCGCACGAGATCAAGAACCCGCTGACCCCGATCCAGCTCTCGGCCGAGCGGCTGGAGATGAAGCTCGCCGACAAGCTCTCCGGCGATGAGGCCGAGGTGCTCCAGCGCGGCATCCACACCATCGTCAACCAGGTGGCGGCGCTCAAGAGCATGGTGGACGCCTTCCGCGACTACGCGCGGCTGCCCGCGCCGGCGCTGGCGCAGCTCGACCTGAACGCGTTGGTGAGCGAAGTGCTGTCGCTGTACGAGACCTCGCCGGTGCCGATCGCACGCAGTCTGGCCCCCGGCCTGCCGCAGGTGCGCGCCGATGCGCAGCAGATGCGCCAGGTTCTGCACAATCTGCTGCAGAACGCCCAGGACGCGCTGGAGAACCGCAAGGGCGCGGCGATCGAGGTGAGCACCGCGGCTACCGGCGATCGCGTGCGGTTCACCGTGTCGGACAATGGCGGCGGATTCCCGCAGGCGATGATGGCGCGTATCTTCGAACCCTATGTCACGACCAAGCCGCGCGGCACCGGCCTGGGCCTCGCGATCGTGAAGAAAATCGTCGACGAGCACCATGGCGAGGTGGCGATCGAGAATCGACCGGCGCAGGGCGCCGCGGTGAGCGTGCTGCTGAAGGCGGCCTGACCCCATGGCGCAGATCCTCGTAGTGGACGACGAAGTCGGCATCCGGGAGCTCCTGCTGGAGATCCTGGCCGACGAGGGGCACCAGGTGCTGCTTGCCGAAAGCGCCGCGGAAGCGCGGCGGGCGCGCGAGCGCGGCCGCCCCGACCTGGTCCTGCTCGATATCTGGATGCCCGACACCGACGGCATTTCTCTGCTCAAGGAGTGGTCCGCCAGCGGCCAGCTGACCATGCCGGTGGTGATGATGTCGGGCCACGGCACCATCGAGACCGCGGTCGAGGCCACGCGCATCGGCGCGCTCGACCACCTGGAGAAGCCGATCGCGCTGCAGCGGCTGCTGGGCACGGTCAAGCGCGCGTTGCGCAACCAGGAGGTGCTGGCGCCGCGCCAGCTGTCCCTCGCAACCCTCGGGCGCGCCCCGGCGCTGGCCGAGACCCGCAAGCGGCTGGCGCAACTCGCGCTCGCCCCCGGGCCGCTGCTGCTGCGCGGTGACCGCGGCATGCGCCCTGATCTGTTCGCGCGCCTGCTGGCGGCGCCGGGGACGCCGTTTCTCGACGGCGTCGACCTCCTTGCCGACGCGTCCTCGGAGGTTCTGGCGCGCGCCGGCGGCGGGATCATGTTCGTCGGCGACCTGTCCCGGCTGGGCCGCGCCGAGCAGAAGAACCTGGAGTTCTTCCTCACCCGCGCCGACAAGCACCGCGCCCGTCTGGTGTCGTACTCGCCGGTGGATCCGCGCACGCTGGCCGAGAAGCATGAGTTCGACCCCGCCCTGCTGGCGCGGCTCTCCGAGCTGGTGCTGAAGCTGCCGTCGCTGCGCGAGTTTGCCGAGGACATTCCGGACCTGGCGGCGCTGATCCTCGCGCAGCTAGTGGAAGCCCGCTCCTGCCCGCCGCGGCGCCTGTCGATCGCGGCGCTGAACGCGCTGCGCCACCATTCCTGGCCGGGGAATCTGGCCGAACTGGAAAGCGTGGTGCGCAACCTGGCCTTCGGCGCGCTGGAGGACGAAGTGGGCCTGGGCGACCTCGAGCGGGTGCTGGCGGCGCATGCCGGACCGGCGGCGGCGCCGGAGATCGCGCTGGACCGCCCCTACCGCGAGGCGCGCGAGGCCTTCGAGCGGCTGTACTTCGAGAACCTGCTCGCGCGCGAGAACGGCAGCATGTCGCGCGTCGCGCAGCACTCCGGCCTGGAGCGCACGCACCTGTACCGAAAGCTGAAGGCGCTCGGCCTGCCGGTGGGGCGGCGTGAGGAAAGTTGAGGAGGGGTGGGCAAAGTTGAGGAAAGCTGAACGGAAGGTTCCGGTGCAGGCGGTGAGCGACCCCGGCGCGCGCCGCGACGGCTGGGCGGTGCTAGACCTGGCGGGGTGTCCCTGCTGCACAGCGCGGGTCGAACTGCAGGTCGCGCTGGTGCGCCTGTTGCGGGCCGGCCCCCCCGAGGGCGTGCTGCTCGTCGTTCCCGATCGGGAACATCTTCCTGCCCTGGCGCGCGCGCTGCGCGAGCGCCCGCTGGCCGACTATGTGGAGTTGGTCCGCGCCTAGTCCTTCTTCTGCTTCGCCTTGACGCGTCCGGGGCGCGTCTTGCCGTAGCTGCCCTTGTAGATCTTGCCGCGCCGCGTCCGCTTGTCGCCTTTGCCCATGGTGGTCGGTTGCTTGCGTCAGGTTGAGACGGTGGGAATTATATCGGCCGGCTCGTAGGCGAGGTTGGGCGCCAGCCAGCGTTCCGCTTCCTCTAGGCGCAGCCCCTTGCGCCGCGCATAGTCCTCCACCTGGTCGCGGCCCACCTTGCCCACCGCGAAATAGGTCGCCTCCGGATGCGACAGGTAGAAGCCCGACACCGAGGAGGCGGGCAGCATGGCGAAGGATTCCGTGAGCCGCATGTCCGCATTCGCCTGCGCCGCCAGCAGCGCGAAGAGGCCGCCCTTCTCGGTGTGGTCCGGGCAGGCGGGGTAGCCCGGCGCCGGGCGGATGCCGCGGTAGGCCTCGCGGATCAGGTCCTCGCCCGAGAGCTTCTCCTGCGGCGCGTAACCCCAGAACTCCCGCCGCACGCGCTCGTGCAGGTGTTCGGCGAACGCTTCCGCCAGCCGGTCGGCCAGAACCTTCAGCATGATGGCGCTGTAGTCGTCATGCGCCTTCTCGCAGGCCGCCAGGCGCTCGTCGAAGCCGCCCGCGCTCACCGCGAAGGCGCCGATCCAGTCCGGCACGCCCGAGTCCTTCGGCGCGACGAAGTCGGCGAGGCACAGGTTCGGGTTGCCCTCGGGCTTGTGGTTCTGCTGGCGCAGGTTGTGCCAAACAAAGGCTGCGGCGTCACGCCTTTCATCCACATACAGCTCGATGTCGTCGCCGTTGACCTGCGCCGCCGGGTACAGGCCCAGCACGCCGTTGGCGATAATCCACTTCTCCTTGACTGCGCGCGCCAGGAAATCCTGTGCTTCCGCGAACAGCTTCCTCGCCGCCTCGCCCACCACCGGGTCCTGGAGGATCTTCGGGTAGGGGCCGGAGAGTTCCCAAGCCTGGAAGAAGGGGCCCCAGTCGATGTAGGGCACCAGCTTCTCCAGCGCATAGTCGCGCAGCACCGTGAGACCTGGCTTCGCCGGCGCCGGCGGCCGGTACCCCGTCCAGTCGGTCTTCGCGCCGCGGCGGCGCGCCTCCGCGATCGGATGCAGCGGGCCGGGCCCCTTCTTCCGGCCGTGCTGGGCGCGCAGGCGCTCGTAGTCGGCGCGCACCGAGGCGATGTAGGCGTCCCGGTTCTGCGCCGACAGCAGGTTCTGCGCCACGCCGACCGAGCGCGAGGCATCCGGCACGTACACCACCGGGCCGGCGTAGTTGGGCGCGATCTTGACCGCAGTGTGGGCGCGCGAGGTGGTCGCGCCGCCGATGAGCAGCGGCAAGGTGAAGCCCTGGCGCTGCATTTCCCGGGCGACATGCGCCATCTCCTCCAGCGAGGGCGTGATCAGGCCCGACAGGCCGATGGCGTCGGCCTGCTCCGCGCGCGCCGTGTCCAGGATCTTCTGCGCCGGCACCATGACCCCCAGGTTCACGACGTCGTAGTTGTTGCACTGGAGCACCACCGCGACGATGTTCTTGCCGATGTCGTGCACGTCGCCCTTGACGGTGGCGATCACCACCTTGCCCTTGGCCTTGCCGGATTCGCCGCCGCGCCGCTTCTCCTCCTCGATGTAGGGAATGAGGTGCGCCACCGCCTGCTTCATCACGCGCGCCGATTTCACCACCTGCGGCAGGAACATCTTGCCGGCGCCGAACAGGTCGCCGACGATGTTCATGCCGTCCATCAGCGGCCCCTCGATGACCTCGATCGGCCTGGCGTAGCCCTGCCGCGCCTCCTCGGTGTCCTCGATGACGTGCGAGGTGATGCCGTTCACCAGGGCGTGAGCCAGGCGCTGCTGGACCGTGCCGCGGCGCCAGGCGTCGTCCTCGCGCGCCGCCCTGGCGCCGCCCTTGACGCTGCCGGCGATCTCGATCAGGCGCTCGGTCGCCTCCGGCCGGCGGTCGAAGATGACGTCCTCGACGCGCTCACGCAACTCCGGGTCCAGCTTCTCGTAGACGCCCAGCTGGCCGGCGTTGACGATGCCCATGGTCATGCCGGCCTGCACCGCGTGGTAGAGGAACGCGGTGTGCATCGCCTCGCGCACCGGGTCGTTGCCGCGGAAGGAGAAGGAGAAGTTGGACACCCCGCCCGAGACCTGCGCGCCCGGGAGATTCGCCCTGATCCACCGGGTCGCCTCGAGGAAATCGATGCCGTAGCGCGCGTGCTCCTCCAGCCCGGTGGCCACCGCGAAGATGTTGGGGTCGAAGATGATGTCCTCGGCCGGGAAGCCCGCCTCCTTGGTCAGCAGCTCCCAGGCGCGGCGGCAGATCTCGATGCGCCGCGCCAGGGTGTCGGCCTGGCCCTGCTCGTCGAAGGCCATCACGACCACCGCGGCGCCGTACTTACGCACCAGCCGCGCCTGGCGCAGGAACTCGGCCTCGCCCTCCTTCAGGCTGATCGAGTTGACGATGCCCTTGCCCTGCAGGCACTTCAGGCCCGCCTCGATCACGCTCCATTTCGAGGAATCGACCATCACCGGCACGCGCGCGATGTCCGGCTCGCAGGCCGCGAGGCTGAGGAAGGTGGTCATCGCCTTCTCCGAGTCCAGCATCGCCTCGTCCATGTTGACGTCGATCACCTGCGCGCCGTTCTCCACCTGCTGGCGCGCCACCGCCAGCGCCTCGGCGTACTGCCCGGCGAGGACCAGGCGCGCGAAGGCTTTCGACCCGGTCACATTGGTGCGCTCGCCGACGTTGACGAACAGCGACTCCGGGCCGACGGTGAACGGCTCCAGGCCCGCGAGGCGCAGCATCGGCGGCTTGGTGGGGACCACGCGCGGCTTCACGCCGCGCACGGCTTCGGCGATGGCGCGGATGTGCGCCGGCGCGGTGCCGCAGCAGCCGCCGGCGATGTTCAGGAACCCCGAGCGCGCCCACTCGCCCATTTGGGAAGCCATGGACTCGGGGGTGTCGTCGTACTCGCCGAAGGCGTTGGGCAGGCCCGCGTTCGGGTAGCAGGACAGGAAGGCCTCGGCGAGGCCCGACAGCTCCTCGACGTAGGGCCGCAGTTGCCTCGCGCCCAGGGCGCAGTTCAGGCCGACCGCTAGCGGGCGCGCGTGGCGGACGGAGTTGTAGAACGCCTCCGCGGTCTGGCCCGAGAGCGTGCGGCCCGAGGCGTCGGTGATGGTGCCCGAGACGATCACCGGCCAGCGCGCGCCGCGCCGCTCGAATTCGCCCTCGATGGCGAACAGCGCGGCCTTCGCGTTCAGGGTGTCGAAGATGGTTTCCACCAGCACGATGTCCACGCCGCCCTGCAGCAGGCCGCGCAGCGCCTCGCCGTAGGCCGCCACCAGCTGGTCGAAGCTCACGTTGCGGAAGCCCGGGTCGTTGACATCCGGGGAAATGGAGGCGGTCTTGGCGGTGGGGCCCAGCGCGCCGGCGGCGAAGCGCGGCCGCGACGGATCGCGCGCGGTCCAGTCGCGCGCCGCCGCCACCGCCAGCTTCGCCGCTTCCAGGTTCAGTTCGTAGGCGAGTTCCTGCATCCCGTAGTCCGCGAGCGAGATTGCGGTGGAATTGAAGGTGTTGCAGGAAATGATGTCGGCGCCGGCTCCAAGGTAATCGTCGTGGATGCGCCGGATGAGCCCCGGCCGGGTGAGCGTCAGCAGGTCGTTGTTGCCGCGCAGGTCGCTCGGCCAGTCGCGGAAGCGCTCGCCGCGGAACTGCGCCTCATCCAGCCGCTCGCGCTGGATCATGGTCCCCATGGCGCCGTCGAGGACCAGGATCCTCTCGGCGAGCAGGCGCTGCAGCGTGGCGGTGCGATCGGTCATCGAGGCCCGGAAAACAAAACGCCCGTTCAGCTTGGCGGCAGAAACGGGCGTTGGCGCGTCGTCTCTTTAGCGGCACTTGTTTGTCCCCGGGGCAGGAAACCAAACGGCATCCCCCCGGTGCGGCGCCCGCAAGCTGAACTTCAAATCGGCGCGAGCCGGGATTCTGCCCACGAACCCCTGATCTGTCAAACCCTTAGGTCTTATAATGCCCCTCCTTCCGGAACGGCTCATGAGCACCGAACCCGCCTTCGATCCGATCACCGGGGTCTTCCCCTGCCAGGTGCACTGGGGCGATTGCGACCCCGCCGGGATCATCTTCTACCCGACCTACTTCCGCTGGATGGACTCGGCGACCTGGGCGTTCTTCGAGTCGGTGGGCTACACCGCCAAGCGTTTCCGCGCCGAGCACCTCGCCATGCCCCTCGTCTCGGCGGACTGCCAGTTCAAGTTCGCGGCCGAGCAGGCCGACCGCTGCGAGGTGCGCTCCACCATCATGCGCTTCGGCGGCAAGTCCTTCGTGGTGAACCACGACATCGTCCGGGCCGACGGGGTGCAACTCGCCTCGGGCAGCGAGACCCGCGTCTGGGGCCGCTTCGCGAGCGGCCCGGGCACGCCGATCAAGGGTGAGACCATTCCGGACACGATCAAGGCATTGTTCAGGAGGCAGGCATGAACGACATCACGATGGATTCTTCTGGTTGGCGTGCGCTGGCGGAATCGCTGCAGCCGGACACCGTGGCGCTGCGGCGCGCGATCCACCAGGAACCCGAGCTGGGGCTGGAGACACCCAAGACGCTCGCCAAGGTGAAGGCGGCGCTGGCCGGCCTGCCGCTGGAGTGGAAGCAGGGTCCGTCCTCCACCGGGGCGATCGCCGTGCTGCGCGGCGCCAAGCCCGGGCGCACCGTGCTCCTGCGCGGCGACATGGACGCGCTGCCCATGCCCGAGGACACCGGGCTGCCGTTCCGCTCCAGGGTCGAGAACACCATGCACGCCTGCGGCCACGACACCCACACCGCGATGCTCGCCTCGGCGGCGAAGGCGCTGTGCGCCCGGCGCGACGCGCTTGCCGGCACCGTGCTGTTCATGTTCCAGCCCGGCGAAGAGGGCTGGCACGGGGCGAAGAAGATGATCGAGGACGGGCTGCTGGAGGACCCGGCGCCGGAGGCCGCGTTCGCCCTGCACATCATCCCCAACGCGCCTGCGGGCGTGTTCACCGCCAAGGCCGGGCCGATGCTGGCCTCGGCGGACGAAATCTACATCTCGGTGAAGGGCAAGGGCGGCCATGCCTCCATGCCGCACCACGCGGTCGATCCCATCCCGGTGGCCTGCGAGATCGTCACCGCGCTGCAGGTGTTCGTGACACGGCGCATCGACATCTTCGACCCGGTGGTGATCACCTTCGGCAAGATCGAGGCCGGCTCCACCGACAACGTGATTCCGGAAACGGCGCGGCTGCTGGGCACGGTGCGCTCGCTCTCCGAGGAATCGCGCAAGGCGGCGCACGAAGGCATCGCGCGGGTGGTGCAGAACATCGCGCGCGCGCACGGCTGCGAGGCCGAGGCCGAGATCGTGCTCGGGTTCCCGGTCACGGTGTGCGATGCAAAAGCGGTCGCGCATGCAGCGGCTTCGATCGGCGCCACCTTCGGCAAGGACGCCTGGCAGGACATGAAGGCGCCGGTGATGGGCGCGGAGGATTTCTCCTACGTCCTGAACCGGGTGCCGGGGGCGATGGTGTTGCTGGGTGTGTGCCCGGAAGGGCAGGTCTGGAAAAGCGCCTGCCCCTGCCATTCCAACAAGATGGTGCTGAACGAATCCGTGCTCGCGCGCGGCGTGGCCGCGCATTGCGCCATCGTGGAGCGGTATCTGGCACAGGGGTTGGGCGCCTAGCAGGCCGCAATGTAACCGATCGGTTACATCAGAGGCGCCCGCGGCCGTTGCTGGCGCGAGCCTTCTTAGCGGGCGGATCGCGCGTGCCAGCGGCGGATGATCGCCGCGTTGTCCAGGTCGCCGTCGCCGGCCGAGACAGCATCCTCCAGCAAGCGCTCGTGCGCCCGCGTGAGCGGCAACTCGAGCGGGCTCGCCGCCAGCATGGTGCGCACATCCTTCAAATGCTGGCGGATGCGGGACTCGGGCGCGTAGTCGCCCGATACCATTTTCGCTGCCTTGGCGAGCGCCGCCGCAGAAGCGGCCGGCGAGGCGCGCACCAGGTCGAGGAACTGCCCGCGGGAGATGCCAAGCGCCTCGGCGAACGCCATGCCCTCGGCGATCGCCGCGCGGTTGAGGCCGAGCACAAGGTTGGTGGCGAGTTTCGCGCGCGCCGCCATGCCGGCCGCGCCAACCGCGATGCGTCGCGGCGAGATGCCTGCGAGCAGATCCTCGCAGCCGGTGGCATCGCCCCCGACCAGCATCAGTGCCTCGCCGCGGCGCACCGCGTCCGAGGAACCGGAAAGCTGCGCCTCGACGTAGCGGATGCCTTTCTTCGCCAGGCGGCTCGCAAGCGCCTCGACACGTGACGGATCGCCGGTCGTGCAATCGACGTACAGGCCCGCCGACGAGGCGCTGACGGCCTGTTCCGCATCGGCGCTGTCGAATACGGCGAGGACGATACGCGGCGCGCGCAGCGCCTCCTCGCCGGCGCGACCGTCGAAGCCGCGCATCGCCTCGGCCGAGCGGTCGTAGCCGATGACCTCGAAGCCGGCGGCGGCGAGGCGCGCCGCGATCGCGCGGCCGAGCAGGCCCAGCCCAACGACGCCGACCAACGCTTCAGGGCTCTTTGGCATAGTGGTGTCCTAGAGCGAGGAACCGCCGCAGATGTGGATCTCCTGACCGGTGATCGCGGCGGCCTCCGGCGAGAGCAGGAAAGCGACCAGCGCCGCGACCTCCTCCGGCTGGATACGCCGTCCGATTGGCGGCAGGGCGGCGGGCGGAGTGTCCGAGCGCTGCGGATCGCCGAGCATCGCAGTCTCGGTGCTGGCCGGCGCGACCACGTTCACCGTGATGCCGCGCGCCGCGAGCTCCTTCGCCCAGGACTTCGCCATTCCGACGAGCGCCGACTTGGCGGCGGCGTACTGGCTTTTGCCGATTGCACCCAGGCTGGCGCGGCTGCCCACCAGAACGATGCGGCCGCCCGCCCCCATGCCCGGCGCCAGGTGATTGGCGAGCGCGGCCCCGGCCTCGACGTGGATGCGCCACAGCAGCGCGCCAGCGTCGAAGTCCAGCTCGCCGAGCCTTGCGCCACGCATGATGCCGGCGCAGTGCACCAGCGCGTCGGCGGCGCCGAGGTCCGCCAGCGCGCGCGCCCGGCCGTTGCCATCGGCGAGGTCGACCGGCAGCTCGCGAAACCGCTCGTGCTCGAGCGTCGCGGGCGACTGGTCCAGCCCCGTTACCCGGCAGCCGTGGTCCAGGAGGCGGGCCGCGACGGCGCGGCCGATGCCGGAACTCGTTCCGGTGACGACAGCGTGGCGCATCGCGCGAGGCGCGGCGGCGCTACGCGCGCTCGAAGTTGACGCTCTTCAACAGCTCCCCGGCGCGCACGATTTCCGAGCGGATGAACTTGCGACTCGATTCGATGCTCTCGGCCACCGGCTCGATGAGCGTCCCGGTGAGTCGCTTGACCACCTCCGGATCGCGCATGGTTTCCTGCACCAGGGCGTTGAGCGCTTCCTGGATCTCGCGCGGGGTGCCCTTGGGCGCCCAGACGCCGTACCAGGAGTTGAACTCGAAGCCCGGCAGGCCGGCTTCGGCCAGCGTGGGGATCTCGGGCGCGAGCACGGAGCGGCGCGCGGTGGCGATGCCCAGCGCTCTGATCCGGGTGGGGTCCTTCGCCGCCGGAATCAGGGCGAAGCTCGGATCGATGAGCAGTTGCGCCGCGCCACCCATCAGGTCCTGGAGCGCCGGCACCGTGCCCCGGTAGGGCACCATGGGGATGTTCACGCCGGTGCGGCGCAGCCATTCGATGGTGGCCAGGTGCCCCGCCGAGCCCATGGAGGAAATGGCGAAGTTCCATTTCGCGGGCTCGGCCTTCGCCGCGGCGACCACCTCGGCGAGCGTCTTCTGCGGGCGCGTTGCGCTCATCACGCACACCAGGGGCGCGACCGCGGTGCGCGCCACGAACTCCAGGTCCACCTCCGGGTTGAAGTCGGCGGCCTTCAGCACGATCGGCATCACCGCGGTGTTGAACGCGCTGGCGAGGAGCGTGTAGCCGTCGGGCTCGGCCTGGATTACCGACTTGGTGCCCAGGAGCCCCGCGCCGCCGACGCGGTTCTCGACCACCGAGGTGACGCCGTATTTCGCCCGGATGCGCTCGGCGACCAGGCGCCCCAGCGCGTCGTTGGCCGCACCCGGCGGCCAGGGCACGATGACCCGGACCGTCTTGTCCTTGGCAGGCCATGCAGACTGCGCGTGCGCGCGGGTCCCGAGCGCCGCCAGCGTGGCGGCGCCGACCGCCCCCTTGATCATGTCGCGTCTTTTCATCGCGTTTCCCCCTTGAAGAGGCGCCCAGTCTAGTGACCGGCGAACGATCTCGATAGAATCAAACTAGGTTCTTCAGACATTCCTTATTTGGCATACCTGAAAGGGGCCTGCGGTGGCGCAATTCCGGTCTGGCGGATTCCGACTGTTTCTGGAGGTGGCCGAGCATGGCAGCTTCACCCAGGCGGCCATCCGGCGCGGCACCGTCCAGTCCTACATCAGCCGGCAGATCGGCAACCTCGAGAAGGAATGCGGCGGCGCGCTGTTTCGCCGCACCGGCCGCGGCGTGGTGCTGACCGAATTCGGCCGGCATGTGGAGCAGCGCGTGCGCCGGTGGCTGACGCAGAGCGACGAGCTGATCGAGGAGATCCGGCAGACCGCGCAGGAGCCGATGGGGGAGGTGGGCGTCGGCATCGTGCCATCCGCCGCGCATCCGCTGATGAGCCACGTGTTCGAGCGGCTGCATCGCCTACACCCGCGCATCCGCCTCAGCATTCGCGAAGGGCAGGGAGGCGAGTTGGAGGCCTTGCTTGACACCGGCAGCGTCGACCTCGCCATCCTGTTTCGCCACGTCAAGCCGAAAGGACAGGACGAGGTGCAGCTCGCCACCGCGAATACGTACCTCGTGTCCGCTCCCGGCGTCGCGCTCACGGCCTCGGCCACGGTCGAGTTCCGGCGGCTGAGGGGCCTGCCGCTGGTGCTGCCGTGCCGGCCCTCGCAACTGCGCTCGGTGCTCGAGGAGACCGCGCGCAGCAAGGGCTTCCAGCTCACCGCCGTCGTCGAAGCCGACTCGCTGCGCGTGCAGAAGGAAATCGTCGCCGCCAATCGCAGCCTGTACGCGCTGATGGGCCCGTTCTCGATCGAGGAAGAGCTGCGCAGCGGCCGCCTGCAGGCGGCGAAGATCGTCGCGCCCGAACTCAAGCGCTTCGTCTCCCTCGCCATGCCTCGCCATGGGCATGTCACCCAGGCCGTGCGCATCGTCGGCAACCTGATCGCGCAGACCGTGCGCGAGTGGAACGGGCAGATCAGCGGGCCCCGGCCCGGGCCGGCAATCGTGCCAGGGGGCGCCGCCTAGGCTTCCGCGACCTCCACCCTCGCGTCGTTGTAGCAGGCGCCCTCGGAGAGGTCGGCGTGGTGCGAGGGGCAAAGCGCCGACACCGTCTGGCCGTTGCCACCGGCGGCGAGCCACGCGCCCTTGAACGAGCACACCACGCCGCGCGGCACGACGTCGGTCACCGCGAGCGACAGGCGCACTTCACCCAGGTCGTTCCACACCCTCACGCGCTGCCCGTCGCGCAGTTCGCGCGCGGCGGCGTCCTCCGGGTGCATCTCCAGGGGCGGCGGGCCGTCGGCGGCGTGCAGGCCGCCGAAAGTCGAGCTGATCCGCCGGTCCGAGGCGGGCGAGATGAGCATGAGCGGATGGCCCGCCTGCACCGGCCGGAAAGAGGGCAGGCGCGCGCGGTACTTGCCCTCGAGATAGCCCGAAGCCAGCTCGACCTTCCCTGAAGGGGTCTTCGGGAAAACGTTGCCGAAGAGCACCGCCTCCTCCCCGCCGAACCGCATCGGCACGGCGCGATCCAGGGGCAGTTCGCTCGGGCGCATCCCGATGCGCGCGTCGGCTCCGTCGAAGGCCTCGTCCATCAGCTCCTCGTCCGTCGCGCGCAGCGCCGGGTCCTCGAAG
>VGIA01000036.1 GCA_016868105.1 Betaproteobacteria bacterium | reverse complement strand
GCTCAACCACGCGCATCGCGCTCGGCATCGAATACGACGGCAGCCGGTTCCTGGGCTGGCAGACGCAGCCGGGCGGCGGCACGGTTCAGGACGCCCTGCAATCGGCACTGTCCGGGATCGCGGCCGAGCCGGTTGGCGTGACCTGCGCCGGCCGCACCGATCGTGGCGTTCACGCGCGCGGACAAGTGGTGCACTTCGACACCACGGCGGCGCGCCCGGAGGGCGCGTGGGTGCGCGGCGTCAACGCCTTGCTGCCGGATTCGGTCGCGGTGCTCTGGTCGCGGCGGGTCGAACCTGCGTTTCACGCCCGCTACGCCGCGTTCGCGCGGACTTATCGCTACGTCCTCCTCAACCGCGCGGTGCGGCCTGCGCTCGCGGCGCGCTACGCGGGCTGGCACCACGCCCCGCTGGATGACGAAGCGATGCGCCAGGCGGCCGCGCACCTGGTTGGCGAGCATGATTACTCCGCTTTCCGCTCAGCCGAGTGCCGGGCGAACTCACCGGTGCGCACCATCCATTCGATCGCGGTGCTGCGCAGCGGCGAGCGGATCGACATCTTGATCCGGGCCAATGCCTTCCTGCACCACATGGTGCGCAACCTGGTCGGCGCCTTGGTCTACGTCGGCAAGGGCCGCCACCGGCCGCAGTGGGCTCAGCAGGTGCTGGCGTCACGCCAGCGCGCGCAAGCCGCGCCGACCTTCGCCGCGGCAGGGCTTTACCTGGAAGCGGTGGAGTACGAGGCTCGCTGGGGTCTGCCGCAGGGCCCGGCCGAAGCCCTCGCGCTGCCGCTGGAGGCTTGATGCGCACCCGGGTGAAGATCTGCGGCATCACGCGCGCGCAGGACCTCGCCGCAGCGGCGGCGGCGGGCGCGGACGCGATCGGCCTGGTGTTCTATCCCCACAGCCCGCGCTACCTGTCCCGAGAGCGGGCGCGTGCCCTGCGCCGCGAGGCGCCGCCGTTCCTGAGCACCGTGGCGCTGTTCGTCAATGCGCCGGAAGCGGACGTGCGCCGGGTCCTCGATGAGGTGCGGCCGGATGCGCTGCAGTTCCACGGTGAGGAAACCGCGGACTATTGCGGTTCCTTTGGCCTGCCTTACTTTAAGACCTGCCGGGTGCGCCCAGGGGTCGATTTGCTAGAATACTGGCGCCCGTATTCGGGCGCGAGCGGCTGGCTCGCGGATGCCTACGTGGAGGACTACGGCGGCACCGGCGAGCGCTTCGAATGGTCCCTCGTGCCGCGGAAGCTCGGCCGGCCCCTGATCCTGTCGGGGGGCCTGACGAGCGCGAATGTGCGCGAGGCGATTCGCGCCGTGCAGCCCTGGGCGGTGGATGTTTCCAGCGGCGTGGAATCCGCCAAGGGGATCAAGGACGCGGCCCGGATCGCCGCCTTCATCACCGAGGTCAGAAATGCAGATGTATGACTTGCCCGATCCGCGCGGCCATTTCGGCCCCTATGGCGGGGTGTTCGTTGCCGAGACCCTCAGCCATGCGCTGGAGGAGTTGCGCGAGGCCTACGAGCGTAGCCGGCGCGACCCGGCGTTCATGGCCGAGTTCCACCACGAGCTCAAGCACTACGTCGGCCGCCCGAGCCCGGTGTACCACGCCAAGCGCTGGTCGCAGCTGCTGGGCGGGGCGCAGATCTACCTGAAACGCGAGGACCTGAACCACACCGGCGCGCACAAAATCAACAACACCATCGGCCAGGCGCTGCTCGCCCGCCGCATGGGCAAGAAGCGCGTGATCGCCGAGACCGGCGCCGGCATGCACGGCGTCGCCTCGGCCACGGTCGCGGCGCGCTTCGGCATGCAATGCGTGGTGTACATGGGCTCGGAGGACGTCAAGCGCCAGGCGCAGAACGTCTACCGGATGAAGCTGCTCGGCGCCGTGGTGGTGCCGGTGGAGTCGGGTTCAAAGACGCTCAAGGACGCGCTCAACGAGGCGATGCGCGACTGGGTGACCAACGTCGAGGACACCTACTACATCATCGGCACCGTGGCCGGCCCGCACCCGTATCCGATGATGGTGCGCGACTTTCAGTCGGTGATTGGCGAGGAGTGCAGGGTGCAGATGCCGGAGATGATCGGGCGCCAGCCCGACGCCGTGATCGCCTGCGTCGGCGGCGGCTCCAATGCCATGGGCATCTTCTACCCGTACATCAAGGACGAGCAGGTGCGCCTGATCGGCGTCGAGGCCGCGGGCGAGGGACTCGCCTCGGGCCGCCACGCGGCCTCGCTCAGCGCCGGCACCCCTGGCGTGCTGCACGGCAACCGGACTTACCTGCTGCAGGACGCCAACGGCCAGATCACCGAGACGCATTCGGTGTCCGCGGGCCTCGACTACCCGGGCGTCGGCCCGGAGCACGCCTGGCTGAAGGACACGCGCCGCGCCGAGTACGTCAGCATCACCGACGAGGAGGCGCTCAGGGGCTTCAGCGACCTGTGTCGGCTGGAAGGCATCATTCCGGCGCTGGAATCGGCGCATGCGGTGGCCTACGCGGCGAAGCTTGCGCCTTCGCTGCCGAAGGACCAGGCGTTGCTGGTCAACCTCTCGGGGCGCGGCGACAAGGACATGCAGACCGTCGCCGACCGGATGGGCATCCAGCTCTGATGTCGCGCATCGCCGGGCGCTTCGCCGAACTGAAGGCCGCCGGACGCAAGGCGCTGGTTCCGTTCCTCACCGCGGGTGATCCTCTGCCCGCGAGCACGGTGCCGCTGCTGCACGCCATGGTGGAGGCGGGCAGCGACATCCTGGAGATCGGCGTGCCGTTCTCCGATCCGATGGCCGACGGTCCTGCGATCCAGCGCTCCTCGGAACGCGCGCTGAAGAACGGCGTCGGCCTCGCCGACGTGCTGAAGATGGTCAGCCAGTTCCGCCAGCAGGACGCGAAGACGCCGGTGGTTCTGATGGGCTACGCCAATCCGATCGAAGCCATGGGCGTCGGGAAGTTCGTCGCCGCGGCGAAGTCGGCCGGCGTGGACGGCGTCATCGTCGTGGACTATCCGCCGGAGGAGTGCGGGCCCTTTGCCGACCTGTGCGGCCGCGCGCACATCGATTGCATCTTCCTGCTTGCGCCTACCTCCACCGACGCGCGCATCCGCGAAGTGGCGCGCGCCGGAACCGGCTATCTCTACTATGTGTCGCTGAAGGGGGTCACCGGGGTGAAATCCGCCGACGTCGCGGAGATCGCGGCGCAGTTGCCGCGCCTTCGCGCCGCATCCGACCTGCCCATCGGCGTCGGCTTCGGCATCAAGGACGCGGAGTCCGCGCGCGCCATCGCGAGGGTCGCCGATGCCGTGATCATTGGCACCCGCATCGTGCAGGAGATCGAGAGCGCCGGGCCGGCCGAGGCTCCGGCGCGCGTCAAGGCGCTGCTCGCGCCGATTCGCGCCGCCCTCGATCAGCCGCCGGCCAAGGCTGCGTGAACGCATGAGCTGGCTCCAGAAGCTGCTGCCGCCCAAGATCCAGCGCGGCACCGGGCCGAAGAAGACGGTCCCGGAGGGCCTCTGGACCAAGTGTCCGGCCTGCAACGCGGTGCTCTACAGCACAGACCTGGAGAAGAACCAGAACGTCTGCCCGAAGTGCGGCGAGCACCAGCGCATCGGCGCCCGCGCGCGGCTGGAGGCGCTGCTCGACCCCGAGGGCCGCTTCGAGATCGGCGCCGAGGTGCTGCCGGTGGACAGCCTCAGGTTCCGCGACTCGAAGAAATATCCCGACCGGCTGGAGGAGGCCGAGCTCGCCACCGGCGAGACCGACGCCCTGGTCGTGATGCAGGGGTCGATCAAGTCGCTCGGCGTCGTGGTGGCGGTGTTCGAGTTCGAGTTCATGGGCGGCTCCATGGGCTCGGTGGTGGGCGAGCGCTTCGTGCGCGGGGTGCGCCTCGCCATCGAGCAAAAACTGCCGTTGGTGTGCTTCACCGCCACCGGCGGCGCGCGCATGCAGGAGGGCCTGCTGTCGCTCGCGCAGATGGCGAAGACCACTGCTTCGCTCACCGAATTGGGCGCGCGGTGCCTGCCGTTCATCACCGTCCTTACCGACCCCACCATGGGCGGGGTCTCGGCCAGCTTCGCCATGCTGGGCGATGTCGTCATCGCCGAGCCCAAGGCGCTGATCGGCTTCGCCGGCCCGCGGGTGATCGAGCAGACGGTGCGCCAGAAGCTGCCCGAGGGCTTCCAGCGCGCCGAGTTCCTGCTGGAGAAAGGCGCCATCGACATCATCATGGACCGCCGGCAGACGCGCGACCGATTGCACACGCTGCTGTCGATGCTGCTGCGGCGGGCGCCCGACCTGTCTTCCTGAGGTGCCGACGGTCCCGCGTTCGCTTGAGGACTGGCTGCAGCACGTCGAGCGCCAGCATCCGCAAGCCATCGCCCTGGGGCTGGAGCGAGCACAGCGGGTGCGCACGCGGATGGGCCTCGCCTTCGACTGCCCGGTCATCGTCGTCGGCGGCACCAACGGCAAGGGTTCGACCTGCGCCATGCTGGAGGCGATCCTGCGCGCCGCGGGCTACCGGACCGGCCTCTATACCTCGCCGCACCTGCTGCGCTATAACGAGCGCGTGCGCATCGCCGGCGCGGAGGCCGCCGACGAGGCGCTCGCCGAGGGTTTCGCCGCCGTGGAGGCCGCGCGCGGTGAGGTGCCACTCACCTACTTCGAGTTCGGGACGCTCGCCGCGGCCTGGCTGTTCTGGCGCCAGCGGCCCGACGCCCTGGTGCTGGAGGTGGGCCTGGGCGGCCGGCTGGACGCGGTGAACATCTTCGACGCCGACTGCGCGATCCTCACGAGCATCGGCATCGACCATGTGGACTACCTCGGAGGCACGCGCGAGGCGATCGGGCGCGAGAAGGCGGGCATTTTCCGCGCCGGGCGGCCGGCCGTGGTGGCCGACCCGAAGCCGCCCCGGACCGTGCTCGAGGCGGCCGCCGCGCTGGGCGCGCGCCTGCTGCTCATCGGGCGCGATTTCCACAGCCGTGCACACGGGTCGCAGTGGGTGTTCGAGTCCCCCGAAGGCCGGCGTATGACCCTGGCGCACCCCGCGCTGCGCGGCGCGATGCAGTTGCGCAACGCGGGCGCCGCGCTCGCGGCGCTGGAGACGCTGCGCGAGCGGCTCCCGCTGGCGATGCAGGAGGTGCGCAGGGGCCTGGCGGAGGTGAGCCTGCCGGGCAGGTTCCAGGTGCTGCCGGGGCGGCCACAGGTGGTGCTGGACGTCGCGCACAATCCGCAGGCGGCGGGCGTGCTCGCGGCGAACCTGGGCGCGAGCGGCTTCTCGCCCGAGACCATCGCGGTGCTGGGCATGTTGCGCGACAAGGACATCGAGGGCGTGCTGCGCGCGCTCGCCGGCCGGATCACGCGCTGGCACCTGGCGACCCTGGGCGGGCCGCGCGGCGCGGACGCCGACACGCTGGAGCGCGCGCTGCGGGCCGTGGGCGTGGCGGGGCCGGCTTCGCGGCATTCCTCGGTGGCGGCGGCGCTCGCCGCGGCGCGGGGCGAAGCAGGCGAAGGTGATAAAATCGTCGTGTTCGGGTCTTTCCTGACCGTCGCCGAGGCGATGGCGCACGGCAAAGAATCGACATTTCCCGCCCATGGCTGACAGCGAAGACGTAAGCACGCTCAAGCGCCGCGGCCGCCGCCGGCTGGTGGGCGCGATCGCACTGGTGCTGCTTGCGGTGATCGTGCTGCCGATGATCTTCGATTCCGAGCCGCGCCAGGCGCCCCCCCCGGTGAGCGTGCGTATCCCGGCCGAGGACGCCGGCGGCTTCACGCCCAAGGTGATGCCGAAGCTCGCCGCCGCCCCGGAGAAGACCGAAGACAAGCCGGATGCGAAGCCTGAACCGAAACTCGAGGCGAAGGCCGAGCCCAAGCCCCAGGCCAGGCCGGAGCCGAAGCGCGCGCCGAAAGCCGAGCCCAAGCCCACCCCGAAGCCGGCGCCCAGGCCCGAGGCGAAGGCGCCAGACGCGAAGCCGGCCGCCCCTGCGGCCGGCCAGTTCATGATCCCGGTGGGCGCCTACTTCGATCCCTCGGAAGTCATCGCGCAGCTGAAGCAGGGCAAGGTTCCGTATTTCACCGAGCCTGTCGCCACGGTCAAGGGCACCGTGATCCGGGTGCGCGCCGGCCCGTTCGCATCCCAGTCCGCGGCCGACCAGGCGCTGGCGCAGATCCAGGCCCTCGGCCTGAAGCCCGGCAAGGCACTGCAGCGAAACTGAGCGTGTCCCGCGTATGACCTGGGTCGACTACGTGGTGACCGGCGTGCTGGCGGTCTCGGTGGTGCTGGGCGCCTGGCGCGGCCTGATGCGCGAGATCATTTCGCTGGCCGGCTGGGTGGTGGCGTTCCTCGCCGCCAACCTGTTCGCCGGGCCGGTGGCCCCGTACCTGCCGGATCAGATCCCGACCCCGGAGTTGAAGGCGCTTGCGGCGTTCGTGCTGGTGTTCGTCGTCGCGCTGTTCCTTGGCGCCCTGATGGGCGTGCTGCTCTCGAAGCTGGCGCGGGCCATCGGGCTGGGCGGCATCGACCGCGTGACCGGCGCCCTGTTCGGCGTCTTGCGCGCGGCGATCCTCGTTCTCGCGCTCGCGCTGGCCGCCGGCCTCACCAGCCTGCCGCGCGAACGCCCCTGGCGCGACTCGGTGAGCGGGCCCTGGCTGGCCGCCGCGGTGCTCGCGCTGCGGCCCTGGCTGCCGCAGACATTCGCCGAGCGGCTGCGTTATGATTGACGCCTAAGGGACTTGGAGTTCCAGCTCCTCGCCAACGCCATGTGCGGAATCCTCGGCATCGTCGCCCGGTCCCCGGTCAACCAGCTGCTCTATGACGGCCTGCTGCTGCTGCAGCACCGAGGGCAGGACGCCGCAGGCATCGTCACCGGCGAGCGCAAGACCCTGCACATGCAGAAGGGCAGCGGCATGGTGCGCGACGTGTTCCGCACCCGCAACATGCGCGCGCTGCCCGGCAACATCGGCATCGCCCACTGCCGCTACCCGACCGCGGGCTCGGCGCACAACTCGGCCGAGTCGCAGCCGTTCTACGTCAATTCCCCCTTCGGCATCGTCCTCGGCCACAACGGCAACCTGACCAATTCCGAGGCGTTGAAGGAAGAGATGTTCCGCCAGGATCTGCGGCACATCAACACCAACTCCGACTCCGAGGTGCTGCTGAACGTACTGGCGCACGAGCTGGAGAAGTCCTCGGTCGGCATGCGCCTCAATCCGCAGGCGATCTTCGCCGCGGTGACCGGCGTGCACCGGCGCGTGCGCGGCGCCTATGCGGTGATCGCCATGATCGCCGGCTACGGCGTGCTCGCTTTCCGCGACCCCTTCGGCATCCGCCCGGCGGTGATCGGCTACAACGAGACCCCGGCAGGCGTGGAGTACATGCTGGCCTCCGAGTCGGTGGCGGTGGACGCGCTGGGTTTCCGCCTGCTGCGCGACATCGCGCCCGGCGAAGCGGTCCTGATCGACGCAGAGGGCAGTTTCCACAGCCAGCAGTGCGCCGCGGGAACGACGCTCAACCCCTGCATCTTCGAGTATGTCTACCTCGCGCGCCCCGATTCCCTCATGGACGGCGCCTCGGTGTACGAGGCGCGCCTCAACATGGGGCAGAAGCTGGTGGAGAAGATCCGCCGCCAGTACCGGCACCTGGACATCGACGTCGTGATCCCGATCCCGGACTCCAGCCGGCCCTCGGCGCTGCAACTGGCCGCCGGCCTGGGCGTGCCGTACCGCGAAGGCTTCGTCAAGAACCGCTACATCGGCCGCACCTTCATCATGCCAGGCCAGGCGGTGCGCAGCCGCTCGGTGCGGCAGAAGCTCAACCCGATGGCGCTCGAATTCAGCGGCAAGAACGTGCTGCTGGTGGACGACTCCATCGTGCGCGGCACCACCAGCCGCGAGATCGTGCAGATGGCGCGCGAGTCCGGCGCCCGCAAGGTGTTCTTCGCCTCCTCTGCGCCGCCGGTGCGCTTTCCGAACGTCTACGGCATCGACATGCCGACGCGGACCGAGCTGATCGCCGCCCACCGCAGCGAGGAGGGCGTGGCCGCTGAGATCGGCGCCGACGCCCTGGTCTACCAGGACCTGGAGGCGCTCAAGGACTCGGTGCGCAAGGCCAACCCGAAGCTGGAGGACTTCGAGACCTCCTGCTTTGACGGCACCTACGTCACCGGGGATGTCACCAGCGACTACCTGCACGCGGTGGAAAATCGCCGCGAGGCGCAGCGGGACGAGAACGAGGACGAGGGCGCGCAGCTCGACCTCAACCTGGTGGCCACGGGATGACCCTGATATAATCCACCTTTCGCGCCGATTTGAGCCACAGCTTGCGGGCGCGTAACAAATGCTGCTAAAGCGTGCCGCGCGGTTCACGAACTAGCCCGGTCCGCTTAACCGAAGAGAGGATCGGGTTGTTTTATGTCCAAAGAGAACGACATCTCCACCCTCGGGGTCCGCGCCGGCACTGCGCGCAGCGAGTTCGGCGAGCATTCCGAGGCGCTCTACCTCACTTCCAGCTTCGTCTTCAGGGATGCTGCGGCCGCGGCGGCGGGCTTCGGCGCGCCGGGAGCGGGCGAGGGCTACGTCTACTCGCGCTACACCAATCCCACCGTCACCATGATGCAGGACCGGCTGGCGGCGCTGGAGGGCGGTGAGGCCTGCGTTGCCACCGCCTCGGGCATGTCGGCGATCCTCGCCGCCTCGATGGTCACGCTCAAGGCGGGCGACCACGTCGTGTGCTCGAACGCGGTGTTCGGGGCCACGGTGCAGCTCTATGTCACCATCCTGGCGCGCTTCGGGGTCCAAACCACCTTCGTCTCGCCGACCAAGGTCGAGGAGTGGGAAAGGGCCCTCCGGCCGAACACCAGGCTGGTCTTCCTCGAGACCCCCTCCAATCCGCTGGGGGAGATCTCGGACATCGCCGCGCTCGCCGCGGTGGCGAAGAAGGCCGGGGCGCTGCTGGCGGTCGACAACTGTTTCTGTACGCCGGCCCTGCAGCGGCCACTGGCATTGGGCGCGGACCTGGTCATCCACTCCGCCACCAAGCACCTGGACGGGCAAGGGCGGGTCATGGGTGGCGCCGTGGTCGGGCACAAGGGGCCGGTCATGGACAGCCTGGTGGGGTTCTTGCGCACCGCCGGTCCTTCCATCTCGCCCTTCAACGCCTGGGTGATCCTGAAGGGCATGGAGACCCTGGAACTTCGCATGCTGGCGCAGTCGGAGCGGGCGCTGGCGCTGGCGCGGTGGCTGGAGCAGCACCCGAGGGTGTCGCGGGTGCATTACCCGGGCCTGAAATCCCATCCGCAGTACGCGCTCGCGAGGCGGCAGCAGAAGGCCGGCGGCGCCATCGTGTCCTTCGAGCTCAAGGGCGGCAAGGACGCGGCCTGGAAGGTCATCGATTCCACCCGGTTGATTTCCATCACCGGAAACCTCGGGGACGTGAAGACCACGATTACCCATCCGGCGACGACCACGCATGGCCGGATCACGCCGCAGGCGCGGGCGGCGGCGGGGATCACGGACGGACTGATCCGGCTGGCGGTGGGGCTGGAGTCGGTGGCGGACCTGGAGGCGGACCTGGCCAGAGGGCTGGGCGGCTGCTGATGTAACCGATCCGGTTGCGTCTAGAAACTGACCAGCCGGGGTCCCACCGCATCGAGCGCAAGGTAGCCCCCGCGCCCATACCAGTCCGGCAGCACCCAGCGCCGGCATAAGCGTCCGTCCACCTCGTGCTCGTGCTTGGCCGCCCGGTGGGTGTGGCCGTGGATCATCAACTGGACGCCGTGCACGCGGAAGGCTTCGCGCACCGCGACCGCGTTGACGTCCATGATCTCGGCCGGCTTGGCCTGCACCACGGCCTTGCTCTTCGCGCGCAGCGCCCCGATGGTCTGGCGCCGCTCGGGCAGGGACTTGGCGAGGAACTCCTGCTGCCAGGCCGCGGACCGGGCGGTCGCCCGCCAGCCCTGGTAGTCGGCATCGTCCGTGCACAGCGTATCGCCGTGCATCAGCAGTACCCGCTTGCCGTCGATCTCGACGACCCGCGGGTCGTCGAGAAACCGGGCCCCCGATTCAGCGCAGAACTTGGCGCCCAGCAGGAAGTCCCGATTGCCCACCATCAGGCAGACCGCGACCCCGGCCTTGGACAGCACCCGGAGCGCCCGCACCACCTGCCGCCCGAGCGCATCCCCCTTGATGCCGTCGTCCCCGATCCAGTACTCGAACAGGTCCCCGAGGATGTACAGCGCGTCCGCGCGCGCCGCCTCCTCGTGCAGGAATCGGAAGAACTGCTCGTTGGGTCCGGGGCGCTCGACCGAGAGGTGCAGGTCGGAGATGAACAGGGCCCGGCTCACATCACTTCTTGGCGGCCACCACCGTCATGGACTCGATCACCACCGC
This sequence comes from Betaproteobacteria bacterium, assembly GCA_016868105.1. Lineage (GTDB taxonomy): Bacteria > Pseudomonadota > Gammaproteobacteria > Burkholderiales > SG8-39 > RBG-16-66-20. The sequence continues at coordinate 11,756 of VGIA01000036.1, read as the reverse complement.
CTGGCGCGGCACGTCGGTGCGGAACGGGCCGCCGGCGCCGCTGGGCGACTTGGCGATCTTCATGACCGCGTCCAGTCCCGATACCACCTTGCCGAACACCGCGTAGCCCCAGCCGTCCTGGCCGGGGGCGTTGAGGAAGTCGTTGTTCTTGACGTTGATGAAGAACTGGGCGCTGGCCGAGTGCGGGTCGCTGGTGCGCGCCATGGCGATGGTGCCCAGGTCGTTCTTGAGGCCGTTGCTGGCCTCGTTCGGTATTGGGGCGCGAGTTTGTTTTTGCCTGTAATCCTTGTCAAAGCCGCCGCCCTGGATCATGAAGCCGTCGATGACGCGGTGGAACACGGTGCCGCTGTAGTGGCCGTCCTTCACGTACTGGAGGAAATTCTCCACCGTCTTGGGCGCCTTGGCGGGGTAGAGCTCGATGCGGATCATGCCGAGGTTGGTCTTGATGTCGACCTGCGGGTCGGCAGCGAGCACGCCGGGGGCGGCTGCCGCCGCCGAAAGGACCACCAGGGGCTTGAGCAATGTCAGGATGTTCATGCACCACCTTCGTAGAGAATCCTCCGGCGCGCGCCCTCGCGCACCCGGTACCGGTGCTTGCGCACCACGACCAATGTCTGGCGCGCGGCGGGCGGTCGGTGATGCGGTCATTGTGTTATACTTTTCAAGGCCCTACAGAAGGTTTCGCATTCTAGACTAAGCCCCGGCTGATCTCAACAAGGCCGCGCCGGGCAGGGTACGGCAAGCTCGCCATCCATGCTCCGCATCTACAACTCGCTCGCCCGGGAGAAGGAGGACTTCGTTCCGGTCCGACCGGGGGAAGTCCGCATCTACGTCTGCGGCATCACCGTCTACGATTACTGCCACCTCGGCCATGCCCGGATGATGGTCGCCTTCGACGTGGTGCAGCGCTGGCTGCGCGCGAGCGGCTTCAAGGTTACCTATGTCCGCAACATCACGGACATCGACGACAAGATCATCAAGCGGGCGGTCGAGAACAAGGAAACCATCGCCGAGCTGACCGGTCGCTTCATCCGGGCGATGGACGAGGACATCGGCGCGCTGGGGGTGCAGAAGCCCGAGCACCAGCCGCGCGCCACCCAGTACGTGCCGCAGATGCTGGAGATGATCGGGCGGCTGGAACAGAACGGCCTCGCCTACCGGGCGGCGGACGGCGACGTCAATTACCCGGTGCGCAAGTTCCCGGGCTACGGCCGGCTCTCGGGCAAGTCGCTGGAGGACCTGCGCGCCGGCGAGCGCGTGGAGGTGGGCTCGGCCAAGCAGGATCCCCTGGACTTCGTGCTGTGGAAGCGCTCGAAGGCCGATGAGCCGAAGTGGCCCTCGCCCTGGGGCGAGGGACGCCCGGGCTGGCACATCGAGTGCTCGGCCATGGGCTGCACGCTGCTCGGCAACACGTTCGACATCCATGGCGGCGGCCAGGACCTGCAGTTCCCGCACCACGAGAACGAGATCGCGCAGTCCGAGGGGGCGAACGGGGGGAGGTTCGTCAACTACTGGATGCACAACGGCTTCGTGCGGGTGGATGACGAGAAGATGTCCAAGTCGCTGGGCAATTTCTTCACCATTCGCGAGATCCTGAAGCTGTACGACGCCGAGGTGCTGCGCTTCTTCATCGTGCGCGCGCAGTACCGCAGCGCGCTGAATTACTCCGATGCGCACCTGGATGACGCCAAGGCGGCGCTGACGCGGCTGTACACGGTGCTGAAGGGATTCGAAGGGCCGGGGCAGGTCGACTGGAACGAGCCGCACGCGCAGCGCTTCAAGGCGGCGATGGACGATGACTTCAACACCGCCGAGGCGGTGGCCGAGCTGTTCAACCTTGCGGGCGAGATCGGGCGCGGCATGAAGGACCTGATGCCGCAGCTCAAAGGCCTGGGCGGCATCCTCGGGCTGCTCGAGCGGCGCGCCGAAGCGTTCCTCCAGGCCGGGCCGGGCGGCGGCATGGCCGAAGGCGACATCGAGGCGAAGATCCGGGCGCGGATCGAGGCGCGCAGGGCGAAGAACTATGCCGAGGCGGACCGCATCCGGAAGGAGTTGGATGCCGCGGGAATCATCCTCGAGGACGGTCCCGCCGGCACCAGCTGGCGCCGCGCCTAGCTCTCGAAGAACTCCTTCACCTTGTCGAACCAGCCCTTGGCGCGCGGGTTGTGGCGCGCCGAGTCCTTCTGGCTGATGGTCTCGAACTCCTGCAGCAGCTCGCGCTGGCGAGCGGTGAGGTTGACCGGCGTTTCCACCACCACGTGGCAGAACAGATCCCCCGGCGCCTGGCTGCGCACGCCCTTGATGCCCTTGCCGCGCAGGCGGAAGGTCTTCCCGGTCTGGGTGCCGCCGGGGACGTGGATCTTCGCGCTGCCCTGCAGCGTCGGCACTTCGACCTCGCCGCCCAGCCCCGCGGCGGCGAAGGACACCGGCATCTCGCAGTGCAGGTCGTCGTGGTCGCGCTGGAATACGGGGTGCGGCTTGAGATGCACCTGGACGTAGAGGTCCCCCGGCGGGCCGCCGTTGACGCCGGCCTCGCCCTCGCCCGAGAGCCGCACGCGGTCGCCTTCGTCGACGCCGGTGGGAATGCGCACCGACAGCGTCTTCTGGTGCTTGAGGCGCCCGGCGCCGGCGCAGGCGGTGCAGGGATGCGCCACCATCCTGCCGCTGCCGTGGCAGCGCGGGCAGGTCTGGGCGATGGAGAAGGGGCCTTGCGACACGCGCACCTGGCCCGAGCCGCGGCAAGTGGTGCAGGTCGTGGGCTGGGTGCCGGGCTTGGCGCCCGAGCCGTGGCAGGTTTCGCAGGCCGCAAGGGTCGGGATGCGGATCTTGGTCTCGAAGCCGTGCGCGGCCTGCTCTAGCGAGATCTCGAGGTTGTAGCGCAGGTCCGCGCCACGAAAGACGTTGGAGCGGCCCTGGCGCCCGCCGCCGAAGATCTCGCCGAAGATGTCGCTGAACATGTCGCCGAAGCCGGCCTGGGCGCCGCCGGCGCCCGCGGCGGCGGCCTGGTCGACGCCGGCGTGGCCGTACTGGTCGTAGGCCGAGCGCCTGCCAGCCTCGGAGAGCACCTCGTAGGCTTGCTTGGCTTCCTTGAACTTCTCCTCGGCCTTGGGGTTGTCCGGATTGCGGTCCGGATGCCATTTCATGGCCAACTTGCGGTACGCCTTCTTGATGTCCTCGTCGGAGGCGTCCCGGTTTACCTCAAGTACGTCATAGTAGTCGCGCTTCGCCACACGCTACTTTCTCCGGCTCAGCCGGTTTTCTTGTCTTTGACTTCCGTGAACTCCGCGTCGACCACGTTGCCGTCGTCCTTCTTGGCCTCGCCGCCGCCCGCCTGCGCACCTGAGGCCTGTGATGCATGTTGCTGCCGTGCCTGCTCCTCGGCGTAGACCTTCTCGCCCAGCTTCTGCGCCGCCTGCGCCAGCGCCTGGGACTTGGCCTCGATCGTCGCCTTGTCCTCGGACTTGAGCACGCCCTCGGCGTCCTTGAGCGCGGCCTCGATCTTCTCCTTCTCGCCCGCGTCCAGCTTGCCGCCGTGCTCGGCGAGGGACTTCTTCACCGAGTGCACCAGCGCCTCGCACTGGTTGCGCGCGTTGACCAGCTCCAGCGCCCTGCGGTCCTCCTCGGCATGCGCCTCGGCGTCCTTCACCATGCGCTGGATCTCCTCCTCGGTCAGGCCGGAGCCCGCCTGGATCTTGATCTTCGCCTCCTTGGCAGTGGATTTATCCTTGGCGGTGACGTGCAGGATGCCGTTGGCGTCGATGTCGAACATGACCTCGATCTGCGGCATGCCGCGCGGCGCCGGCGCGATGTCGGTGAGGTTGAACTGGCCCAGCGACTTGTTGCCGCCGGCCACCTCGCGCTCGCCCTGCAGCACGTGGATGGTCACCGCGGTCTGGTTGTCCTCCGCGGTGGAGAACACCTGCTGCGCCTTGGTCGGGATGGTGGTGTTCTTGGCGATCAGCCTGGTCATGACCCCGCCCAGGGTCTCGATGCCCAGCGACAGCGGCGTGACGTCGAGCAGCAGCACGTTCTTGACCTCGCCCTTCAGCACGCCGGCCTGGATCCCGGCGCCCACGGCCACCGCCTCGTCGGGGTTGACGTCCTTGCGCGGCTCCTTGCCGAAGAACTCGCGCACCTTGTCCACCACCTTGGGCATGCGCGTCATGCCGCCCACCAGGATCACGTCCTGGATGTCGGAGACCTTGACTCCCGCGTCCTTGATCGCGATGCGGCAGGGCTCGATGGTGCGCTCGATCAGCGCCTCCACCAGCGACTCGAACTTGGCGCGCGTGATCTTCATCGTCAGGTGCTGCGGCGCGCCGCCGGTCATGGCGATGTAGGGCTCGTTGATCTCGGTCTGCGCGCTCGACGATAGCTCGATCTTGGCGCGCTCCGCGGCCGACTTCACCCGCTGCAGGGCGATCGGGTCCCTGGCGAGGTCGAGGCCGGACTGCTTCTTGAATTCCTCGACGATGTAGTCGATGAGGCGCTGGTCGAAGTCCTCGCCGCCCAGGAACGTGTCGCCGTTGGTGGACAGCACCTCGAACTGGTGCTCGCCCTCGACTGCGGCGATGTCGATGATGGAGATGTCGAAGGTGCCCCCGCCCAGGTCATAGACCGCGATCCTGCGGTCCTTGCCTTCCTTCTTGTCCATGCCGAAGGCGAGCGCGGCCGCGGTGGGCTCGTTGATGATGCGCTTGACTTCCAGCCCAGCGATGCGGCCGGCGTCCTTGGTCGCCTGGCGTTGCGAGTCGTTGAAGTAGGCCGGCACCGTGATCACGGCCTCGGTGACTTCCTCGCCCAGGTAGTCCTCGGCGGTCTTCTTCATCTTGCGCAGGACTTCCGCGGACACCTGCTGCGGCGCGAGCTTCTTGCCGCGCACCTCGACCCAGGCGTCGCCGTTGTCGGCCTTGACGATCTTGTACGGCATGAGGGAGATGTCCTTCTGGACCTCCTTCTCCTCGAACTTGCGGCCGATGAGGCGCTTGACCGCGAACAGGGTGTTCTTGGCGTTGGTCACTGCCTGGCGCTTGGCCGGGGCGCCGACCAGGATATCGCCGTCGTCGGAGTAGGCGACGATCGAGGGCGTGGTGCGCGCGCCCTCCGAGTTCTCGATCACCTTGGGCTTGCCGCCCTCCATGATCGCGACGCAGGAGTTCGTGGTGCCCAGGTCGATGCCGATGATCTTGCTCATGTCGGTTCCTTCAATTCGGGTTCGGGTTGGCTGCTAGATCGGGCTTTCCGTCCTTGTTTTCAAGGGCTTTGGCCACCGTCACCAGCGCCGGGCGCAGGATCCGCTCGTGCAGCCGGTAGCCCTTCACCATCACCGTCACCACGGTGTTGGGCTCGGCAGGCGAGGCCACCGCCGCCATGGCCTGGTGGCGGTTGGGGTCGAAGCGCTCGCCGACCGCCGGCGCGATCTCGGTCACGCCGGCCTTTTCCAGCGCCGCGCGCATCTGCTTGAGCGTCAGCTCAACACCGCTCTTCAGGGCTTCGTTCGTCTCTCCGGCGGCCGCCAGCGTCGCCTCGAGGCTGTCGCAGACCGGCGTCAGGCTCTCGGCGAAGCGCTCGATGGCGAACTTATGGGCGGCGGCGACATCGGACAGGGCGCGCTTGCGCACGTTGTCGGTCTCAGCCACCGCGCGCATCCAGGCCTCGCGCTGCTCCTGCAGCCGGGACTGGGTCTCGGCCAGCAGCTTCTCCAGCGTCTGGTCTTCCGCGGAGGCCGGGTCAGGGTCGGCCTGCGGCGGGGTCTGGGCTTCGGACATGGTGGGTGTAAGAGGATTTAACCAAACTCAGGTTGGGGCCGAGGCGGGATTTTCAAGCACTATTTTCGCCAGCGCCCCGATCCACGCCGGGTGCTCGTTCAGGCAGGGCAGCGCCCGGTAATCGCCGCCGCCGGCGTGCTGGAAGATCTCCCGGCCCTCGATGGCGATCTCCTCGAGCGTTTCCAGGCAATCGGCGACGAAGCCGGGGCAGAGCACGTCCACCTTCCGGGTCCTCTCCGCCCCCAGCCGGGCCAGTATGTCCGAGGTGTAGGGCCGTATCCATTGCGCCGGACCGAAGCGTGACTGGAAGCCGACGCCGAAGCGCTTCTGCTCCAGCCCGAGCGCCTGCGACAGCAGGTCGGCGGTTCTCATGCACTGATGGAAGTAGGGGTCGCCGCGCTCTATCGAACGCTGCGGCAGGCCATGGAAACTCATCACCAGCACGTCTGGCCGGCCGTGCGCGGACCAGTCCCCGCGGACCAGGGCGGCAAGAGCCGAGATGTAGGCCGGGTGGTCGTGGAAATCCTCCAGCATCCGGGTTCCCTTGGGCAGGACGTCGCGAATGCTCTCGGTGGTGCTGCGCGCGAACTGCGGATACATCGGGACCACGAGGATGTCGTCGCAGCCGGCGAGCTTCTCCAGCCCGGAGGAGATGGACGGCGCGCCATAGCGCATGGCGAATTCCACCTGCACCTGCGGCAGCACGGCGCGCAGCAGCTCCGCCTGCCGGCGCGTATGCACCATCAGCGGCGAGCCCTCGTCGGTCCAGATCTGCGCATACTTTGCGGCCGACTTCGCCGGCCGTGTGCGCAGCACGATGCCGTGGAGGATCGGCAACCAGAGCAAGCGCGGGATCTCCACCACGCGCGGGTCGCCGAGGAACTCGGCCAGATAGGCCCGCACCGCCTCCGGCGTCGGCGCGGCGGGGGTGCCCAGGTTGACGAGGAGGACGCCTTTCAGGATTGCGACAGTGCGGTGGAGAGCAGCTTCGCGGTAACGTCCACGATCGGCACCACACGGTCGTAGGCCATGCGGGTGGGGCCGATGACGCCCACAGTGCCCACCACCTCGCCGTCCACCCTGTAGGGCGCGGTGACCACGCTGACATCGTCGGGCGCGGCCACCCCGGACTCCCCGCCGATGAAGATCTGCACGCCCTGGCTGCGCAGCGAGACGTCCAGGATCTGCAGCAGGGAGGTCTTGCGCTCGAACAGCTCGAACAGCTGGCGCAGGCGCGACATGTCCTGCGACAGGTCCTGCACCGCGAGCAGGTTGCGCTCGCCGGAGATCACGTACTGCTCGTGGCCCTCGGCAACCGCCCTGTTGCTCGCCTCGAGCGCGGCGCTCATCAGCGCGACCATGTCCTGCCGGATCTCGCTCAGCTCGCCGTGCAGCCGCAGGCGGATGTCCTCGAAGCTCTGCCCGGAGTAGTGCTGGTTGAAGTAGTTCGCGGCCGCGATCAGCGCCGAGGGCGAATAGTCCTGCCCGGTGAACAGGATCCGGTTCTGCACGTCGCCGCTCGGGGTTACCACGATCAGCAGCACGCGCCTCTCCGACAGGCGCAGGAACTCGATTTGGCGAAACGAGAGCTGGCGCCGGCGCGGCGTCATCACCACGCCCGCGAACTGGGTCAGCTGGGACAGCAGCTGCGACGCGGTCTGGATGGCGCGCTGCGGGCTGTCGGGCTGCAGGCTGTCCTCGAGTTGGTGGATGTCGCCGCTGCCCAGCGGCTTGGTCACCAGCAGCGTGTCGACGAAGAAGCGGTAGCCCTGCGGGGTCGGGATGCGGCCGGCGGAGGTGTGCCGGCTGGTGATCAGGCCCAGCTCCTCCAGGTCCGCCATGACGTTGCGTACCGTGGCCGGGGACAGGTCGAGGCCGGCGTGCCGGGACAGGGTGCGCGAGCCGACCGGCTGGCCTTCCGCGATGTAGCGTTCGACCAGCTTCTTGAGGAGGACTTGGGCGCGCTTGTCCAGCACCACTGCATTCTACCGTTAGAATCCCCAGATGCCCCCCGCGTTTAAGCGCGTCGTCCTGATCGGCAAGCAAGCCCCCGAGATCGCCCAGTCCCTGCGCGCGCTGCGCGATTTCCTGCGCCGGCGCGGCTGCGAGGTCCTGCTGGAACGGGAGACGGCGGCAAGCGTGGGCGAGAACGGCGCCGTGGCCGATTTCGACGAGATCGGCCGCAGCGCCGACCTCGCCATCGTCCTGGGCGGGGACGGCACCATGCTGGCGGCGGCGCGCAAGCTCGCGCACCGCAAGGTGGCGCTCGCCGGCATCAACCAGGGGCGCCTGGGCTTCATGACCGACATCGCCCTGTCGGAGATGGACGCTTCGGTGGGCGCGATCCTGGAGGGCCGCCACACCATCGAGGACCGCGCGCTGATCGAGGCCGAGATCCTGCGCGGCGGCCGGCGCCTGATGAACACCGTGGCGCTGAACGAGGCGGTGGTCAGCAAGGGCTCGCAGGCGCGCCTGATCGAGTTCAAGCTCAGTATCGACGGCGAATACGTCTATGTGCTGCGCGCCGACGGCGTCATCGTCGCCACGCCCACCGGCTCCACCGCCTACGCGCTGTCGGCGCAAGGCCCGATCCTGCAGCCCACGGTGCCGGCCTTCGCGCTGGTGCCGCTGAATCCGCACGTGCTGTCGGCGCGCCCGGTCAGCGTGAACGATTCCAGTCTGATCGAGATCGAGCTGGTGCGCGCGGTGGATGCGCGCGCCCATTTCGACGGCTTTGCGCTCACCGACCTGCACGAGGGCGACCGCCTGGTCCTCAAGCGCTCGGCCGACGCCATCCGCTTCGTGCACCCGCCCGGCTACAGCTACTTCACCATGCTGCGGGAGAAGCTGCGCTGGAGCAAGGCGGTGGGCAAGCGCGAGGAGGATTGAGGCGGCCCGATGCTGCGCGCGCTGTCGATCCGGGATTTCGTCATCGTGGAGCGCGCCGAGCTGGAGGCCGGCGCCGGGTTCACGGTGCTCAGCGGCGAAACCGGCGCCGGCAAGTCCATCCTGGTGGATGCGCTCGAGCTGCTGGTGGGCGGCCGCAGCGAGGCCTCGCTGGTGCGCGAGGGTGCCGAGCGTGCCGAGCTGTCCGCCGAGTTCGACACCGGCGGCCAGCACGCGCTGGAGCGGCATCTTGCCGGGGCGGGGCTGGAAGGGGACCCCGGGATCGTGATCCTGCGTCGGACCTTCGAGCGCAGCGGCCGCTCGCGCTGCTTCGTCAACGGCCATGCGGCGACGCTGGCTCAGCTGCGCGAGGCGGGCGAGCACCTGGTGGACATCCACGGCCAGCACGAGCACCAGTCGCTGCTGCGCGCCGCCCCGCAGCGCGACTTGCTGGATGCGCACGCCGGCGCGCATGACCTGGCGCGCGCCTGCGCCGAGGCCTGGCAGGGCTGGAGGCGGCTGCAGACGCTCGCGGCCGAGGCGCAGGAGGCGTTCGCCAAGCGCGAGTCGGAGCGCGCCGACCTGGAGGAAAAGCTGTCCGAATTGAAGAAGCTGGCGCTGAAGGAGGGCGATTGGGAGGCGCTGTCGGCGCAGCACCAGCGCCTCGCCCACGGCTCCAGCCTGCTCGCCGGCGCCCAGTCGTCGCTGGAGACGCTGTCGGAGGCCGACGGCGCCTGCCTGCCGCAGTTGTCGGCGGTGGCAAGCCGGCTGCGCTCGCTGTCGGAGCACGACCAGCGACTGAAGGGCGTAGTGGAGATGCTGGAATCGGCCGAGGCGCAGGCGGGCGAGGCCGCGCGCGACCTGCGCGACTACGCCTCGCGGGTAGACCTGGACCCGCAGGGGCTCAAGGAAACCGAGCAGCGCATCGAAGCCCTGCACGCCGCCGGGCGCAAGTACCGCGCGCGGCCGTCCGAACTTCCGGCACTGGAGCAGGACCTGCTGCAGCGCTTGCGCGAACTCGAGCTCGCGGCCAGCCCCGAGGCCCTGCAGCGCGAGGTGGCGGCGGCGAAGTCGCGCTTCGAGTCCGCGGCGAGCAAGCTGTCGGCGAGGCGCCGGTCGGCGGCGCAGGCCTTGGGCAAGGACGTGACGCAGGCGATGCAGGGCCTGGCCATGTCGGGGGGCCGCTTTGCCGCTACGCTCTCGGCGCTGGAGGAACCTGGCGCGAGTGGCCTGGAATCGGTGTCCTTCGAGGTCACCTCGCATCCGAGCCTGCCGTTGCGGCCGCTGGCGAAGGTGGCATCGGGCGGCGAGCTGGCGCGCATCAGCCTTGCCATCCAACTGGTCGCGGCCAAGGTATCGCCGGTAGGCACGCTGGTGTTCGACGAGGTTGACGCAGGGATCGGCGGCGCGGTGGCCGAGACGGTCGGGCGCGCGCTGAAGAAGCTGGGCCGGGATCGCCAGGTGCTGTGCGTGACGCACCTGCCGCAGGTCGCGGCGCAGGGCGACGAGCAGTGGACGGTGTCCAAATCGGGCCTCAGGGGCCGGGTCAGCTCCGTGTTGGCGCCCCTGGACAGGGCCGGGCGCATCGAGGAACTGGCACGCATGCTGGGCGGCTCGGAGATCACCGCAACGACGCGACGGCACGCCGCGGAGATGCTGGGCGGACGCTAGGCGGCCTCGGCCTTGGCGCGGGCGCGGAACTCGCAGTCGCCCTTGACGCAGTCCGCGTACAGCGCCAGCGAGTGCCCTTTGAGTTGGAAGCCGCGCTGGCGCGCGACTTCAGCCTGGCGCTTCTCGATCTCGGGGTCATAGAACTCCTCGATGCGCCCGCACTGCAGGCACACCAGGTGGTCGTGGTGGCCGCCCTGATTGAGCTCGAACACCGCCTTGCCGGTCTCGAAATGCTGTCGCGCCAGCAGCCCCGCCTGCTCGAACTGCGTCAGCACGCGGTAGACGGTCGCAAGCCCTACATCCATGCCTTCGGCCACCAGCGCGTGGTACACATCCTCCGCGGACATGTGGCGCACCTTGCTGGTCTCGAACAGCTCGAGGATCCGGCGCCGCGGCAGCGTCGCCTTGAGTCCGATGTCCTTGAGGCTTTGCGTGGAGTCCATGGTGGAGGGTTGGGCTATCATAGTAGCTTTGGCAGGCCTTGAGAATCGCGCGCCGATGCGCTCCACCAGCCGCACCCTCCCCATCGCCCTCCTGGCCCTGCTGCTTGCGGCGGGTTGCGCGCGCGCGCCTTTGCCGGTGCCGGAGATCGTGAAGCCGTACCGGATTACCATCCAGCAGGGCAATTACGTCACCCGCGAGATGGTGCAGCAACTCAAGCCCGGCATGACGCGCGAGCAGGTCCGCTTCATCCTCGGCACGCCGCTGCTCACCGACATCTTCCACGCCGACCGCTGGGACTACGTGTTCTATCGCGACGTGCCCGGCGGCAAGCGCGAGCAGCGCAGTTTTTCGGTGATTTTCGAGGATTCCAGGCTCTCGCGCGTGGTCGGCGACCTGCTGCCGAGCGAGCCGGTGCAGGCGCCCGACAGGCCGGTGGCGAAGCCCGAGCCGAAATCCGAACCCAAGCCGGTGCTGAAGCCCGAGCCGGTTGCCGAGCCGAAGCCGCAAGCCGAGCCGCAGGCCAGGCCCGAGGACAGGGCGGGGCGCGGTTTCTTCGGCCGCATGCTCGAGAAGATCGGGTTCTGACATGAGGATCGCCATCGCCGGTTCCGGCGGCAAGATGGGCCGCACCCTGATCGAGGCGGTGGCGGCGGACGCCTCGCTGCAGCTCGCCGCCGCGTTCGACATGGGCGACGACATCGCCAAGGCGCTCGCCGCCTGCGACGCGCTGGTCGACTTCACGCGCCCCGAGGGCACGCTCGCGCACTTGGAGGCCTGCGTCGCGGCGGGCAAGCCCATCGTCATCGGCACCACCGGCTTCACGCCGCAGCAGAAGGCGCGCATCGCCGCCGCGGCGGGGCACGTCCCCGTGATGCTGTCGCCCAACTTTGCCGTCGGGGTCAATGTCGTCTTCAAGCTGGCCGAGGCCGCCGCCAGGGTGCTGGGCGAGGATTACGACATCGAGGTCATCGAGGCGCACCACCGCCA